>NZ_FYDT01000053.1:0-40742 GCF_900187585.1 Pseudomonas sp. Irchel 3E19
GTCAGGAGCAGATCTACCTGCACGCCCAGCGCGACTGGGACGAGAACATCGAGCACGACCAGAAAATCCGCGTCGGCAACGAACGCCACGACACCGTCGAAAAGAACAGCTACACGGAATTCAAAGCAGAAGAACACCACACGGTTTATGCCGATCGTAAAGTTGAGGCGCGGGCCAACGATCACCTGACGGTTGGGGTGAATCAGCACATCAAGATTGGGACTGGGCAGTTCATTGATGCCGGCCAGGAAATCCACCTGAGCAGCGGCATGAAAGTCGTGCTTGAGGCAGGTGCGGAACTGACGCTGGTCGGCGGTGGGAGTTTCATCAAGATCGACGCTGGCGGCGTGACCATGAGCGGGCCAGTGATCAACATGAACTCCGGCGGTGGACCGGGTAGCGGCACGGGCGCTGCGCCTTTGTTGCCGGGGCCGTTGAAGCAGGCGGATGCGGATAAGGCTGGGCAGGTCGTGAAACCCGCCCTCGGCGCCTTCAAGGTTCAGTCAAAAGCTGGTGTGTTGCTACCGACCCCGTCATGTCATCTGGATGCGACAGGTTGCTGCCCTATTCACCAACCGGGTGCGTCTGCATGATTGTCTCCATCGCGTCACCCTTCGAACAGTGTGCCGCATCCGGTGTTATGTGCCTGATTCTGGATCGCAGTTTTGATACGGATCTATTGAACCACCTGTTTCAAGATGAAGCATATTTCCGGCCCGACTGCATTCCACTGTTTACTAACACACCATATGCCGATCTGCAGCCCGCGGGCCCCTATGTGGTTGTGTACCCGGAAAAACAATCAGCAGCGACCTATGCCAGTAAGTTGCTGAAACAGTTCGACGCTGGATGTGTCGCTTGGTTAAAAAGTCCCTCCTTGCTTGATCAGGCTATTGAACACTGGCGCAGCCTGCTGACAGTGCGAACCGATGAACACCCGCTGCAAATGATGCGTTTTTTTGATCCGCGCTGGATGGAGCCATTGCTGCTTTCGCTCAGTGAACCCGAAAAGGCACAGTTCCTCGGGCCATTCAGCGGTCTCGCATGGAGAAACGAGATCGGCTGGCGGTATTACGCCACGTCGCCTCAAAGCCAGAATAATGTGCCTCAGCCTCCCGCTTGGTTGTACTTGAGCCCGGAGCGTCAGGCGTTGATCGAACAGAACCGGTTGAACGTCATAGCGACCCGCTTTGCTAACGACTACCACGAGGTTTTACCCGCAGAAGGCAGCGTCGAGTTCGTTTACCGCCAATTACTGGCCGGAAAAGACCAGGGCTATGACCAAATGGCTGATCAAGAGCGATGGCTCCGTTTAGCCATCCAACGCGGGGACAGCTTCTGGGATAACACCCCCGCCGCCGAATTGCTGGCACGTGACGACATCGCACTGGGCGATAAGCTGACTCAACTGGAAAGTCTGTAAATCACAAGGACGACGAGCAATGAGCAACACCTACACCGTTAAGAGCGGCGACACTCTTGGCAGCATTGCCGCCGCCAACAAATGCTCTGTGGCTGATCTGCGGGCCCTGAATCCGATCATTACCGACCCCAACCACATCAAGACCGGCTGGGCGTTGAAGTTGCCCGCGGCCAAGAGCCTGCCACCGCCCAAGCACGCCGATAACCAGAGCACGACGGCCGTCAAAGGTGCCATCGAGTGCAAGGACGAACTGGTCGATATCATCCATATCACTGGTGAAAAGCACTTCTACATATTGACGGAAAAAGAGTCGAATGCGCTCAAGCAGCAAAGCGACATCGTCAAAAAGCTAATGGACGAATTGCACCAGAATCTGGCCAAGGCGACCGAGGCAAGCCAATGCGCAAAGATTCAAGACCCCAAGGCCGGCTGCTCTTGTACGCGCTGCGTGAAAGACGTATGGAACGCCAAGGCTGAAGAAGCCGGCCTGCTGCAGCGCTCCCCTCCCGTGGCGGCAAAACCGAAACCTGTCATCGAGCGCAAGGAAGATCTGCAGGGCCAACTGGCAACCGTGCAACAGGCTCGTGACTGGTATAGCCGTTACACGCCCCAGCCGGCCTTTGAAGGCAACTATCTGGAAACCAACTGGGAAGGCTTGCGAGACAAAAAAGTCGCCGAACTGAATGCGGAGATTCAATCTCTGCGTACCCGGATAGCTGCACAAGGCAAGGCCGAAGCCGGCGACAGCTCCACCAGTGCCAACAGTGCCGCACCGGACGTCAAGCATGGCAAGGGACAGGAGAAGGGCAAGCAGGTAAAGATCGGCATTACCACAGTCGAATACATTTCCTTCCGCGACCCGACCCGTCGTCACTACATTTCGTCACTCTCTCGAGAGCAGTTCAGTTGGAGCGTCAAGGTTCCTACTGAAGTGATGCAAGGCAAGCCGTTCGATAAAAATCTTGCCAAAACTCTGATCAAGGATATCCGGACGGCTGTTTCCGATGGCCGCAAAACCAGCCCGCTCGGAAGTCTAGAAGCCAAGCTCACCTCATGGACAAGCAAAGAGGACAACCTGCTCAATGCGCTGCACAAAGAGTGCTCCTGGACGTCCAACGAGGCGGACTCGGCCATATATGCAGTCTCCGCTGAAGCTCACGCCTTTCGTTTTGCTGCCACAGCCAGTGCCGGGATCAACAGTTGGGAGCCAGGTAAGGGCAATATCGAGGTCGGCGTAAAAGGCAGCGCAGCGATCTCATTGGCGGAAGGCTCCGTAGCGATGAAGGGCTACTTTCCCGACCAGGGTGGATACGTGGTGCGCATGCCGTACCGCAATGCCGAAGGCAAGGAAGTCGTCAGCGATATCGGCATCTTCCGCCTCGAAGGCAAAGTGGAGTTGTCATGCTTCGTCGGCGCCACCGCGCAAGGTCAGGCAGGCGTCAAAGCACAGTACAAACCGAAAGAGGCTGAAGCGTCTGGTGCCACCGCGTTGCTAA
The DNA here is from genome assembly GCF_900187585.1 of Pseudomonas sp. Irchel 3E19. Classification (NCBI taxonomy): domain Bacteria; kingdom Pseudomonadati; phylum Pseudomonadota; class Gammaproteobacteria; order Pseudomonadales; family Pseudomonadaceae; genus Pseudomonas; species Pseudomonas sp. Irchel 3E19. The sequence continues at coordinate 2,920 of NZ_FYDT01000053.1, forward strand.
GCACGCCTGACATTGCTGTCGACAAAAAACGCGGTGGCAGCCTTGGCCTTAAAGGTAATGCCTTCGCCGGCGTGCAAGGCGGCGGCACTGTTACCGGCACGTTGAAGTGGCTTGACTCAACTAAACAAGGGGTCGGAAAAATCGTCGCAGGACAGGCAAACGACAGCGGCAGTACGGATTGGTCGAGTCTGGTGGAGATCAAGGCAGAAGGTAATGCGGCACTGGGTATTGGGGCGGGTTTTGATTTTGGGATTGAAATTACCGATAACCGTTTGGCAATAAACTGCAAAGCCAGCTTGGTTTTCGGGCCTGGTGCAGGTGGTGGTTTTGGTACAACGGTTGATATCGAGAAGATCGGTGATTTGATCTATGTGTTCTGCAATGCTCTATCGAAAGCCGACTTTCATTACCAGTTAGCTGTAACTGAAGAAGCATTCAAATATATGGCGAGAGGCCTTTTTCAGATTATGAGCCAGCCCGGAGACACCATAGGTAAAGCATTTACGGACAATGCCAACGACATGAGGCTCTGGTGGAAAAAACGGATCGCAACTAAGCAAGAAGCTCAGAATATCGCTGCTTACCTACTCAAAAACAAAACCATCAAGGTAAATACCAAAAGTATCCCTATCAGCCTTTTACCTCCAGAAACAGTCGGACCGATAATCTACCTTCTGACTGAAAGCTTTGTAGAGAGCTGGGCAGAAGAGCAAGAAGAAGCAGTAGTATTTTTACTTTCTCACATTCGCACTTGGCGACATTTCATTCATGTATTAGAACACTGTTCCAGCGACGGAAAGAAAGTTGACGCAATGCGTAGCCTGAATCGCATCAACGCCCTGCTCGACGGGCATGAGCAATTGCAATTCAACAAATTCACTAAATCACTTGCCGTCAACAATGATACAGCAACTGAAAAAACAGCATTGATTGCCTGGCAACCAAGTCAGACATGGAGAAAAGAAAAGACATTACTGGCAGCCCAAAGAAGTGGGCTATTTGACAGAATAGCTTAAAAATGAAGGCGCCGAAGACGCCTTCATCCTGAACTATTAAAGCGGCTTGCTGGACTGAATTGCACACCTAAAACTTGTGTCGCTTGAATGATATTTTTGAACTAGCTCTTCTGGCCAGCGACGGACGAGAGGGGCTGCGGATAAAGGGGCTTCCAACGTTGTAGACCCTCTTCTGACCTTTTTTTGGCCAGTTACCGGCCCTTGGGGATCTTCTATGGGAGAAATTTTGTAATAGTCTTCCGAGTACCAGTCATTTACCCAATCAGTGGAATTACCAGCCATACCATATAACCCCAAAGGATTTGGTGCAAAGCGATTCACTGGAAAATTCCCCTCTTCATTTTCAAAAGGGAAATTCTTACCGAAATCAAGACTTCCAGTATCGGTAGGAAACAGGATGTGCTGGCCACGATTGCGGGCCGCGAACTCCCACTGCGCCTCTGTCGGCAAGTCCACTTCGTAACCGCTTAAAGATCCAATCCACGTGCAATAATCTTTTGCCTCCTGCCAGCTTTGAGTTGGCGCTGGAAGATTAGGCAAGTAAAGCTCTTTTAGATCTTCACGTTTTCGATCTTCTCCATCATAAAGAGGTTTACCGTTAGCCACGAAAAAAAGGTCGAAATCCGCCAACGTAGCCTGATACTTTGAGAGATAGTAACTGCTCAACTTCACCGGATGAACAAAATCATCATTGCCTTTGCTACTAATATTACAGAGCTGCTCCGGCTCCTGCCCACAAGGCCAGGTACAAACATCTTTTTCATCGTACTCACAAATCCAGCCAAAGTCGCCCATATCAAACTGGCCACCTTCGACAAACACCATGTTATCGATCGACTGTACAACCGTACTGAGCACCTTATAGCGCAACTCGCTGGAAATGCCCGGGTATTTTGTCTTGATAGTCGTCGCAATCGACGCAACTTTCTCCGGAGTCAGACTCTTGCTGCTCGGCAACGGGCCGGACTCGGCTTCACAACCTACCAGCAGCATGATGAAAGGAAGGACGAGTAAAGACTGACGTAACACGAGCAATATCCTTATAAGATGCGTCAAAGAGTAACCTTACCATCCCGTGCCAAGACTACAAAACCCTCGACCATTCACCGCAGCGACTTCCAACTGGCCGAAGGCAAAAGCGATCAACCGTTGCTGGTCAGCGGCCATTTCCTCGCCCTGACGCAACACCCGAAAGCCAAATGGAACGACCTCTGGTTGCTGACTGAAGTGCTGCACGAAGGTAAACAGCCGCAAGTGCTGGAAGAGTCGGTGACCAGCGACACCACCGCGCTCAAAGACGATTTCCACCAGGGCTACCGCAACCGCTTCCAGGCCACCCCGTGGGACGTGCCCAACCGCCCGCCGCTGCGCCATCCAAAACCGCGCATCCTCGGCAGCCAGAGCGCCGTGGTCACCGGCCCGAAAGGCGAAGAGATCCACTGCGACCAGTACGGACGCGTCAAAGTCCAGTTCCACTGGGACCGCGAAGGCCAGGCCGACGACAAAACCAGTTGCTGGCTGCGCGTCTCATCCGCCTGGGCCGGCGCCCAGTACGGCGGCATCGCCATCCCGCGCATCGGCATGGAAGTGCTGGTCACCTTCCTTGAAGGTGACCCCGATCAACCGCTGATCAGCGGCTGCCTGTACCACAAGGAAAACACCGCCCCCTACGAACTGCCGGCGAACAAAACCCGCAGCACCTTCAAGACCCTGAGCTCGATGGGTGGCGGCGGTTACAACGAACTGCGCATCGAAGACAAGAAAGGTCAGGAGCAGATTTACCTGCACGCCCAGCGCGACTGGGATGAAAATATCGAGCACGACCAGAAGATCCGCGTCGGCAACGAACGCCACGACACCGTTGAAAAGAACAGCTACACGGAATTCAAAGCCGAAGAACACCACACGGTTTATGCCGATCGCAAAGTCGAAGCGCGGGCGAATGATCACCTGACCGTGGGCGTGAATCAGCACATCAAGATTGGGACTGGGCAGTTCATTGATGCGGGGCAGGAAATCCACCTCAGCAGCGGCATGAAAGTGGTGATGGAAGCCGGCGCTGAACTGACGCTCATTGGCGGTGGTAGTTTTATCAAGATCGACGCCGGCGGCGTGACCATGAGCGGGCCAGTGATCAACATGAACTCCGGCGGTGGACCGGGTAGCGGCACGGGCGCTGCGCCTTTGTTGCCGGGGCCGTTGAAGCAGGCGGATGCGGATAAGGCCGGGCTGTTGCTGGTGCCGGCGCAGCGGCAGGCGTTGATGCAGAAGAAGCCGATTTGTGCGGTGTGTGAAGCCGCCAAACTGGCCGCGCAAAAGGAGGCACAGTAAATGATCGAACTACCGCCGCTCCCGAGTGATCTGCCATGGAAAACCCCAGCCTATCTGCTGCTGGATGGCGTCAGTGTTCCCAACCTCGCGCAGCAATTGTTTCAGTGGGACAACCAAGCCTACAGCCTGTACCAGTCCACTCGCTGGCAGGAGCTGGCAGATATCTCGCCCTATTTGATTGCTCTCAAAGGCGCCAACGATCCGCTATTGGCGTACTTCACAGAGCATGCATCCGAGGAGTGGGGTTATCTGCTTTTCAGCGACGTCGATGCGCATGCGTTATGGGACCATTGGCGCCACTTGCTAAGCGTGGAACATCCGAGCGGCGTGGAAGTCATGCCACGCATTGCGGATTCGGCGGTCATGCATCAGCTATTTGGGCTGGCCGAAAAAAACAGCAGCGCGCGCTGGTTCGGCCCGGTCAGCCATGTCTGCCTGCCGGACGGAGTAGCAATCAACTGGCAGCAACACACGCGCCCGCAACCCGCCATTGCTGAACCCGAGACCTACCGTTTAACGGATCAAGAACTCACCGCGCTGGGCGAAGTCGAGTTTCGTAATTTCGTCTCAGGTCTCGCTGAACACTTGCACACCTACTTTGCGGACTTCATGGCAACTTTTGCACCTGAAGATCGACGCCCGTATGCGCAAGCACTCGCGGATGATGCTTATCAAAAGGGTTTCGCCTCCGAACAGGAAATCACCCTCTACGCGAACGTTTACGGTTACCTGGCCGGTGAGCCACTCACTGATCATCCCGACATCGTTCAGCTACTGACGCAATCGTCACTTGAAGCACCATTGAAACGCGTGGAACGCGCTGCAGAACTGGCCGAACGCCGTGCCGCCGATCGACAAGGAAGCCTATCGTGACCACTCATCAAACACCAAAACCCAGTGCCAACACTGCCGCGATGGCCAAGCCGTCCAAGGACACTCGCGTGCCGATGGGCGTATGCCCGCTGATGAACAAGAAGGTGCAGCTGCTGCCACTGCGCTACGGCCTGGTTCAGTACCTTGACCCGGCTTCCGAGCTGTCGATGCCGTACAAAACCAAGAGCCAGCCGCTGGGCATTCGCTTGCTGCGCGACGGTTATCTGTACATCGTCAATGGCACCACCGGTTACCTGCACGAATACCGCATCGAGAAAGGCCAGATCGCCAAACTGCTGTGGAACAGTCAGGAAGTGTCGGGCGACACCCGAACCAGTTCTGTCGGTGAACCGCATCTGGTATTCACGCGCCAACACACCTTGTACGCCAGCTATTCCGAGATTCAGTGGACGGCCTTCAAATGCTCGCAAGTGCTCAAGTCCAAGGATGAACGCAAGCGCTTGATGCAGCAGCTCGAACTGGCAAGCGCCTGCCCGGAAAAGGGTGGCGAGCATTTGTTGAGCAAGCAGCAGGCGGAGAGTTGGCTGGCGGAGGTGAAGGAAGATCAATCTCGATCCGACGCCAAACCAGAGGGTTCGAATCCACAGGAAAGCGTGGCCTATCACTGGGAGGATCAACCACTATTCAAGCAAACCGCCATCGAAAGTCTGACCAGCAACCTGCAAGGCCCGTACAAGGATGATTACCTGTTTCTGGTGCTGCGTGACGACATTGGTGTGATGCGTGATCTGGCCAGTGCGCAGTTGAAAGTGGCGGACTGGATTGAGCAATGGAGCTCAGATGACCAGTGCCAGGCGCAGTACCTCACCGGTTCATATATCCAGTCCTTGTACGACGTCAACAGTTCGCGCCTTGAGGCGCTGAGTCAATCCGACCCAGCGATCAAGGCCTTAAAGGATGAGACCAACGAAGAACAACAATCGAAGATCTACGAGTTTCTGAAAGTACGTCGCGATCACAAGTATCCGGGCCCGTTCGGTACAGAAGAACATTGGCGAAGAGCCGCGAAAGTCAACGTCTACGCCCGCGCCTACGTGGATATGACGGACTCTCTTGGGCAAGAGCTTCATCGCAAGCATTACGAAACGATCAACAAACTCAGCTTGCAGAGTTGGCAGACACTGCACGGTAAAGAACTTGGCCAGCGTGGCATTGACGACCTGATCAACAGGCCTGAAATGGAAGCCTTTGTCATAAAGCAGCAAATGCTGCTCAGTCACTGGCACACCCGCCTGCAGAATATCCGTGACGACCGCCTCGCGATGTTTACCAGTGGCTACTTCCACGGCGCCGCCTGGTATTACGATTTCAAACTAGATGCGCAAATCAAGCATCGTCTGGAAACCGAATTCGTCTGTGTCGCTGCCATGTGTGCAGATCCTGCCGCAGTCGCAAAACTTGCGGCCTACATGGAAGCCAATCTGCTGACCGTAGTGCCCGGGCTCGACACCCTGACCCTGGCCGCACAAGTCGACGTAGCCAAAAAACTTGCGGACTTGAGCAGTTTCTCGATCAACGTGATCTCCGCCAAGGAGAACCTGGCCAACGTCAACGTGCTGACCAATCAGTTCCACAGCCTGATGACCGAGCGCCTGCCCAACTTCGCCAAATTGAACACTCAGTTCATGGGCATGCAAAGCATGCTGGACGAAGCCTACAACCCGGCTCGGCAGATGAGAATTGCCGACCAGCTGGACAAGGCTCACGACGCCTTCGCGCGCGCGCAGACCATCGACCCCAACAGCTACATCCGCAAGATCGGCGCGCCGGCGCGATTGCAGTTGTTGCGCGAATTCTCCCGCCAAGGGCTGACCTTACGTGGGGCATCCGCCGCTGAAATCAAAGCGTTCAACGTAGCCCGAGATCAGGCGCTGGAACTGCGCAGTCAGTTGAAGGAAAACTACAAGCTGCGCAATCGCGAATTGTCTCTGCAATCCAGCGGATCGGGCAATCCGGACAGACTAGTGCACTACAACCAACGAATAACCCAAATCAAAAGCTCGCTTCTGCCATTGGAAGAAAGGCTCAGCGACGCCTTGACGGTAGGCGCCGACGGTCCGGCAAAAATCGGTACGGTGATCGACGGACTGGACCCGCAGTTGCGCGCCGAGATGGGCAGGACGGTACGAGACTTCCGCGCTACGGGGACTTTTAACAAGCCGCTCGCGGGGGCCATGAAGTCGAAGGGGGATGGGATTGCGTTTGCGTTGTTTGTGATTCAGGGGCAGAAGTTTATTGAGGCAATTCGTGATTTTGGCAAAAAACCTAATCAATCTTTAGCAGACTGGTTAGCTGCAGGGGAATCCCTAGTCGGCATGTCCGCTGCCGGATTTGCAATGGTGCAAGGTCTATCGGTAACAATATTTCAGGCTCACATCGAGCAAATGGAGAGTGCCGCAGGAAAATTGAATACGATGAGCCGCTTAGGCCGCTGGAGTGGTCTTGCCGGATTTGGGGCCTTTTTGTTTGGAGGAATAGCGGCTGCATTTGACTTGGGTAAACACTCTCTGCAATGGGGTAAAGCTCTAGCTGAAGGCGACTACAAAGGTTTGGGCGCCACCACACTACAAATAACTGGTGATGCCGTTCTGGTCGGCACCAACACATGGGCTGCTAAACATACGGGCTCAGTCGTTAAGAACATTATGCACACACCGACGGAGCTGCGGGCGTTGGCATGGGCCGAAGCGAGTCCCAGACTCTTAGCCATAGGCGTGCGCGCCAATCTGATAGGATTGATCGCGACCGCCCTGCAACTAGTGGGTGAAGGTCTTTACAACTATTTCAACATTGACGATCTGCAAAAATGGATGGAAAGCAGTGTCTGGGGTAATAAGAGTAAGCATCGCAACGTACAGGACGAATGGAACGAACTCGCCAAAGTCGTGCAAAAACCGACCTGCGAGTTGATTCGTGATGACAAGCACACCTATGTGAAAGTAGTAATGCCTGGAGTTAAAACCCTGGAAATGGACAGCCGGAAATTGCAGCTGCAGGCTTACCAGCAGTGTCGCGACACTCCTAAATACAGAGGAGGCTACAGTCCCGGCCCATTCCCGCTACGCTGGCAGGAATGCACCGCAACCTGGGCCACTCGCTTCATCGTTGCCAGTACACCCAAAGAGGCACTAACACTCCACCTGCCAATCAGTGATTCGTTGCAAACCACGGATTTCGCACTGGCGTTCAACATTGCTTACCAATTGGAAGCTGAACGCGATGTCCTGCACCAAACCTGCTTTGTAATACGTGATCTCCACATCATCAATACGCACGGTGTACGAATTATGACCAAGGGAGCCTACAAGGTCGAGCCAGTAGAAAAACTACCGATTGGAACAGGCAACGCCCAGTTCAAGCTTTTCAAAAAAGAAGACTTGGCGACTATCGATGTTTAATAAATTATTCAAACGTAAAAACAAATTGGTATCCACTGAAACGGTACCAGACATCCGCAGCCAGCGTCCCCGGGTAGGAGAGATCCGAACCACGGGACTCAATGAAACCTTGTTTCTTTCGCCTCTACCGGTTTACACAGGGCAAACACAATCATCACGGCGCAATTTTTCCGAGATGAATGAAGCCTTCCTCGAACTAGGAGGAAGTAATTGGGGAACGGTTGAGCAGGGAAAAATATTAGCGGCTGGAATTTGGATGCTTTTGTTTCTCGCTTTCATTGCTCCAGCAATTATCGTTTTGTATGGGATGCTCTCCTTCCCTGAAAATTTTCCGAATCCGTTGAGGGATTTGGTAATGGGTGTGCAGGTATTCTCAGGCTTTGCGCTCTTGGGAGTTCTTCCATTAGGCGCGTATATCTACGGAATGTTCTCCGGCGTCTTCAAAGCAGCAAAAACCTACCCCGTCCGCTTCAACCGTCAACGCCGTGAAGTCTGCTACGTCGACAGCAAAACCCAGCGCGTCCTGATCGTGCCTTGGGAAAGCGTCGTCGCCTGGGTCTCCAACACCCAAGGCGTCACCAGTTACGGCGCCACTCGCCAATACACGTTCGGCATGGGTCTGGAGGATGATGAACAGGACAAAGTGCAGTTCCTCCTGCTGCCACAGCCCAGTGACGCACACGCTCTGGGAATGTGGACGTCGATTCGCAATTACATGGAAGACGGTCAATTGGTCGATGTTCCAAACCCGATGCTCAAAGCACTGGGTTTGATTCCCACCGGGAATCGGCTAAAGCCGTACGAAGGGCTGCACACCTTTGATATCGAACGCGAAGACGCACGCGCGATGGGTTCGCTGGACGAGGGCGGCGACGAACTGACGCCCGAGCAACGCGAGCACTACGGTTACTCGAAAAAATCCTATTGGCCACTGCGTCGCTGGTACATGTGGCGCGTACTGAGCTTCTGGAAAATGCCTTACATGCTCGCCGAATGGGCGCATCGCAAGGGCCGACCGCGCCTTCCGGAACAAGTGCAAACATGGTCTCAGCCGTTGCCACCGGAGCAATGGGCCAAGCCCAGCGCTGCATTGGTAAAAGCCAATCAAATGGTCAAGACCGCCATGGACAAGAAAGGCGCAACGTTTGTCGAAGCCTGTAAAGCGGCGGGTTTGCATTGATGAAGTGTGAGCAAACAGGTTCGTCTGCTGCCGATGTTTAGGAGACTGTTCAAACGGAAAGGCGAGCCTGCAGAGGTAGTAGCCGAACCGGACATTCGCAACCAACGCCCTCGCACTGGTGAGATTCGCACGCGTGGCATGGATGAAACCCTGTTTCTCTCGCCTCTACCGGTTTACACAGGCCAGCCCCAATCATCGCGGCGCAATTTCTCAGAAATGAACGATAGTTTTCTAGAGCTAGGGGGTAACAATTGGGGAATGGTCGAGCAAGGAAAAATCTTGGCGGCTGGAATATGGATGATGATAAGCACGGCGTTCATAGCACCTGTACTTATATCCATCTGGCTCTGTACCTTTCAGCCGCCCGGTATTGATCGAGATTTTCTCGAGACGGTTACAGGCTTTCTGCAGGTCTTTGCCACAGGATCACTCCTACTGCTTATTCCACTGGGCGCTTACGCTTACGGAATGCTCTCCGGCGTCTTCAAAGCAGCAAAAACTTACCCCGTCCGCTTTAACCGTCAACGCCGCGAAGTCTGCTACGTCGACAGCAAAACCCATCGTGTATTGATCACTCCTTGGGAACGCGTCGTCGCCTGGGTCTCCAACACGCAAGGCATCACCAGCTACGGAGCCACCCGGCAGTACACTTTTGGTATGGGTCTGGAAGATGACGAACAGGACAAAGTGCAATTTCTGCTGCTGCAACAGGCCAGTGATGCACACGCCTTGGGAATGTGGGCATCCATTCGCAATTACATGGAAGACGGTCAACTCGTTGATGTCCCGAATCCAATGCTAAAAGCGCTGGGGCTGGTGCCGACCGGGGATCGACTAAGGCCGTATGAAGGGCTGCACAGCTTTGAAATAGAGCGTGAAGATGCGCGTGCGATGGGGTCTCTGGACGATGGCGGGGACGACCTGACGCCTGAACAGCGCGAGCAATATGGATACTCCAAACGATCCCGTTGGCCGCTTCGCCGCTGGTACGTCTGGCGCGTACTGAGCTTCTGGAAAATGCCTTACATACTCGCCGAATGGGCGCATCGCAAGGGCCGGCCTACGCTTCCGGAACAAGTGCAAAAATGGTCTCAGCCTTTACCGCCAGAGCAATGGGCAAAGCCCAGCGCTGCATTGGTGAAAGCCAATCAAATGGTCAAGACCGCCATGGACAAGAAAGGCGCTACGTTCGTCGAAGCCTGCAAGGCCGCTGGATTGCACTGAGGCATCCGCGCCAGCAGCGCTCGCAGGCAACAACGGAAATCAGACTGTAGCCTGCCGCACCTGCTTCTCCAGCTCCACCTTCAACCCCGGCTCCAGCTTCAACTGCCGCGCCAGTTCATCCAGATAGCTTTTCTCCATGAAATTCTCCTCATCCACCAACATCACACTGGCGATGTACATTTCTGCCGCCATCTCCGGCGTACTCGCGGCGCGGGCGACGTCGGTCGGGTCGAGGGGCTTGTTGAGTTCGGCGTGCAGCCAGTGCTGCAGTTCCTGGTCGTTGTCGAGTTTGGTGAATTCGCCTTCGATCAGTTCGCGTTCGCGGTCATCGATGTGGCCGTCGGCCTTCGCGGCAGCGACCAGCGCCTTGAGAATGGCCTGGCTGTGTTGCTCGGCTTGTGCCGGTGGCAAACGGTCGAGGGTCTGCGGTTCGCGTTGTGGGGCGGTGCCCTTTTGCGCGTTGTAGTTGCCGTAAGCCTTGTACGCCAGTACACCAAGCGCCGCGAGGCCGCCATAAATCGCGACTTTACCGCCGACCTTGCGCACTTTCTTGTTACCAAGAAGCAAGCCCATCGCGCCAGCCGCCAATGCACCGCCACCTGCACCTGACAGCAGACTGCCGAGGCCACCGGAGCCTGTAGCGCCGCCGAGCAAACCGCCCAAGCTACCACCAGCCGTTTTGTTCTGCGCTCCGCCAGCCTTGTTCTGCAACAGATCCTGGCCAGACTTGAGCAGTTGATCGAGCAATCCACGGGTGTTCATGTTCCGCCTCCAAAACAGGGGTTATCCGGATCTATAAGGCCTCCAGCCTAGTTCGAAAGTGCCCCTGTCGGACCTGCGAGTGTGCTTCCAGATGTTGCTCAGGACGCGCAGGCCCTTCGCAAAAACGGCCTGACATCAAACATTTGCTGGTCAGCGGCGAGATCGATGTCGGCATGTCGATCCTCTCCAATCTCGAAGACCGCCACGTCTTACAGACCGAAGAGCTGAGCCACTCGCCCCACCGTTTATGGCTGTCGGCCCAGCATCCACTGCTTCAGTACGACAGCATCAATCTCGCCAGCATCGCCCGTGAACCGTTGACTCAGCTCAACGTCGATGAAATGGATCGCAACGCTCGGCGTCTGTGGCGCGGCGCCGCGCCGCAACCGAAGTCATCAACAGGGCCTGGCCACGTAGGTCGGATGCGGCGTGGTACGTGAACTATGCGATGGTGTTGAGCACGGCTCATCGTGATTGGTTTGGGGCTGGTTTATACGCGGATTGGCAAGTCTTATGACCATGGTAAGGGCCGGCTGGGGATGCGTGGAAGGTGAGTCGCCAAGAGCCTGTGATCCCGGCACTGACAGGTGCAGGGCTTTAGGAAAGCCAAGAAAACGTCAAAAAGAAAGCTCTGCCTGATCGTGCTTCAACAAGGAAATACGATCGAACAGTTTGATTTTTTCGTTGGCTTTTTGCCTGGCGTGATCGGACATGAATGCAATCAATTCTTCGAGCTGACTGACGTCTCCGACCACTTTGAATTCCTTTTCCTTGTTGACGAAAACAAGCGACTTCTTCTTTCTCGACAACAGTTCTATGACGTTGCTGAGCGTACCGGTGCTCTTTGCATCCCAGATCATCAAGCCGTAGTCAGCTGCTTCGGCCATGACGACGTCTTTCTCGGTGAAGAAAGCTCTCGACCCTTTGGAATGTTTGGATTCCACTGTTCTGGCGGGCCACTGCCCAAGGTTATTGCGCGGCGTTGAACCACTGCAGAACACCGTGGTTCTGGATCGTTCGAGGCTCAACAGGTACTCCTGAATGGAGGTGTCGGCGCCACCTGCATCACCCACTACCACCTCAAAATCAGACGCAACAATATTATTGATACGCTCTTTGACCTTCGGATCAAGGTTCTTGATGTTGATAGAGCCGGCAATAAATACAGTTGTCATTGAGTTCACTTCCAAGTCAGCGCTGCTACGTAAATCTTCCCCACCTTCGGATATTTACGCAAAACAGCGCAAGCCGCGTCCATCGACGCCCCACTATCAAACAAATCATCTACAACCAAAACATTCCAGCGACCATCCGTGGTGATTTCATCATTGACGCTGAAACTGTCTCCAATCGCGGCAACCTTATCTGCTTTGGAATGCAAATCCTTGAGCGACTTTCCTGTCGCCGCTTTCCGAAGCAAATCCGAGAAAACCGGCAGCCCAGTAATTTTCCCCAACGCCAAGGCCACCTCAGTTACCGGTTGTCGCTGACGAATACTTGAAGCAGGCATAGGCACTACAAAACCTACCTGATCCAATTTCGGGAACACATTTGTTGCTACCGCTTGGGCGAGTGGGCCGACCTGAGTCCAATCCTTCTGGTATTTGAGCTGGTAGGTCGCCTCGCCTATCTCAGTGCGCTGATTATCGAAGCATGGATGACCGCGATCATCGTTGCCAAGAAAGGTACTACTTACCATATGTTTGTCCAGCACCCAGCCTTGATCCCAAGGGCCGTTGATCTGCTTGAGTGACACCTTCATTGAATTCTCCTTTATTCATAACAATCCTTTGAACCCTGAAAACAAGGGCCGAGCATCTGCAGCGATGCGCAAGATTTAGATAAATAACGGAAAAAACACTGGTTAGGAGCGGACTCGCTGGCATCCATGCAAAAACAGGCATTTCCTACAGAAACGACCCTCAGAGATAAATCCTCTTTCCTACAGAAGGTGTCGATAGAGCCGACTTGGCGTCGTAGGTTGCTAGCCGATAGGCTTTCTCTCGGCGGCGAAATCAGCGGCCCGGTGTCGGAGCCGGAATAAATATCAACACGGCGTGACCGCACTCATTTGAGTGGCGGCTCTATTCTCAAAATTGGAGTCGACAAATGCCTAACCACGTACAAATTCCTTCTGAAAGCTCCGCTTTCTTCACCCCCACCGTCTTCACCCGCCACAACCGCTTCCTCCACGCCTTCATGCAAGACCACGAAGCCTGGTTCTGTGTTCAGGATATCGGTCGCTTGATGGGCTATCCGCTAAACGAACGCCTCACCCTGAAACTCGATCCCGACCAGCGTCGCCATGTCCTCCTGCGTCGGGACGGCGAAATCATCGATTGCGCGATGGTCAGCGAGTCCGGCCTGTTCGCCCTGCTCGTCCATCACTTCGTCCCGGAAAACCGGCACCTGCGCCAATGGCTGAGCCATGAAGTCATCCCGATGCTGCGCGAAACCCATTCAAGCCCAATGGAAAACCATCCGAGCCTGAGTTCGATGCATTGGGCAGGCGTCACCGTGCCGCTGCTGCACTGGCAACAGCAGGCGTGGGTCAAATGGCGGGATGTGCCGGAGTTGATGCACGGCCAGCGGCCGTATCCAGTACTGGGAACGTGTAGCTGATCCAAATAAAAAATGGGCGGACTTCTCAGTCCGCCCCTTTTTATCTTCTCTTAAAACCGCGAAACACTCCGCATCGCATCCACCAGATAGCGCATCGCGATCCGGTCACTTTCCGAAAGCTCGCGATAGCGCTCCACCAGTTTCAGTTCCTCCGAGTTCAGCCGACGCCTTCTGCGCCCGCTACCCAAGCAAGGAAAGATGCCCAACATGTCGGTGATGCCTTGTATTTTTGCCATGGACGATGTCCTTCTCTAGTACCGCAAAGAATTGCCTAAACACCACATCGCCCTGCCCCTTACAGCAGCGCCTTGTGCCCTGCCGGCCAAATGGGTCGCGCCGGTCATGCCCATAGAATAGAAATAAATTCGGCGCTGAAAAGCAGTTTTTAGAGTAATTAGTCGAGAAAAGCAGATATGCCATGTAAATCAGACGGGCCTGTCAGATTTTTAACCGACATGTCTTGTTTCATTGACACCCTGTCGCACTGAATCAACGAATTTTGCATTGCGAGCGAACGGTTTAAGCTAGCGGGCATCTGTTAATAGTCCGTAGCGTTTGGCCGAAGGCTTGTCCGAACCGTAATTTCTGATCCAGCACGTGCCAGGAACGGCGCGGGATTGTCCACGACAGGTTGTATTTATGCACCGCAGGAATTTGCTCAAAGCGTCCATGGCCATTGCGGCTTACACCGGTCTTTCGGCCACTGGCCTGCTGGCCAGCCGTGCCTGGGCGGCCAGTGGCGGCGCCGCTGATGGCGAGGCGCAGGCCTTCGATTTCGAGGCGCTGAAGCGTCAGGCCAAGCAATTGGCCGGTAGTGGCTATCAGGACACCAAACAGGTGCTGCCGCCGACACTGGCGACCATGACCCCGCAAAACTTCAACGCTATTCGCTATGACGGCGAGCATTCGTTGTGGAAAGAAAATAAGGGTCAATTGGATGTGCAGTTCTTCCACGTCGGCATGGGTTTCCGTCAGCCGGTGCGCATGTACAGCGTCGATGCCAAGACCCGTACCGCCCGTGAGGTGCATTTCCGCCCGGCGCTGTTCAACTATGAGAACACTTCGGTCGATACCCAACAGCTCAAGGGCGATCTGGGTTTTGCCGGGTTCAAGTTGTTCAAGGCCCCGGAACTGGATCGTCACGACGTTTTGTCGTTCCTCGGCGCCAGCTATTTCCGTGCGGTAGACGCCACTGGCCAATATGGCCTCTCGGCGCGCGGTCTGGCGATCGACACTTACGCGAAGAAACGTGAAGAGTTCCCTGACTTCACCAAGTTCTGGTTCGAGACGCCGGACAAGAACGCCACGCGGTTTGTGGTATACGCCCTGCTCGACTCGCCGAGTGCCACCGGCGCGTATCGCTTCGACATCGATTGCCAGGCCGAGCGCGTGGTGATGGAAGTCGATGCGCACATCAATGCGCGCACGGCCATCGAACAACTGGGCATCTCGCCGATGACCAGCATGTTCAGCTGCGGCACCCACGAGCGCCGCATGTGCGACACCATTCACCCGCAGATCCACGACTCGGACCGTCTGGCGATGTGGCGCGGCAATGGCGAGTGGATCTGCCGTCCGCTGAACAATCCGGCGACCCTGCAATTCAACGCCTTCGCCGATACCGATCCGAAAGGCTTTGGTCTGGTGCAGACCGACCACGAATTCGCCAACTATCAGGACACCGTCGACTGGTACAGCAAACGCCCGAGCCTGTGGGTAGAACCTACAACCACGTGGGGCGAAGGCTCTATCGATCTGCTGGAAATTCCTACAACCGGCGAGACCCTCGACAACATCGTGGCGTTCTGGACACCGAAAAAACCGGTGGCTGCCGGGGATTCGCTGAATTACGGCTACAAGCTTTACTGGAGCGCCTTGCCACCAGTCGGCACACCACTGGCGCGCGTGCATGCAACACGCTCCGGCATGGGCGGCTTCACCGAAGGCTGGGCGCCGGGCGAGCATTACCCGCCGGTGTGGGCACGTCGCTTTGCCGTGGACTTCACCGGCGGCGGCCTGGATCGCCTGCCGCAGGGAACCGGCATCGAACCGGTGGTGACCTGCTCGAACGGCAAAGTGCAGGACTTCAGCGTGCTGGTGCTGGATGACATCAAGGGTTACCGGATCCTGTTCGATTGGTATCCGACCAGTGATAGCGTCGAACCGGTGGAGTTGCGGTTGTTCATTCGCACCAATGACCGCACGTTGAGTGAGACCTGGTTGTACCAGTACTTCCCGCCGGCGCCGGACAAGCGTAAGTATCCTTGAGACTTCTCTAGCGTTTGGGCGGGCCTCTTCGCGAGCAGGCTCGCTCCCACAGTTGATCTAGGTCGACCGCAAAAGTCATGACCGGCATTGAACCAATGTGGGAGCGAGCCTGCTCGCGAAGGCGGGCCAGGCAAAACAATATTCAGCAGACAAAAAAACCAAGCCCCGACCATCACTGGCCGGGGCTTTTTGTTTTCTGGCAGTTCACTCAGTCACGCAGATCAGACTCATGAATCGGCTGATCACGATGGGTCGCGCGCTGATATTGCGCCGGCCATACGGCTTTGCGCCCACCCAGATCATCGTCGGCGTGCAGCGGCCAGTACGGATCACGCAGCAGTTCACGGGCGAGGAAGATGATGTCGGCCTGACAAGTGCGCAGGATGTGCTCGGCCTGCGCCGGCTCGGTAATCATTCCCACAGTGCCGGTGGCGATGCCTGACTCCTTGCGTACGCGTTCGGCGAAGCGTGTCTGATAGCCCGGCCCAACGGGAATCTCCGCGTTGGCCGCGGTGCCGCCCGAGGAGACGTCGATCAGGTCCGCACCGAGTGTGTGCAGACGACGCGCCAGTTCGACGGTTTCATCCGGGTTCCAGCCGTCCTCAACCCAGTCGGTAGCCGAAACACGGACAAACACCGGTAACTCCTCCGGCCAGACAGCGCGGACGGCCTCAGTGACTTGCAGCACCAGACGAATACGATTTTCAAACGAACCACCGTACTGATCCCGCCGTTGATTGCTCAGCGGCGAGAGAAACTGATGCAGCAGATAACCATGCGCCGCATGCACCTCAACCACACTGAAGCCCGCCGTCAGCGCACGTTTCGCGGCATCGACAAAGGCCTGTATGACGTCGGCAATCTGCCCCTCATCAAGCGGTTTCGGCTGTGTGTGTTGCGGGTCAAAGGCAATCGGTGACGGCCCGACCGGTGTCCAGCCGCCATCATCCGGTTTGACGCTGCCATGCTTGCCGATCCACGGCCGATGGGTACTGGCCTTGCGCCCGGCGTGCGCCAGTTGAATACCGGCGACTGCGCCTTGGGCGGTGATGAAACGGGTGATGCGTTGCAACGGTTCGATCTGTTCGTCGTTCCACAAACCAAGGTCTTCGGCGGTGATCCGCCCGTCGGCCGTAACGGCCGTGGCTTCGGTGAATATCAGCCCCGCACCGCCCACCGCACGACTGCCGAGGTGAACCAGATGCCAGTCGTTGGCCAGGCCGTCGACGCTGGAGTACTGGCACATGGGCGATACGGCAATGCGGTTGGGCAGGGTCAGTTGGCGCAGAGTAAAGGGTTCAAGCAGCAGACTCATGGGGCACCTCTCGAATCAGTGGGCAGGCTCCAGGGTTCTGTTTGAAAAGTCGACGAGTGACAGGAAAAGGTACGGCACCCGCCCCCGCGGGCAAAAAAATCGACAAGACGTCACAAGGCCAATCAAGCAGTGCTTAGAGCCTAGTCGACAACCGGGGATGAGGGAGGGTTCAGAGTAATTCTGTGTGTGAAAGTCCGCCTTCGCGAGCAGGCTCGCTCCCACAAGGACAACACCGTACCTGCGGGAGTGAGCCTGCTCGCGAAGGGGTCAGCGCGGTTCGATGTGGGCAATCATCAGTTGCACGGTCTCGTTGCCACGAAACTCGTTGACGTCGAGCTTGTAAGCCAGCTCGACCCACTTGATGGTCGGATTCGGCCAGATATCACGGTCGATACCGAACGCAATGCCATCGAGCTTCACCGAACCGCATTCGCTTTTCAGCACGACTTTGAGGTGACGTTCACCGACCACCCGCTGCTCGACCAACTGGAACACACCATGGAACAGCGGCTCCGGGAAGTGCTGCCCCCACGGCCCGGCGTGACGCAGGGCGCGGGCCAGTTCGAGATGGAACTCTTCCACGGCGAGGGTGCCGTCCGACAGCATGCGCCCGGTGAGGTCTTCTTCGCGAAGTTGCCTACGCACTTCAGCGTCGAATGCTTCAGCGAAAAGAGGAAAATTCTCCTGCCGCAAGGTCAAACCGGCCGCCATCGCGTGGCCGCCGTACTTGCTGATCAGCTCCGGATGCTGCGCCGCCACCACGCTCAAAGCATCGCGAATATGGAAACCCTGCACCGAGCGTCCCGAACCTTTGAGCAGACCGTCGCCAGCGTCGGCGAAGGCGATGGTCGGACGGAAATAACGCTCTTTCATCCGCGAGGCGAGGATGCCGATGACGCCCTGGTGCCACTCCGGATCGAACAGGCACAACCCAAACGGCATCGACTCGACCGGCAAGTCCTTGAGCTGCGCCAGCGCTTCACGCTGCATGCCTTGCTCGATGGATTTGCGATCCTGGTTCATGCCGTCCAGTTGCGCGGCCATTTCCCGAGCCAGGTTGGCGTCGGCGGTGAGCAGGCATTCGATGCCCAGGCTCATGTCATCCAGACGCCCGGCGGCGTTCAGGCGTGGGCCGACGATAAACCCCAGATCCGTTGAAGTGATGCGAGCAGCGTCCCGCTTGGCCACTTCGAGGATCGCCTTGATTCCCGGCCGCGCACGCCCGGCACGAATTCGCTCAAGGCCTTGGTGCACCAGAATCCGGTTGTTGGCGTCCAGCGGCACCACGTCCGCGACGCTGCCCAGCGCCACCAGATCGAGCAGTTCACCGATGTTCGGCTGTGGGCTGTTCTCGTACCAGCCAAGGCTGCGCAGGCGCGCGCGCAAGGCCATCAACACATAGAAAATCACCCCGACCCCGGCCAGCGCCTTGCTCGGAAACTCACAGCCCGGCTGATTCGGGTTGACCAATGCGTCGGCCTGCGGCAATTCATCGCCAGGCAAGTGGTGGTCAGTGATCAGGACTTTGAGTCCATGACGTTTGGCGGCGGCCACCCCTTCGACACTGGAAATGCCATTGTCGACGGTGATCAGCAACTGCGGCTCGCGGGTCATGGCGACTTCGACGATTTCCGGGGTCAGGCCGTAGCCGTATTCGAAACGGTTCGGCACCAGATAATCGACATGCGCCGCGCCCAACAAGCGCAGACCGAGCATGCCGACCGTACTGGCGGTGGCACCGTCCGCGTCGAAGTCACCGACGATGAGGATGCGCTGGCGTTGTTCCAGCGCCGTCACCAGCAGATCCACCGCCGCCTCTATGCCCTTGAGCTGCTGGAACGGAATCAACCGAGCCAGGCTCTTGTCCAGTTCTGCCTCCGACTGCACGCCCCGCGCCGCGTACAAGCGGGTCAGTAGCGGCGGCAGATCGCCGAGGAATGGCAGAGTGGCAGGCAGTTGGCGAGGTTCGATGCGCATGAGGTGACGGAGACTTCTCTTGAATACGTAGGATTAATCAGCGGTGGCGCGAGATCAGCCGCGCTCGCCTTGCAGCCATTGCAACTGGACTTCGTGCTGACCACGGTCGTCGGTGACGAAGATCGTCCCTTCGCTGATCATCACGTCCCACTTGATGACGCGGGGCATGTCCTTGGCCAGGGTTTCCAGCACTTCTTGCGGGACAGCGGCGATGTTGACGTTTTTCAGGTTCTTGATCGCCGGGATCACTTTGGTTTCCCAAACACGCAGGCTGCCGTAGGCCAGCAGGCTGGTGCGCTCGGTGCGGCGCGAGCACCAGGTCAGGCGATCGGCGTCCGGCTGGCCGACTTCGATCCAGTGCAGAACACGGTCGTCCAGGCTCTTTTCCCACAGCGCAGGTTCGTCCACGTCCGACAGACCACGGCCAAACGACAACTGCTCGTTGTACCAGAGTGCGTAGGCCAGCAGCCGCACGGTCATGCGCTCTTCGGTCTCCGAAGGGTGACGGGCGATGGTCTGCTTGACGCTCTCGTAGACGCTGCGGTCGAGGTCGGTGAGGTTCAGTTCGAATTTATAGGTAGTGGACGGCTGGGCCATGAACGGGCTTCTTGATACGAGGAAAGTCGGCAAGTCTAACCGATGCGGTAGGCAATCATCGAATTGATGGCGATCAACTTCGGGCGCCTGACAGCCGGCTATGTTAAAACGCTGTATCCGCTCAACCTTGTCCTACAGGATTCAGTATGCCGTTCGCCAACAAACCGCTCAGCGGCGTGAAAGTCATTGAATTGGGTACGTTGATTGCCGGGCCGTTTGCCTCGCGTATTTGCGGCGAGTTCGGCGCTGAAGTGATCAAGATCGAATCGCCGGACGGCGGCGATCCCCTGCGCAAATGGCGCAAGTTATACGAAGGCACCTCGTTGTGGTGGTTCGTTCAGGCGCGCAACAAGAAGTCGCTGACGCTGAACCTCAAACATCCCGATGGCCTGGCGATCCTGAAAAAGCTCCTTGCCGAAGCCGACATCCTGATCGAGAACTTCCGCCCTGGTGTTCTGGAAAAACTCGGCCTGAGCTGGGAAACCCTGCACGCCTTGAACCCGAAACTGGTGATGGTGCGCCTGTCCGGTTTCGGCCAGACCGGGCCGATGAAGGATCAGCCAGGTTTTGGCGCCGTCGGCGAATCCATGGGCGGCTTGCGCTACATCACCGGTTTCGAGGATCGGCCGCCGGTGCGCACCGGGATTTCCATCGGCGATTCGATTGCCGCGCTGTGGGGCGTGATCGGCGCGTTGATGGCGCTGCGGCACCGCGAGGTCAACGGCGGCTTGGGCCAAGTGGTCGATGTGGCGCTGTATGAAGCGATCTTCGCCATGATGGAAAGCATGGTGCCGGAGTTCGACGTGTTCGGGTTTATCCGCGAACGCACCGGCAACATCATGCCCGGCATCACGCCCTCCTCGATCCATACCAGCGCCGACGGCAAGCATGTGCAGATCGGCGCCAATGGCGATGCCATTTTCAAACGTTTCATGTTGGTGATCGGCCGCGAGGATCTGGCCAATGACCCGACGCTGGCCAGCAACGACGGGCGCGACAGTCGCCGTGACGAGTTGTATGGCGTGATCGATCGCTGGGTCAATTCGCTGCCGTTGCAAAGCGTGCTCGACCTGCTCAATCAGGCCGACGTCCCGGTCAGCCGGATCTTCAGCGCCGAGGACATGTTCAGCGACCCGCAATACCTGGCGCGCGAGATGTTCCTGCACGCCAAGCTGCCGGACGGCAAGCCCTTCAAGATGCCAGGCATCGTGCCGAAACTCTCTGAGACACCCGGCACATCCGAATGGGTCGGACCGCAGTTGGGTGAACACAATGCGCAGGTACTCCACGATCTTGGCTACGACGAACAGCAGATCGCCCGCCTGCGCGAAGACGGAGCCATTTGAACTGAAAAGCCAGCAGACTTCGGCCGCCAACCGCGCCCGGGGCACACAGATGCTTCACGAAGCTTCGTTCACCTGCGACCCGTCGTTAATCTGGAGCAAGGAACGGGCGCAATGGATCGCGTTCTCCATCCCCGCCTTCCGGGCTGTCAGCAATGGTCTGGTAGTGCGCCAGCAAGACCGTGAGGTGCTGGCGCCGTTTCTGGTGGACGGTGAAGTCGATCTGGCAGCGTTTTTAGCCGATGGCAAGGACAAGGTCGGCGTCATCGCGAAGCGCAGTTACGGTGAGCTGGTCGACAATCTGCTGCGCCAGGCACCACAAGACGCGCTGACAGCGCATTACGGCAATGACGCCCTTAACAGCCTTTTGTCGATGCAACGCCTGGGACGCTTACAGGTGGTTTTGGGCTATTGGCCGGAAATCCGCTATCAGGCCCAACTGGCGCAAATTGCCGAAGACGAGCTGCTGTTTTATCCGATTCGCGGCAACGGTAAATACTTGTCGGGCTACATCGGATGCTCCGATACCACCCAGGGTCGCCAGGCGATCACCGAGATCAATCAACTGCTGCGTACCCTGCCCCACGATGAATTAAACCGGCGCTATGCCGACTGGCTGGACCCCGACAGACGTGCCGATTACCTCGAACAGGCCCGGGCGTTCTTCGAACAGCAGGCGGCGCAATGAGTAAATTGCGGACAAAAGAAACCCCGAGAAGTGGGGAGACGACTCGGGGTTAAACGTGGCCCGTAAAAAAGACCAGTAGCAGCAAGCGACAAGCACCGGAGCACAATGCATGATCCTGCTGTTACGGGGTCTGACTGACAGGGATGCAGGAAGGTTCCCACAAAAAATATTTCATTTTCAGAGCGCCGGACGCTTGTCCAGTCCTGCATTGCGCAAGGCCGCGAGGACACACGGCTGCAGCCGCCCTTCGGCAATCAGGACGTCGCGGTGCAAGCCATCGACCACATCGGTCAACTGACGATTGTCGGTCAACTGTGCCTGGTTGAACTCGCGCTCCACTACAATCGCGCCGATGCTGTTCTTCAAGGTCACCAGGCATTCGCCGTGGGCACCGCTTGGAGACAACGAAACCTGATACGGGCTCAGAGCCTCACCGAGCAATAGACTGATACTTTCCATCTCGATCTCCACTCAATAGTGCGAAAACATTGTGCCTGGGCGTGTTCACAATAAATGACCACCGGCCCGAGAAGAAAGTTCTGTATACCGGCCGCAGGCACCGCAGTGTCACCGGTCTGTCAGATCATGCCGGGCGAAGATGACAGAAAAACAATCAGCCTTTCTCATACACGAACGGGCTGCTGGGTGGCCGTCAGGTAAGTGTCGAGCAGGCCCCTCAGCAATACCGCCGAGACAGGGGAGTGCAAGCGCCCCAAGAGCTTCAGCCCATGCTCATGCAACTGCTCATCCAGATCCGTCAGCAGGCTGTGGGCCACCGCGCCGAGCAGGATGACCGCGCGCGCCTCGCTTCGAGACGTCAGGTGCCGAATCAACGCCAGACCATCACCGCCCTTGAGCTGCGGATCGCAGATCGCAATATCAACCGTACCGCGATGTTCCAGCGAACACACCGCCGAGGCCAGGGATGGCGCAGTCAATACATCGTAGATACCGATGGCGTTGAGCATCTGGTGCAACGCCATCAACTGGAACGGATTATGCTCAAGGATCAGGACTTTTAGCGAGCGCATGGGCGACCTCTGCAACGACAATCGCGGCCTCTGACCGCAGTGACTGTCCACTCTAGGTCAGTGATCCTCAGCCTCCCATCGGAAAAGTAGCCGCGTCTTATAGGACATTTCCGATCCTCACTGCAGACATCGACACCCGCCCTCCGTCCGTCGCTGAGTGATGTCCGTCCAGCCGCCCAGCAAGCCGCGCAATTTGCCATCGGCACTGTAGAACGGCACGGTCCATTGATAAATGTCCCTGGGGCCGTTCTTGAACAGCAGTTGCCGCTTGCTGAAACGTGTCTTGCGGGTCTGCAACTGCGCCAGAAACTCATCGTGCAGCATCATTGCCGTCGCCTCGGGCAGCGCATCAACCTCAACAATGCGCCGCCCCTGCACCTGATCCAGGCGTACCGAAAGCGCTTCTTCGTAGCTACGGTTACACGTAATCAAACGGCCTTCGAGATCGCGCACAAACATCGGGTCGGGCATGGCGTCGATCAGCGCATGCTGAAAGGCCAACTCATCGCTCAAGGACTGTTCGGCCTCACGACGCTGCTTGATGACCACCGTCAGGCGGCGATTCCACACCAGCGAAAGCAGGCCGAACACGCCCACAATGCCCATCACCCAGCAACCAGGTTCGGTCAATCGCTGCCAGATCGATGGTTCTGGGGCCAGCGCGACGCCGTCCAGCCATTTCAGGCGGATGGCCCGCAGATCTGCCGGGGAAAACGCGCTCAGCGCCTTGTTCAGAATGCTCAGCAGCTCCGGCTGGCCTTTACGCACGGCCAGATGATCGGCTTCCCACTTGCCTTCCAGCACCTCGCCGACCTTGAGCAGACCCGACGGATACAACTGCGCGCCGATCTCGTTTTCAATGGTCGCGTGGGCCTCGCCGCTTTCGACCAGTGCCCGGGCCTCGGCATACGTCTTGACCAGACGCAATTGGATGGCCGGATGATCGCGGCGAATCACCTCCTCCAACGCATGCCTGGCGGGCAGCACCAACACCCGTTTGGCCAACTGATCCAGCGAGTTCAATGCCGGATCGCCCGCACGACCGACGAACACCCAGCCGGCGCCACCAAAGGCATGACTGAAATCGAGGAACGTTTTGCGTTTTTCGGTCATGGCCAGCGTCGTACTCAGATCCGCTGCGCCGCTTTCCAGGCGTTCCAGCATCTGGTCAGTGGAAAACGACTCTTCATGGACAAAACGCAGACCGGTCATGGCGCTGATGCGTTGCAGCACATCATTGTTCAAACCGTTCCAGCGGCCATGCTCGTCCTGGAACAGGTACAACGGGTATTGCACCGACGCGACGATGACTCGCGGGTTGTCGCGGATCCACTGTCGTTCCCGGGCATCCAGTGCAACCGGATCGATGTTCGCTGGCCTGACGCTGTCATGCCGCGCCAGCTGCGCGGCGCCGCTGCTGGATACGCCTGCCAGAAGACCTAAAAAAAACATCCAGTTCAAGACTGGTTTAAATCCTTTCTCAAACAGCATTGCCACTTCCTTCGTGATCGGTTCACCCGTCCTTCATGGGTGAAAACCCGAGCAGTGTGGCAGCACAAACAAAAAAGCCCGTCAGGAGACGGGCTTCAAAATGTGACAGCTTTTACAGGCTTAAAGCGGCTTGCCGCGGTTGCCATGCTGACTGACAAAGGCCTGCACGGCTTTCAGCTCGTTTGGCAGAACGGTGCAGCGCTCGTTTCGCTCAAACAAATCAGAAAGATGTGTAGGCAGTTCGAGAGCTTTTCCTACACCGGCTTTTTCCACCGCGTCGGGGAATTTGACCGGATGAGCAGTCCCCAGGATCACCATCGGGATGTCCAGGCTGCGACGGCATTCACGCGCGGCCTTAACACCGATAGCGGTGTGCGGATCCAGTAACTCGCCGCACTGCTCGTAAACTTCGGCGATGGTTTCGCAAGTTTGCGCATCATCCACGGCCAGCGAGTCGAACAGTTTGCGTGCTTCGGTCCAGCGCTCTTGCTCGACGCTGAAGCCGCCGCCCTGCTTGAACGAGTCCATCAAGCCGGCAATGGCGGCACCGTTGCGACCGTGCAGGTCGAACAGCAGTCGTTCGAAGTTCGACGAAACCATGATGTCCATCGACGGCGACAGCGTCGCGTGCAGGGTTTCCTTGACGTACTGATTGCCGCTCATGAAGCGGTGCAGGATGTCGTTGCGGTTGGTGGCGACGATCAACTGGTTGATCGGCAGGCCCATGTTGCGCGCCAGGTAACCGGCGAAGATGTCGCCGAAGTTGCCGGTCGGCACCGAGAACGACACCGAACGCGCCGGGCCGCCCAATTGCAGGGCTGCGTGGAAGTAGTAAACGATCTGGGCCATGATCCGCGCCCAGTTGATCGAGTTCACCGCCACCAGACGGGTGCCTTTGAGGAAACTCTGGTCGGCGAAGCTCGCCTTGACCATTTCCTGGCAGTCATCGAAGTTGCCTTCGATGGCAATGTTGTGGATGTTCTCGCCGACAATCGTGGTCATCTGGCGACGCTGCACTTCCGACACACGGTTGTGCGGGTGCAGGATGAAGATGTCGACGTTTTCGCAGTGCTTGCAGCCTTCGATGGCCGCCGAACCGGTATCACCGGAAGTTGCACCGACGATCACCACGCGCTCGCCGCGTTTTTCCAGCACGTAGTCGAGCAGACGACCGAGCAGTTGCAAGGCAAAGTCCTTGAACGCCAGCGTCGGGCCGTGGAACAGCTCCAACACCCACTCGTTGCCGTTCAACTGACGCAACGGCGCCACGGCGCTGTGCGAGAACACGCCGTAGGTTTCCTCAAGGATCTTTTTGAAATCGGCATCGGGAATGCTGCCGGTGACGAACGGACGCATCACGCGGAAAGCCAGCTCGTGATACGGCAGGCCGGCCCAGGAAGCGATCTCTTCCTGAGTGAAACGTGGCAACACTTCCGGGACGTACAGACCGCCGTCGGTGGCAAGACCGGCCAGCAGGACGTCTTCGAAATTCAGGGCCGGTGCCTGGCCGCGGGTACTGATGTAACGCATGACTGACTCCAATGGAGAGTGTTCGCAATGCCGGGCCCGCGCACGGGCCCGGTAAACGATTGCTGCTTAGTTCAGGTGCTCGACGCGGATGCGCACAACCGGACCGTTCACACCTGCCAGCGCTTCGAGGGCGGCGATTGCGTCGTTGATGCGCTGTTCCACCACGCGGTGGGTCAGCAGGATCATCGGCACCAGACCGTCGTGTTCCTCGACTTCCTTCTGCATGATCGACTCGATGTTGATACCGCGCTCCGAGAGGATGCTCGCCACCTGAGCGAGTACGCCCGGATGGTCCTTGGCCTGGATGCGCAGATAGTAGGCGCTTTCGCAGGCTTCGATCGGCAGGATCGGATGGGCCGACAGCGAGTCCGGCTGGAAGGCCAGATGCGGCACGCGGTTTTCCGGGTCGGAGGTCATGGCGCGAACCACGTCCACCAGATCGGCGATCACCGACGAGGCGGTCGGCTCCATGCCGGCGCCAGCGCCATAGAACAGGGTCGAACCGGCAGCGTCGCCGTTGACCATCACCGCGTTCATCACGCCGTTGACGTTGGCGATCAGGCGATCGGCCGGGATCAGCGTCGGGTGTACGCGCAACTCGATGCCGGCGGCAGTGCTGCGCGCCACGCCGAGGTGCTTGATGCGATAGCCCAGCGCTTCGGCATAATTGACGTCAGCGGTGGTCAGCTTGGTGATGCCTTCGGTGTAAGCCTTGTCGAATTGCAGCGGAATGCCGAACGCGATGGAGGCCAGAATCGTCAGCTTGTGCGCCGCGTCGATGCCTTCGACGTCGAAGGTCGGATCGGCTTCGGCGTAGCCCAACGCTTGCGCTTCGGCCAGCACGTCTTCGAAGGTGCGACCCTTCTCGCGCATTTCGGTGAGGATGAAGTTGCCGGTGCCGTTGATGATCCCGGCGACCCAGTTGATGCGGTTGGCGGACAGGCCTTCACGGATCGCCTTGATCACCGGAATGCCACCGGCAACAGCTGCTTCAAACGCCACGATCACGCCTTTCTCGCGTGCCTTGGCGAAGATTTCATTACCGTGAACGGCAATCAGAGCCTTGTTCGCGGTGACCACATGCTTGCCATTCTCGATGGCCTTGAGTACCAGCTCGCGGGCAACGGTGTAGCCGCCCATCAGCTCTATGACGATGTCGATCTCAGGGTTCGTGGCCACTTCGAAGACATCGTTGGTAATCGCAATACCGGTCGTCTGGAACTGAGGCTTTGGCGTGCGCATGGCAATTTGTGCCACTTCGATCCCACGCCCGGCACGACGAGCAATTTCCTCGGCGTTGCGCTGAAGTACGTTGAAGGTACCGCCACCGACGGTCCCTAACCCACAGATGCCTACTTTGACCGGATTCACTGTGAACTCCCCATAAAACGGCCGACTCAGGGTCGGCCGGAAAACAACCGCGTGCTCGCGGCTCTCTATTAATGGCCCGGCGATGCTGCTGCCGGACCATGATCGTCAAAGGCTGACCGTGACGATGCGAATTACTTGGCGCCCAGCGCCAGTTTGGCGACTTGTGGCGCAGGCTGGTAGCCCGGAATGACTTGTCCGTCAGCCAAAACGATGGCCGGTGTACCATTTACACCAATCGACTGACCGAGGGCGAATTGTTTCGAAACCGGGTTCGCGCACTTGGCGGCCTTGATTTCCTTGCCATCGACCATTTTGTCCATGGCTGCTTTCTTGTCTTTCGAGCACCACACGGCTTGAAGCTGCTCGTCGCCCGGCGAGCCGAGGCCCTGGCGCGGGAACGCAACGTAGCGCACTTCGATGCCGCGCTTGTTCAGCTCAGGCACTTCGGCGTGCAGCTTGTGGCAGTACGGGCAGGTGGTGTCGGTAAACACGGTGATGTGCGATTTGGTTTCGCCGATGGCCGGGTAAACCACGGTTTCTGCAACCGGAATGGCATTGATCAGTTTTGAGATGCCCACGCGCTCGGCTTTCTCGGTCAGGTTGACCGGTTTGCCGTCCTTGAGCTGGAACAGATAGCCCTGAACGATGTACTGGCCATCGGCGCTGGCGTACAGCACACGGCTGCCCTTGAGCTTGACTTCGTACATGCCTGGCAGCGGGCTGGCATTGATGCTTTCTACCGGAACCTCGAGTTCGAGTTTTTCCAGGCTTTGACGAATCGCTTTGTCGGCCGCGTCATCGGCGACGGCAAAGGTACTGACCAACGCAATGGCTGCGGCGGCGAAAATCTGGGTCAGACGCATGAGAACTCCTGAAGGCGGACAAATGGATCGATCAGAACGCCCGTGCCGGAACACCGGGTCATAACCGTCCATCGTGCAAACCGGCAAAGCCTAACACATAAGGCCACGGTGGCCGAATGCGCCTGTCGACACACTTTCAGGACTGCACAGATCCTTGTGGGAGCGCGCCTGCTCGCGAAAGTGGTGTGTCAGCTAAATGAACGCTGACTGACACTCCCTCTTCGCGAGCAGGCTCGCTCCCACAGGAATTTTTGTTCAACCTCTTGGGTGATGTTTGGCGTGCAGGTCCTGCAGTCGGGCGCGGGCAACGTGGGTATAGATCTGCGTGGTCGACAGGTCGCTGTGCCCGAGCAACATCTGCACCACGCGCAAATCCGCGCCATGGTTGAGCAAATGCGTGGCAAACGCATGACGCAAGGTGTGCGGTGACAGCGACTTGCCGATCCCCGCAACCTTGGCCTGATGCTTGATCCGGTGCCAGAAGGTCTGGCGGGTCATCTGCTCGCCGCGCTGGCTGGGGAACAGCACATCGCTGGGGCGGCCACCGAGCAACTCGCCACGACCATCGCGCATGTAGCGTTCGATCCAGACAATCGCCTCCTCCCCCATCGGCACCAGACGCTCCTTGCTGCCCTTGCCCATCACCCGCAAGACGCCCTGGCGCAGGTTGACCTGCTCCAGTGTCAGGCTGACCAGTTCTGTCACGCGCAAACCACAGGCATACAACACTTCCAGCATGGCGCGGTCTCGCTGACCGATGGCTTCGCTCAGGTCCGGCGCTTTGAGCAACGCCTCGACGTCGGCTTCCGACAGCGATTTGGGTAATGGCCTACCCAATTGCGGCATGTCAACGCGTAACGTCGGGTCAACGCTGATCAACTTTTCCCGCAGCAGATAGCGATAAAAGCCACGCACCCCGGAAAGAAATCTCGCGGTAGAACGTGGCTTGTAGTTCTGTTCCAGACGCCAGGCCAGGTGATCGAGAATCAGCTCACGACCGGCGTTGATCAGCTCGAGGTTCTTCTCCTGCAACCAGCCGTTGAACAGCGCCAGATCGCTGCGATAGGCATCACGGGTGTTATCGGACAGGCCCTTCTCCAGCCATAGCGCGTCGAGAAACTGGTCTATCAGTGGATGATCGATGGCAGGCATGGGCGCTCAAGACACGCAACCTCAAGGATTGCGCGCAAATGTGAAGTGAACTGTAGGAATGGCCGCTAGTCTTTCATAGCCCGCTATTTCAAGGAACAGGGAGCAGCAATGAACGAGCAGCAAATTTTATTGGCATTTGGCGGGATTGGTGTTGTGGCGCTGGGCTGCCAATGGCTGGCCTGGCGCCTGAAGCTGCCGGCGATTCTGTTCCTGTTGCTGACCGGGATTCTCGCGGGCCCGGTGCTGGGCTGGCTTGATCCGCAGGAAATGTTCGGGCCGTTGCTGATGCCGCTGGTGTCACTGGCGGTGGCATTGATTCTGTTTGAGGGCAGCCTGACCTTGCACTTGTCGGAGTGGAAGGAGATCGGCAGCGTCGTGCATCGACTGGTGACCATTGGCGCAATTTCAACTTGGGTCGTCATCGCGGTCGCCACGCATTTCCTGCTCGGTTTCGACTGGATGCTGGCGATTCTGTTTGGCAGCCTGACGCTGGTCACCGGGCCGACGGTGATTGTGCCGATGCTGCGCGTGGTACGGCCGAAAGCCTCGATTGCCAACATTCTGCGCTGGGAAGGCATCGTCATCGACCCGATTGGCGCCTTGCTCGCCGTGGTCGTCTACAGCTTTATCATCGCCAGCGGCGAAGGTCAGGGTCTCAAGCAGAGCCTGCTCACCTTCGGCGGAGTGATTGTGTGCGGTGCGGCGTTCGGGATCGTCGGTGGCTGGTTGCTCGGCACGGTTATCCGCCGACAATGGCTACCGGAGTATCTGCACAACCTCGCCTCACTGGCGGCGGTGCTGGGGATTTTCATTGCCTCCAACCAGGTGATGCACGAGTCCGGGCTGCTGGCGGTGACGTTGATGGGCATGTGGCTGGCCAACATGAAAGGCGTGGATGTGCGGCACATTCTGCACTTCAAGGAAAACCTCAGCGTGTTGCTGATTTCCGGGCTGTTTATTCTGTTGGCGGCGCGGCTGGACTTGAACGCTTTGATCGGTCTGGGGCCGCTGGTGCTGATTCTGCTGCTGGTGATTCAACTGATCGCCCGCCCACTGAACGTACTGCTGAGTACCGCCGGTTCCAGCCTGAGCTGGCGCGAACGTGCCCTGCTGTGCTGGATCGCACCACGCGGGATCGTCGCGGCGGCAGTGTCGGCGATTTTCGCCATTCGACTGGATGAAGCCGGGCATGAAGGCGCGCTGCTGCTGGTGCCGCTGACCTTTGCGGTGATCATCGGCACCGTGGTGCTGCAAAGCGCTACCGCACGACCGCTGGCACGCCTGCTCAACGTCGCGGAGCCAGCGCCGAGTGGCTTCCTGATCGTGGGAGCCAATGGTCCGGCGCGGGAGCTTGGCAAGTCGTTGCAGCAACTGGGCAGTCGGGTGCTGCTGACGGATTCAAGCTGGGAAAATATCCGTGCTTCGCGCATGGAAGGCTTGCCGACCTACTTTGGCAACCCGGCTTCACAGCATGCCGACGCCCATCTGGACCTGGTCGGGCTGGGGCACCTGCTGGCGCTGTCGCCGTCAGGCGAACTGAATACGTTGGCAGCCATGCGCTTTCGTCATGATTTCGGCCATCAACGCTTGTTCGGGCTGGCGAGTGGCCAGGAAAGCCGTCGCAGCGACAAACATCGTGCGAGCCTTGAGCATCGTGGCAATCAGTTGGGCAGTGAGGCTCTCACTTACGCGAAACTGGCCAGTCGGCTGAGTCAGGGTGCCGAGTTGTACAGCACGACACTGACGGATGGGTTTGGCTGGGATGATTACCGCGCGCTGCATGGTAATCGAGCAACGCTGCTGTTCATGCGCGATGACAGTGGCTGGGTGCATGTGGTGACGCCGGAGACTACGGTGAAGCCGGGATCCGGGTGGACAGTGCTGGCTCTGATTCAGCCTGAGATCAGCGGCGCCTGACCTGACGTCTTCGCGAGCAGGCTCGCTCCCACAGGTTGTGTGCCGGACATGAATTTTGTGTTTACCCTGATCACTGTGGGAGCGAGCCTGCTCGCGAATGACGCGACTCAGTTCTGGATCAGGCAGCAAACCCTGGCAGCACCGGCACCGGTCGCTTGTCATCGTCGATGGCGACAAAGCTGAACTGCCCATGTATCGCCTTCTCACGCCCATCGCAACTCATGCTTTCAACAAACACTTCCACCTCGACCTTGAGGCTGGTGTTGCCGACCTTGATCACTCGCCCGACCAGTTCGACGATGGAACCGGCCGGGATCGCGTGATTGAAGTCGATGCGGTCGGTGGACACGGTCACCAGCGGCAAACGGCAAAAACGTGTGGCGGTGATGAACGACACTTCGTCCATCCACGCCAGCGCAGTGCCGCCGAACAGGGTGTTGTGGTGGTTGGTGGTCGGCGGGAAGACGGCTTTGGTCACGCGGGTTACCGAGAGTTCGGTGCGGCGTTCGATTTCCTGATCGCGGATAGACATGTGAGATGACTCGTAAAAAGTAGACTGCAAATCGAAAACAAGATCAAAAGATCGCAGCCTTCGGCAGCTCCTACAGGATGGGGGCAGTTTATTGCGGACAACAAAAAAGCAGCCCGTAGGCTGCTTTTTTCTGCATCGGAAGCTGGACTTAAGCCAGTTTTTCCTTGATGCGAGCTGCTTTACCCGACAGGTCGCGCAGGTAGTACAGCTTGGCTTTACGTACGTCACCGCGACGTTTAACGGCCATGCTGTCGATTTGCGGGCTGTAGGTCTGGAAAGTACGCTCTACGCCAACACCGTTGGAGATTTTACGAACAGTGAAAGCACTGTTCACACCACGGTTACGCTTGGCAATTACCACGCCTTCGAACGCTTGCAGACGCGAACGGTCGCCTTCCTTCACTTTCACCTGAACGACAATGGTGTCGCCCGGGGCAAAGGTAGGGATCTCTTTGGTCATCTGCTCTGCTTCGAGTGCAAGGATGATTTTGTTGGTCATGCTGTGCTCCTAAGGTAAGTCGTCGGACCTACCATCGATACGTTGTTAACTATCGTCCCGCGCGAGGATGTATTCCTCGAGCAGCTTCTTCTCTTCTCCAGAAAGCGAGCGGCTTTCCAGAAGATCGGCGCGTCGTTCATAGGTCCGCCCGAGGGACTGCTGTAAACGCCAACGCCGGATGTGTGCGTGATTGCCACTTAGCAATACGTCGGGAACACGCTGATCCGCATACACCTCCGGTCGGGTGTAGTGCGGGCAATCCAGCAAACCATCCGTGAAGGAATCTTCCTCCGCGGAGTCCGCATGCCCTAAAGCTCCAGGCAGCAGTCGTGTAACCGCATCGATCAGGACCATCGCCGGCAGCTCGCCGCCAGACAGGACATAGTCCCCAATCGACCACTCTTCATCGACATGAGCATCAATAAACCGCTCGTCAATGCCTTCATAGCGACCGGCAATCAGGATCAATGCATCCGATTGTGCCAACTCGCGTACCGCCGACTGAGTCAGTTGACGGCCTTGGGGGGACAGGTAAATCACCTTCGCCGCCTCCCCGGCTGCTGCCTTGGCCTGAACCAGAGCATCTTCCAGGGGCTTGATCTTCATCACCATGCCCGGACCACCGCCAAACGGGCGATCGTCCACAGTGTGATGCCGATCCGTCGTGTAGTTCCGCGGATTCCAACAGGTCAGCTGCAAGAGCCCCTGTTTGACCGCACGACTGGTGATGCCGTAGTCGCCAATGGCGGAAAACATCTCGGGAAACAAACTGATCACTTCTACGCGCAAATTAGCCACGTTTAGAAGTCCGCGTCCCAATCCACCTTCATCTCGCCCGCTGCGAGGTCGACTGCCAACACGCATTGCTCCGTATAGGGCAACAGGCGTTCGCGATCATCCAGGCTGCCAGCGCAAGGCTTGACTACCATTACATCATTGGCGCCGGTTTCCAGAAGATGATCGATTTTCCCGAGCAATTGCCCCAGTTGATCGATGACCTTCAGACCTTCCAGCTGGTACCAGTAGTACTCGCCTTCGGTCAATTCAGCGAACAGGTTGCGTGGCACGCAGATCTCGTAACCGGCCAGAAGACGAGCTTCTTCACGATCATCAAGACCCTTGAGCTTTGCGACCAGGAACTTATCGCTCCCGCGTCCACTGACCAGCTCGACCTGTTTGACATTGCCTTCGCGCTTGAGCGTCCAGGTTTTGTACTGCAACAGGTTTTCAGTCGGATCAGTAAAGGAATAAACCTTCACTTCGCCGCGAACGCCGTGAACAGAATAAATTTTGCCAATAACGATCAAATCATCGGCAACAGCAGGCGTCGCGTTCATATTGCTCAGGCCGCAGCCTTGGCAGATTCCTTCAACAACTGAGCAACGCGCTCAGAAGGTTGTGCACCAACGCTCAGCCAGTAGGCAACGCGCTCTTGGTTCACGGACAGACGGGTTTCCTGACCACGGGCAACAGGGTTGAAGAAACCAACCTGTTCTTTGTGGGAACCGTCACGCGGGTTACGCGAGTCGGTTACGGTCAGGTGGTAAAACGGGCGCTTTTTGGAGCCGCCAAGGGCAAGACGGATTGTTAGCATGTGAACATCGTTCCTGTAGTCGGTGCTGCAAATCTAAATGCACAGCGGGCATGGGTGCCCGAAAGGCCGCATATTCTAAGGAATATCCGGACTTTTGCAAATGACTTTTTCCGGCGCCTATGGCATGCCGTGCAGATTTGCATATAGAGCCGTCGATGAAAACGGCCAGTCAGCTCCCGCCGAGTGCGGGTTTGCTGTTGATCCCGCATCCTTGCGGGGCTTGCGCCGGTGCGACGACCGGCGAGTTCTTGTGTCCCGCCTCACCCATTTCGCTCACTTTTGGCGAGTGGCTGATGCCCTCAAGCAAGGCGCCGCGACGAGTCATAGCCAGCTATGGCGAGGAGCGGCAACGCAGCATGAGGGCATCAGACGCCGCCATAAGTGAGCAGAATGGGTGAGACGGGACACCTTACATTTTCGGCATGCCGCCGCCGGGCAACATACCGCCCATGCCGCGCATCATTTTCGCCATTCCGCCTTTGGCGGTGAATTTCTTCATCATCTTCTGCATCTGCTTGTGCTGCTTGATCAAGCGACCAATGTCCTGCACCTGAGTGCCGGAACCCATGGCGATCCGGCGCTTGCGCGAACCGCTGATCAGCTCAGGGTCGCGGCGCTCGGCCGGGGTCATGGAGTTGATGATGGCTTCCATCTGCTTGAATTGCTTCTCTGCGGCGTTCTGGGCATTGCCCATTTGCGACAGGTTGACGCCGCCGATGCTCGGCAGTTTGTCCATGAGCCCGCCAAGGCCGCCCATGTTCTTCATCTGTTGCAGCTGATCGCGGAAGTCTTCGAGATCGAAGCCTTTGCCCTTCTTCAGCTTTTTGGCCAGTTTGTCGGCCTTGTCTTTGTCGAGCGTAGCTTCAGCCTGTTCGATCAGGCTGAGCACATCGCCCATGCCGAGAATCCGCGAAGCGATACGCTCAGGGTGGAACGGATCGAGCGCTTCGCTCTTCTCGCCCATACCGATGAACTTGATCGGCTTGCCAGTGATCGCGCGCACCGACAGCGCGGCACCGCCACGGGCATCGCCGTCGACCTTGGTCAGGATCACACCGGTCAACGGCAGTGCATCGCCGAACGCCTTGGCCGTGTTGGCGGCGTCCTGACCGGTCATGGCGTCGACCACGAACAGGGTTTCGACCGGGTTGATCGCGGCGTGCAGCGCCTTGATCTCGCCCATCATCTCTTCGTCGATGTGCAGACGACCGGCGGTATCGACGATGACCACGTCGATGAATTTCAGTTTGGCTTCTTTAATAGCCGCGGTGGCGATGTCGACCGGCTTCTGGCTCAGGTCGGACGGGAAGAACGTCACGCCGATGTCGTTGGCGAGGGTTTCCAGCTGTTTAATAGCAGCAGGACGATAGACGTCCGCCGACACAACCATGACCGACTTCTTCTTGCGCTCTTTAAGGAAGCGCGCGAGTTTGCCGGCAGTGGTGGTTTTACCCGCACCCTGCAGACCGGCCATCAGAATGACGGCGGGCGGCACAGCGCTCAGGTTCAAGTCTTCGTTGGCCGCGCCCATCAGGCTTTCGAGTTCGGCCTGGACGATTTTCACGAACGCCTGGCCCGGCGTCAGGCTGCGCGACACCTCGGTGCCGACAGCGCGCTCCTTGACCGAATTGACGAAGTCCTTGACCACCGGCAGGGCGACGTCGGCTTCGAGCAACGCCATGCGCACTTCGCGCAGGGTGTCTTTGATATTGTCTTCGGTCAGCTTCGCCTTGCCGGTGACATGGCGCAGCGTCTGCGAGAGACGGTCGGTTAAGTTTTCAAACATTGCGCGATCCTTTCAGGCCCTGTGTAGACCGGGATAATGGCGGCCCAGACCGGAATCAACATGTGCTCGGCGAGCCTGCGGCGTGGGCAGGTCGCGGATTATAGCGAAGACTGCGTCTGGCGGACACCTCGCTGTCAGCTTGACGAGTCTTTCGTGTCATGGCGGTTCTATGCCAAACTCAGCCCCTTTCGGGCTTGCCTAACAGGATTTATGCTCCCCTTGTCACCCAGTTTGCTGACCACCCTCGCCGCCGCCCTTCTATATGCCGCTGCGACCCTTTATCAGAGCACCCGTCTGGCCACCGGCGCCAAGGCGAACAAGCGCCTGCTGGTTACCCTCGGCATCTTCGCCGTGGTCGCCCACAGTGCCAGCCTGCTCACCCACTTGCTGACGCCGATCGGCCTGGGCCTGGATTTCTTCAGCGCCTCCAGCCTGATTGCCGCGGCGGTCATCGCGCTGACCCTGCTCGCCTGCTCGCGAATCCCGGTGGAGAACCTGCTGGTTCTGCTGTTCCCGCTGGGGGCGATCACCGTGCTGCTGGCGCAGTTCGCGCCGACCGGCACGGTGCAGATCATCGATGAAGAGCCCGGGATCCTCGCCCACATCCTGTTGTCGATCCTTGCCTACGGCATGTTCACCATCGCCGTATTCCAGGCTTTGTTGCTGCTGGTGCAAGACCACCAGCTCAAGCACAAGCACCCGTCCGGGCTGATCAAGAACTTCCCGCCGCTGCAAACCATGGAAAGCCTGCTGTTCGGGTTCCTCTGGGCCGGCTGGACGCTGTTGTCGCTGTCGTTGATCTCCGGCTGGCTGTTCGTCGAGAACCTGTTCGCCCAGCATCTGGTGCACAAGACCTTGCTGGCGTGTCTGGCCTGGATCGTCTTCAGCGTACTGCTGTGGGGCCGTAATCGCCTCGGCTGGCGCGGCCACAAGGCGATTCGCTGGACCCTCGCCGGCTTCTGCCTGCTGATGTTGGCGTATTTCGGCAGCAAACTGGTTCGTGAATACATTCTGCACATCTGACGGGCGGCATAAATGGACGGTTTGCCCATAGGGCCGATGCTCGCGGTTTTTGTCCTGCTGATTTTATGGTCGGGGCTGTTTACCGCCGTCGAAATCGCGCAGCAGCATCTGCTCGCGCAACGCACGGCCTCGCGCGCCAGCGACAAGCCGCTGGCGAAGCTGAGCTTCCCGCTCGACAGTCTGATTCTGTGCAATACCCTGTGCCGCGCGCTCGCGGTGGTGATTGCCACGCTGCTGGCGATTTTCCTCTGCGAAGAAAACGGCCCCTGGGCCGCATGCCTGGGGGCCGGCGCAATACTGCTGGTCTTCGCCGATTACTTTCCGCGCACCCTCGCCCAGCGTTATCCCGACGCCGTGCTGGTTTTCGGCAATACCCTGCTGGCCGTGCCGCTGAAAATCATTTATCCATTTGCCTGGTTGTTCAGTCGGCTCAGCGCTTTGCTGATGCGTCCGTTTGCGCGCAAAACCCAGGTGGTGCAGCAAAGCGAAGACGATGTGCCGGCCGATCGTCATGACGACCCCGAACACCCGGCTCGCCTGCACCCGGTGTCCGGCATTCACGCGCTGGACAACATCACCGTCAACGACATTCTGGTCCCGCGCAGTGACGTCGACGGCATCAACCTCGACGACCCGATCGAAGCAATCATCGAACAACTGCGCAACACCAAGCGCACGCGCCTGCCGGTGTTCCACAGCGACATCAATCAGGTCGAAGCGGTGCTCAATACCCGGCAGATCCGTCACCTGCTGAACAATGACAGCCTGACCCGCGTGGCCCTGATGGCGGCCAGTTACGAGCCGTACTTCGTTCCGGAAAGCACGCCACTGCAATTGCAACTGCTCAATTTCCACAAGCAGCAGCGACGCCTGGGCATGGTGGTGGACGAATACGGTGAAGTGCTGGGGATCGTCACCCTGGAAGACATCCTCGAAGAGATCGTCGGCGAATTTGAAAGCGAGCACAGCCTCGATAACCCGCACATCCATCCGCAGCCTGATGGTCGTATGGTGATTGATGGCGCAGCGTCGATTCGTGAATTGAATAAATGCCTGGGTTGGCATTTGCCCAGCGACGGCCCGAAAACCCTCAACGGGTTGGTGACCGAAGCGCTGGAGACCATTCCGGAGAGTGCGGTTTGCTTGAAGATTGGCCGATATCGCCTGGAGATTCTTGAGACTGAAGAGAACCGGGTTAGCAAAGTGCTGATTTGGCATACCTCTTCTGTGCCTGCTTTGGTGCCTGCCCGATAAAAATCAAGAGATCGTCCGAACGCGGCCCGAACCTTCGGCAGCTCTTATCAAACAAAAAATAACGCATTGTTTTTGCTCTAAATTCTATCCAGCCATCACCAACTGCATCCCCAGCTTGCGTGCCTTGCGTTCCAAGGCGCGCAGTTGCCGGCTGCGGCTTTTTTC
>NZ_FYDT01000028.1:0-88958 GCF_900187585.1 Pseudomonas sp. Irchel 3E19
GCGTTCGGGCGGGTCTATACATGCCTGGATTGGTTGCACTGAAGCACAACAAAGCAATCATCGCCATGAAGGACCGCTTGAAGGCCAACGGCAAGGCCCCCAAGCAAATCATCTGTGCAGCGATGCGCAAACTCCTACATTTTGTCTACGCCGTTCTTAAATCGGGCCAGCCATTCGACCCGAAAATTGCCCTTGCCCGATGAGGGGCAAGACGGTATCTACAGGTTTATCCATGTAGGAGGGGCCGCAGGCTGCGATCTTTGCTTTAACGATGCAAAACGTACTGCCCGCTAAACGTCACCGCATCCTCATCACTCCCGGCATTGACGATCCGTGTATTCAACGTCAACCGCGCCCGCCCATAACGCTGATACATCGCCAGAAACTTCTTCCACACCGCCGCCTCCGGCGCCGGGCAAATCGCCGTGGCATCCCCCGTCACCGGCAGTGGATAACTGATCTGCCCCTCCTGAATCACGATGTGCCCGTCCGCAATCCCCTCTTCCTTCAAGCGCAGGTGCAACCAGCCCCAACCGGCCAGCACTGCGCCGCAATAGAGGCTGCCGCCGAACATGGTGCTCTTGTGATTGACGTTGGGCTCTAAAGGCAAATGCAGACTCAACTGCTGTGCCTGCCAGTCGAGTACCTTGAGGCCCATTTCCCGGGTCAGAGGGATGTCGTGATGCAGCACCGATTGCAGATAGTGAGTGTCCGGGTTCATTCGTTTTCCTCCCCATGGCTGCTGTCGCCGAAGTTGAGGCCGTGTTTGCGCAGCTTGTCGTGCAGGGTCTTGCGCGGAAGGCCCAGCGCTTCGGCGAGGCTGCGCACCGAGCTGTGGGAGCGCGCCAGTTCGGCGGCAATCAATGATTTCTCGAAGTTTTCCACTTGCTCGCTGAGGCCTCCGGCGTTGACTTCAACAGCCGTGCCGCCGCCTTCGGTGCCGCTGTTGTCCAGCGCCAGTTCCAGGCCGAGGGCGAAGCGCTCGGCGGCGTTCTGCAATTCGCGCACGTTGCCCGGCCAGGTGTGGCGCAGCAGCAAGGCGCGTTGCGCCGGTTGCAGTTCATGCGGCGGCAAACCGTGGCGGGCGCTGGCTTCATCGGCGTAATGCTGGAACAGCACCAACGCATCTTCGCCACGCTCGCGCAGTGGCGGAATACGCAGCGGCGCGACGTTGAGGCGGTAATACAAGTCGGCACGGAAGCGGCCCTGATCAGCCGCCTGGCGCAGGTCTTCCTTGGTTGCGGCGATCACGCGGATGTCCAACGGGATGAGCTGATTGCCGCCCAGCCGCTCGACCACGCGCTCCTGCAGCATGCGCAGCAACTTCACCTGCACGTCCATGCTCATGCTTTCGATTTCATCGAGAAACAGCGTGCCGCCATTGGCGAATTCGAACTTGCCGATGCGGCGTTTCTGCGCGCCGGTGAACGCGCCCGGTTCATGGCCGAACAACTCGCTTTCCACCACCGATTCGGCCAGCGCTCCGGCGTTGATCGCGACAAACGGGCCGTTGCGCCGGCTCGAAAGATCATGCAGCGCCCGAGCGACGACTTCTTTGCCGGCCCCGGTTTCGCCGAGGATCAACACGTCAGCCTTGGTCGCCGCCAGCGCGCCGATCTGCTCGCGCAGGCGCAGCATCGGCGTTGAGTGGCCGACCAGACGCGCGCTTAGTTCATTGCGATCGCTCAGGGCCAGACGCAGGCTGCGGTTGTCGAGCACCAGGCGACGCAGGGCCAGGGCACGACGTACGCTGTCGAGCAAAGCATCGCTGGCGAAGGGTTTTTCGAGGAAATCATAGGCGCCGGCGCGCATGGCCTGCACGGCCAGCGGCACGTCACCATGGCCGGTGATCAATAGCACCGGTAACTCAGGGTCTTGAGCGTGCAACTCGCTCAGCAACTCCAGACCGTCCATGCCCGGCATGCGGATGTCGCTGACCACCACACCTGGCCAGTCGCGTTCCAGTTGCCCGGCCAACCCTTGGGCTTCGGACAGCGGCAGAATTTTCAAGCCAGCCAGATCCAGTGTCTGGCCGAGGGCCTGACGCAGGTGCGGATCGTCGTCGATCAACACCACCTGAATGCGATTGTCGATGGTCATGCACTTCGATCCTCGGACGGTTGCAGGCTGACCCCGGGCGCACCGGCGCGCAGCCGCAGGGTAATCAAGGCGCCACCTTGCTTGTGGTTGGCGAACGACAGTTCACCACCGAAGGCGCGCATCAGGGTTTCACAAATGGCCAGCCCCAAGCCAAGGCCTTGAGTGCGGGTCTTGGTGGTGTAGAAGGGCTCGCTGGCGCGACCGAGGGCTTCCATGCAGAACCCCGGGCCGTTGTCGCGAATGTACAGATTGACGCCTTCGGCGGTGGATTCGGCACTCAGCCACAATTTGCGCGGCGGGCCTTTTTCGGTGAGGGCGTCGAGGGCGTTGGCCAGCAGGTTGCCGAGCACTTGGCGCAGGCGCGTTTCCCCGGCCTCGACCCACAAGGTGGCGGCGGGCAGGTCGCGGATCAACTCAACTTCCATGCTGCGCCGACGTTTGGCCAGCAGCGCCAGTGCATCGTCCAGCGCCGGTTGCAGGGCAACGCTTTCCGGGGCGTGGCGGTCGCGGCGGGCGAAAGCGCGCAGGTGGGCGATGATCGAGGCCATGCGTCCGGTCAGTTCGCTGATCAGTTTGAGGTTGCCGCGGGCCTCGTCGGTACGTTGGTGATCGAGCAGTACTTCGGCGTTTTCCGCGTAACTGCGGATCGCCGCCAACGGTTGGTTGAGTTCGTGGCTGATGCTCGCTGACATAGTCCCCAGCGCTGACAGTTTGCCGGCCTGCACCAGATCATCCTGGGCGCGCACCAGTTCCTGTTGCGCCTGCTCGCGTTCCAGTACTTCCTGCTTCAAACGGCGGTTGAGGCCTTCCAGATCACTTGTGCGTTCGGCGACGCGGCCCTCCAGCTCACGACGGGCCTTGGCCTCGAACGCGATGCGTTCCAGATAGTGGCGACGGCGCTGCATCATCAGGCCCACCAATAGCATCACCACCAACAGTGTGGCGCCGCCGATCGCCACCACCGTGCGCACCGGCCGGTCGATCAGTGTGCGCGGGGCGAGGATGCTGACGCTCCAGCCGGTTTCGGCGATGTCGTGGGTTTGCGTCAGCCAGGCGTCGTGGCTGAGATTCAGCGGACGCGGTTCGCGGGTCGGGTAGGGCTGGATGGCGGTGATAGCTGCGCGCTCGGTATCGCTCAAGACGCGGGTCGAGCGGAAGCGCCATTCAGGACGCGAGGTGAGGATGACCACGCCGTTATGGTCGGTCACCAGCAGTTGTTCCGGCGTTTTACCCCATAGGCTTTCGGTGTGGTCGAGATCGACTTTGATCACCAGCACGCCAGTGATCTTTTCACCGTTACGCACGGCAGCAGCGAAGAAGTAACCGCGCTTGGCCGAC
Organism: Pseudomonas sp. Irchel 3E19; assembly: GCF_900187585.1. Lineage (NCBI taxonomy): Bacteria > Pseudomonadati > Pseudomonadota > Gammaproteobacteria > Pseudomonadales > Pseudomonadaceae > Pseudomonas > Pseudomonas sp. Irchel 3E19. The sequence goes on from NZ_FYDT01000028.1 coordinate 3,439, forward strand.
GTGGTGCCGAGACCGAAAAAACGCCCGAGACGCCCGGCCATGGCTTCGCTGAAATACGGGCGAAAGGCGAAATTGCGGCCGACGAAGCTGTCGTGTTTGTCCCAGTTCGACGCCGCCAGCGTTTTCCCGGTGGTGTCCATCAGGTACATGACTTCGGCGCCAGTCTGCGCACTGATATTTTTCAGCAGGCGGTTGGCATTGCCTTGGGTGACACCATCGTCCGGCGCCCCGAGTACAGCGCGTAGCGCCGGCAAGTCGCCGAGTATCTGCGGCAACACTTCATAGCGGTGCAGGGTGCCCAGCAGGTTGGCGACGTAGAGGTCGAGGGTCTGGCGATTCTGGCCGGCCAGTTCGCTGCGGTAATAGCGCTCGGCCAGATGCTCCAGCGGCCACAGTAAAGGGGCCAGACAAAGTGCCAGCAGGGCGAGGCTGCGCCAGCGAGGTCTGCGTGGGATAGATGGTTTCATGAGCCGGATGCGCCTGTAGTGACAGGCGCATTATGCCTAGGCTCAGGCGAAGACGTCAGCGTCCTTGAGCAGCGCGGCAGCCTGATCCTTGGCCGACAGCTTCGGCGCTTCGTCCAGCTGCCAGTCGATACCCAGAGCAGGGTCGTCCCAGCGAATGCTGCGCTCGGACGAAGGGTCGTAGTAGTTGGTGGTCTTGTAGAGGAATTCGGCGAACTCGCTCAGTACTACGAAGCCATGGGCGAAACCTTCCGGCACCCACAGTTGACGATGGTTTTCAGCCGACAGGCGCACTGCTACCGACTTGCCGAAGTGCGGCGAGCTGCGGCGTATGTCCACGGCCACATCTAGCACTTCACCGACAGTGACGCGCACCAGTTTGCCTTGGGTGTTTTCCAGTTGGTAATGCAGGCCGCGCAGCACACCTTTTTGCGAGCGCGAATGGTTGTCTTGAACGAACTGAGTGTCCAGACCAGTGGCTTGCTGGAAGGCCTTGGCGTTAAAACTTTCGTAGAAGAAACCGCGCTCGTCACCAAACACCTTCGGTTCGATGATCAGAACACCGGGCAAATCAGTGGTGATGACATTCATGAGGATTTCCATAGGCAGGTGTGAATGGCCGACATTCTTGCGCAAAGTGCCGGCGGATGCGAGCGCGCGAATAACCACGCTCAGGGGTTGCGCATCCTCTGAAGCAATGGCGATATAGGCGCCTGATAAAATTCCAGGGGTCGTTCCATGCCGCTCGCCATGTTGATTCACCGCGCCAGTTTGCCCAGCCCGCAGGTTTCACAGGCACAGGCCCTGCAATGGCTGACCGAACATTACGGGCTCAGCGGCACGTTGCAGGCCCTTGGCAGCCAGCAGGATCTCAACTATCGCGTCGACAGCGCACGCGGGCGGTTTGTGCTGAAAATCTGCCGGGGCGATTACGCCCTTGTCGAGTTGCAGGCCCAGCATGCCGGGCTCAAGTATCTGGCCGAACATTGTGCTGTGACCGTGCCACGGGTGATTGCCGCCAGTAACGGTCAGGACCTGCTGACGCTGCAAGTCGATGGCGAGCCGGTGCATGTGCGGCTGCTGGATTACATCGAAGGCCAGTCGCTGACCCATCTCGATCACTTGGGCCATGAGGTGGTGACCGGGTTTGGCCGGCTCTGTGGTGAGATGGATCTGGCACTGGCCGGGTTCGACCATCCGGGCCTTGAGCGCACTTTGCAGTGGGACGCGCGCCATGCCAGCGCACTGATCAGCCATTTGCTGCCAGTGATCAAGGACGACCAACAACGCGCATTGATCGCCGGCATCGCCGAACAGGCTGAGCGCCGCTTGCAGCCGCTGGCGGACAAACTGCCGGTGCAGGCGATCCACATGGACATCACCGACGACAATGCCGTCTGGCAGCGCGACGCCCAGCGCCATTGGCAGTTGCAGGGCGTGATCGATTTCGGCGACCTGATCCGCACCTGGCGCATCACCGATCTGTCGGTGACTTGCGCTGCGTTGCTGCACCACGCCGGCGGCGACCCGTTTGTGATTCTGCCGGCGGTGCAGGCTTATCATGCGGTCAATCCGCTGCAACCCGAGGAACTGCAAGCGCTGTGGCCCCTGATCGTCGCGCGGGCGGCGGTGCTGGTGCTCAGTGGCGAGCAGCAGGTCAGCATCGATCCGGGCAACGCTTACAGCCGCGACAACCTCACCCACGAGTGGGAAATCTTCCGCGTCGCCACCTCGGTGCCACTGGCGCTGATGGAGGCAGCGATCCTCACCGCCGTCGGGCAAGCCTTGCCGGAAATCAATGGCGAAGGTTTTGCGCCGTTGTTGCCTGGCTTGGTCGGGCGCGAATTCGCATTGATCGATCTCGGCGTTCTCAGCCCGCATTTCGAGGCCGGCAACTGGGAGCAGGAAGGTATTGATCAGCGCCTGCTGACCGAAGCGGCGGCCGTCCATGGTTTGGCGGCGAGTCGTTACGGCCAATACCGTTTGTCGCGTACTCAACCGGACAGTGCCGTCGAGCCGGATACCTTGCCGCTGCATGTCGAGTTGCGCGTGCCGAACGGTACTACCGTGGAAGCGCCGTTTGCCGGCGTGCTGCATCAAGCGGCAGACGGTGCGCTGCAACTCGATGGCCCGCAGCTCAGCGTGCGGTTGTGGGGCGTGACGCCTTCGCTGCACAGCGGCGCGGCGCTGGTCAAAGGCCAAGTGCTGGGCTCGGTGAGCAAGCCGTTGATCGTGCAACTGAGTCGCGGTGCGCAACTGAATGCGCCGCTGTTCTGCACGCCATCCCGTGCGGCGGCGTGGCAGGCATTATGTCCGTCGCCGGCAGCCTTATTGGGCCTGGCCTGCGATGCCGTGCCGGAGCTGGACGCGAAAACCCTGCTGGACCGCCGTGACGCCAGTTTCGCCCGCACGCAAAAGCACTATTACGTTGACCCGCCACGCATCGAACGTGGCTGGCGCAATCACCTGATTGACATGCAGGGCCGTTCCTATCTCGATATGCTCAACAACGTCGCGGTGCTCGGGCACGGTCACCCGCGCATGGCGGCGGTCGCTGCCCGCCAGTGGTCGCTGCTCAACACCAACTCACGCTTCAACTACGCGGCGGTGGCCGAGTTCTCCGAGCGATTGCTCAAGCTGGCGCCGCAAGGCATGGATCGAGTGTTTCTGGTCAACAGCGGCAGCGAGGCCAATGACCTGGCGATTCGTCTGGCGTGGGCCTACAGCGGCGGGCGCGACATGATCAGCGTGCTTGAGGCGTATCACGGCTGGACGATCGGCGCCGACGCGGTATCGACTTCGATTGCCGATAACCCGAAAGCCCTCGAAAGTCGCCCGGACTGGGTGCATCCGGTGACCGCGCCGAACATTTATCGCGGCGAATTCCGCGGCCTCGATTCGGCACCGGATTACGTGCGCAGCGTCGAACATCACTTGGCGAAAATCGCCGAGCACAAACGCCAACTGGCCGGGTTTATCTGTGAACCGGTGTACGGCAATGCCGGCGGCATCTCGCTGCCGCCAGGCTATCTGAAGCAGGTGTATGAGTTGGTGCGTGCGCAGGGCGGTGTATGCATCGCCGATGAAGTGCAGGTCGGTTACGGGCGCATGGGCCATTTCTTCTGGGGTTTTGAAGAGCAGGGCGTGGTGCCGGACATCATCGTCATGGCCAAAGGCATGGGCAACGGCCAGCCACTCGGCGCGGTGATCACTCGCCGGGAAATCGCCGAGGCGCTGGAGGCCGAGGGTTACTTTTTCTCGTCGGCCGGCGGCAGTCCGGTGAGCTGCCAGATCGGCATGGCCGTGCTGGATGTCATGGAAGAAGAAAAACTCTGGGAGAACGCCCAGGTGGTCGGTGGCCACTTCAAGGCACGGCTCGAAGCATTGATCGATAAACATCCGCTGGTAGGGGCGGTGCATGGTTCCGGGTTCTATCTGGGCGTGGAACTGATCCGCAATCGCGAGACTCTGGAGCCTGCGACCGAAGAAACTACGCTGCTGTGCGACCGCTTGCGCGAGCTGGGCATTTTCATGCAACCGACCGGCGATGATCTGAACATCCTCAAGATCAAACCGCCGATGGTCACCTCGCGGCGCAGCGTGGATTTCTTTGTCGACATGCTGGACCGGGTCCTCGAAGAAGGCCTGTGACCCACGATCCTTTGGAGGCGCTGTCGGAATTCAGATTTATATCGATCATTTATGTTGCTTTGCAGATCGAAGGTGATTTGTAAGCTTTTAAAGCCGATATTTATCGGTTATAAAGTCGCCGTTGCTTTGCTAACCCTCGATGGTTTCCAGGAGTCCTGATCCGATGACCACTTTGAAAAGTACCCCGCGCGCCGATGGTTTCCACATGCCGGCCGAGTGGGCGCCGCAGACTCAGACCTGGATGATCTGGCCCGAGCGTCCGGATAACTGGCGTCTGGGCGGCAAACCGGCGCAAGCCGCTCACGCGGCAGTGGCCAAGGCCATCGCCCGTTTCGAACCAGTGACTGTTGCGGTCTCCGCCGGCCAGTACGAAAACGCCCGTGCGCGTCTCGATGTACCGAATATTCGCGTGGTCGAGATGTCCAGCGATGACGCCTGGGTGCGCGACAGCGGCCCGACTTTCGTCATCAACAACAGCGGCGAAGTGCGTGGTGTGAACTGGGATTTCAATGCCTGGGGTGGTTTCGATGGCGGCCTGTACTCGCCATGGAACCGTGACTCGCAGGTCGGCGGCAAGATCCTTGAAATCGAGCGCAGCCCGCGTTATCGCACCGAAGGTTTTGTGCTGGAGGGCGGCTCGATCCACGTCGATGGCGAAGGCACGCTGATCACCACCGAAGAATGCCTGCTCAACCGCAATCGCAACCCGCATCTGGGTCGCGAAGAAATCGAAGCGGTGCTGAGCGCCAATCTGGCTGTGGATAAAATCATCTGGCTGCCGGACGGTCTGTTCAACGACGAAACCGACGGCCATGTGGATAACTTCTGCTGCTACGTGCGTCCCGGTGAAGTACTGCTGGCCTGGACTGACGATCCGCAGGATCCGAACTACCCGCGCTGCCAGGCGGCCATGAAAGTGCTGGAAAACAGCACCGACGCCAAAGGGCGCCCATTCACGGTGCACAAGATGCCGATTCCGGGGCCGCTGTTCGCCACCGAAGAAGAGTGCGCCGGGGTCGACCCGGTGGACGGTACGCAGGAGCGTAATCCGAGCGTGCGTCTGGCCGGTTCTTACGTGAACTTCCTGATAGTCAACGGCGGCATCATCGCCCCGAGCTTCGACGATCCGATGGATGTTCCGGCCCGGGAAATTCTGCAAAACCTGTTCCCGCAGCACGAAGTGGTGATGGTGCCGGGCCGCGAACTGTTACTGGGCGGCGGCAATATCCACTGCCTTACCCAACAGCAGCCAGCGCCGCGCAAAGAGTGAGTTGAGTCGTAACAGCCCTAGTTGATTCATAAATCAGCCGGGCGACGATTCACGCGCCCTGTACCTGAAGAAGCCCGCAGCCCGATTGGACTGCGGGCTTCTTTGTATCCGCTTGTCGACAAACCGCAGACCTTGGCATAGCTCTTGTATCGGACAAAGCGCACTAGGGAGGGAGGAGAACTTCAACAGTTCTGTCATAAACCTTGGATAACTTAGCCGCTCATGACCGGGGAGAGAGCGCTGAAATGAACGCCGAAGTGAACGTAGTCAGCGAGCGGACTTTGCATCCCATGGCCGTAAACGGCGAATCGCTCCAGATTGTCGCGCACTTTTTGAAGTCCAATGGAACGCGTCAGATCAGGGAAGCTGATCCGCGCCGGATGATGATCGAGCGCTACCCCGCTGGCCTGTTCAGCGAGGCCGAACTGGAAGCGTTGTGGGCTGTGATGCAAGGATAAGAAGTACAACAGGGATGGGTAAAAGCGCTGCCGGGATGGCGGCGCTTTTTTATGCACGATACAAAACCGATGTGAACACTGAACCTGTGGGAGGGGGCTTGCTCGCGAAGGCGTCGGGTCAGTAGACATCATGGTTCCTGACCCACCGCATTCGGAAGCAAGCCCCCTCCCACAGGTTTTTGCGCTGATTTAGAAGCTGTAGGTACCCGTCATCACCACGCTACGCGGTGCACCCGGCATGATCTGCGCGGCGCTGGTCGCCGACGCGTAGTACTCGCGGTCGGTGATGTTGTTCAACGCCCCACGCAAATCCCAGTCCTTGAAGCGGTACCCGACCAGCGCATCCCAACGGCCATAGCCCGGCAGCTCCGTGGTGTTGGCGTTATCGGCATAACGTTGGCCGACCAGGGTCAGGCCGGTTTCGCCGTACCAGCCCATTTCCGGCTTCCAGGTCAGGAACAGACTGCCGTTGTGCTTGGCGACGTTGTTGATGCGTTTGCCTTCCAGACCGTTGTTGTCCTTCTCGATGGTCGCATCCTGCACGCCGACGCCACCGCGCATGTACCAGTTGCCGACGAGTTTGCCGGTTGCGGTCAGTTCAATGCCCCGTGAACGTTGCAGACCGGTCATGACGGTCAGGGTCGGGTCATTGGGATCAACGGTGCGGCGGTTGTAGAGCTCCAGGTCATAGACCGCCAGCGTGGTACTCAGGCGATCATCCAGCCAGTCGCTTTTAACGCCGATTTCTTTCTGCTTGGTCAGCTCGGGGCTCAGGTCGTTGCTGTTGCCGGCCGCGCCCGGAGTGATGCCGATCAGACCACCGCCTACGGGCGAGAAGGTCTTGGACCACGAGGCGTAGAACGAGTGATTTTGCAGCGGCGTCCAGACCAGACCCACGCGCGGGCTGGTGCTGTGGCTGTCACGATCTTCGGTAATGTTCCTCAGCTTGTTGGTCGACTCGATGTCGAAGGTGTCGTAGCGCAGACCCGCCAACAATTGCCATTGATCGTTCAGCCGCAGTTGATCTTGCACGTAGACCGCGCGGCTTTCGACTTCGGTGTGGCTGTTGCTGGACAACTGCATGCGTCCGGTATGGCGCAGTTCGCGGTTGGGGTTGAACAGGTCCAATGCCGGCACCGGCTGGGAACCTCGGCCGGTGGCGGCGTTGTACAGCTTCGGGTCACGGCGCTGACTGCCGGTTTCGATACCGGTGAGCAGGCGATGCTCAAGGCCAAAGGTATCGAAACCGCCTTCCAGCTCGAGGTTGTTGTAGACGTTGCGGGTGCTCAGATCCTGTTGCCAGTGCTGGCGCGTGACCTTATTGGTCGCCGGGGTGTAACCGGTCAGATAGGTGTTGTCGAAATCGCTGTCGAGCTTGAACACGCCGAGGGTCTGGCGCAGTTGCCAGTTGTCATTGAGCTCATAGGTGAGTCTGGAGCGCAGGGACTGCGTCTTGTCGTCGATAAAATCGTGGTCGTTGCCGTAAGTCGTGTCGCGGCCCACGTCCGCCGGGCGACCGTTGACGCCTGGAATACCGCGATCCGGCGTGCGGTTGTAGCGGCTGTATTCGTACTGCACCAACCAGTTCAGGTCGGGTGTCAGTTGCCAGCTCATTGACGGCGCGAACAGTTGGCGGTTACCGCTGACGCCATCGCGGAAGCTGTTTTCATCCATGTTGCCCATGTTCAGGCGCAGGCTGATGTTCTCGCTCGGGTCGGTGCTGAGGTCGGCGTACAGGCTGCGCAGATCTTCGCTACCGCCTTGGGCTTCGATGGTCGAGCGACGTCCGGCCTCGGGTATTTTGCTCACGCGGTTAACGATCCCGCCCTGACTGCCACGGCCGTACAGCACGGCGGCCGGACCTTTGAGCACTTCGACGCGTTCGATGTTGTGCAGGTCGCGCTTGTACTGGCTGTCGTCGCGAATGCCGTCCAGATAGAAGTCATTGCTGGCGTCGAAGCCGCGGATGCGCAAGCTGTCGAAGCGGGTGTCGGCGCTGCTGCTGACGTTGGGCATGCCACTCAAGGCATCGCCGATGTCGTTGGTGCCGTAATTGGCAACGTTCGAGGTCTTGATCGAATCAATGGCCTGCGGCACATAGCGCACCGGGGTCGAAGTGCGGGTCGCGGTGTTGCTGACTTTGACGCGCGGGTCATCGGCCTCTTCTTGCGCCTGGGCGCTGATGGCGGTCGTGGGTAACTCGGTTGCAGAGTAAGCAAAACCACTCGACAGAAAGGCAGAAAGCCCAAGGGTGACGGGCGTGAGACGGAACGGGGCAGGCATTGAAAAGCGCATCCGAAAAGGTGGAAGAATTCTAGGGTGCGAATGGTAATGCTTTGCATTTACTTCCTTTAATTATTCGTGAAAAGTTCCCCGGTCTGATTGTTTCAATTTGTGTCGAAATGGACACAACCTGACCGTTCGGACAATTCGCCCGATTCACGAAACAGACTGAAAGCCATTACGGCGTTTTTCCGCAACGGCTTCAGGCTTAGGCTGCCGGCCTCGATTTTTCCCACATTCCTGCCGGAGTTTTCTGATGATCCTTCACTACATTTACGACCCTCTGTGCGGCTGGTGTTACGGCGCAAAACCGTTGGTGCAGGCGGCACAGCAAGTACTGCCGGTGATCGCTCATGCGGGAGGCATGATGAGCGGCGCCAACCGTCAGCGCGTTTCGCCACAGTTGCGCAATTACGTCATGCCCCATGATCGGCGTATTGCCGAATACACCGGACAGCCCTTTGGCGAGGCGTATTTCGAAGGCTTGTTGCGCGATGACACCGCCGTTTTCGATTCAATACCGCCGATCACCGCCGTCATGGCAGCTGAGACAGTCGACGGCCGAGGACTCGAAATGCTCGGGCGTTTACAGACGGCGCATTACGTAGGAGGGCGGCGAATTGCCGATGAGTCGGTCCTTCTGGAGTTCGCTACACAAATGGGCTACGTCGGGGAAACCTTTCAGGCTGCGTTTAAATCCGTTGATGCAGAGCCACATATAAAAGCCACTCGCGGGCTGTTGGCTCAACTCGGCGGGCAGGGATTTCCCACGTTTGCGCTGGAACATGACGGTCAATTCACGCTGCTCGACATCAGTCCCTGGCTGGGCAAGCCGCAAGACTTCGCCGATTGGTTGGCTGAGGCCGTTGAAGTCAATACAACCGGCGAATCCTCTGCGTTTTGTGGTCTCGACGGTTGCGCTTGAAGCGCACTGGATTCACTGTTTACGCGCATTTCCGTGCAAGGAGTCAGCGAAAAATTTACGTTTCTTAGACGATTTTCGCCTATTTAAAGACGATTCTTGAAATTGACACAATGTTCAGGGCACGGCTAGGATTCGCCCCAACGCCTGTGGCCAACCGCCATGACTCAAAATAATAAGAAGGCCCGCCACGACTTTGTCGTGGGCGGGCCTTTTTGTTTCGGGGTGAAAAAAGAGTGCTTTAGCGCCGTTTCAGCCGTTCGACACAGCGCGTTTCAACCCGTAATAAGGAAAACAAAATGTTGAACAAGCGGATCAGTCTGATCGCATTGGGGATGTTGAGCGCCACTTCGGCCATGGCTAACGACCAGGCCGAGTCCAAGGGTTTTCAAGAAGACAGCAGCCTCAAAGTGCTGCTGCGCAATGCCTACATCAATCGTGATTACAAGGACGGTAGCCCGGACAGAGCCGAGTGGGGCCAAGCGGCCATCGGTACGTTCTCGTCCGGCTTCACCCAAGGCACCGTCGGTGTCGGTGTGGATGCCTTTGGTCTGTACGCCCTGCGTCTGGACGGTGGCAAGGGGCGCAGCGGCGCTGGCGGCATCGACTTCTTCAAGCAGGGCGACAGCGGCAACGCGGCTGACGATCTGTCCAAATTCGGTGCAGCGGTCAAATTCCGCGTCTCCAATACCGTTCTGACCTACGGTGACCAGATGCCGGCGCTGCCGGTGCTGAACTACGACAACTCGCGCCTGCTGCCGGAAAGCTACACCGGTACGTTGATCACTTCCAAAGAGATCAAAGGCCTGGAGCTGAACGCCGGTCGTTTCACCGCCGAATCGCGCAAGAGCGCTGAAGGCCGTGACAGCGGTGGCTTGAAGTCGATCAATGTGTTGGGTGGTAGCTACCAGTTCACCGAACAGTTCAAGGCAGCGCTGTACGCTTCCGACGTCGAAGACGTGATGAAGAAACAGTACGTGAACGCCAACTATGTGTTCCCGATCGACAAGGATCAGTCGCTGACTCTGGACTTCAACGGCTATCGCACCAAACTTGACAAGTCCTATGCGGACATCAAGAACACGGGCGGTCAGGACAACAAAATCTGGAGCCTGGCAGCCACGTTTGCCACAGGCCCACACTCGTTCACCGTGGCACACCAGCGCAGCACCGGTGACAGCAACCTGGGTTATCCATACGGCGGTTATCAGAATGACGGTCGCCGTCAGGGTGACGGTGGCAACACCATCTACCTGGCCAACTCGTACTGGTCGGACTTCAACGCTGAAGACGAACGCAGCTGGCAGCTGGGCTACGGCCTGGACTTCGGCGCATTCGGCGTACCGGGTCTGAGCTACAACTTCGCTTACGTGCGTGGCGATAACATCACCACCGACACCAGCAGCGGCGGTACCGAGCGTGAGATCTTCAACCAGGTCAAATACGTCGTGCAAAGCGGTCCGGCCAAAGACCTCAGCGTGAAACTGCGCAGCTCGATCCTGCGCGTTTCGCAGAAATCCGCCGACTACAACAGCAGCGGTAACGAGTTGCGTGTATTCGTGGACTACCCGATCAACATCTTCTGATGCCTGATCAAGTGTAAGAAACATGAGAAAAACCCCGACTGGTTCGGGGTTTTTTTCGACGGTTTTTCGATGAAAACCAGAAGAAACCCGTGTTTTTGTCATGTAAAAGTTGTTTTTGAGGCGCTGCAAACGCCGTTTCAAACAGGGCTTTAAATGCCTGAAATTCTTTCTCATGGACGCAAATTCTCCACCTAATAGATTAGGCCGCTCAACGCAGCGGAGAATTTGGTAATGATCGTTTTGAACAGAGAAGTGGGCGAATCGCTACGGCGCGACAAATATGTCAACGTCCAGGGTGGTGACTTCAATCTCTACGGTCATTTTGCCGACTTCGTCAGACTGACCAAAAGTTGGGAAAACATGGAGCCTGACAGTTACTACGGTCAGGCCGAAGCCGGCATGCGTTACCGTCGTTACAGCGACTTCGAGTACAACCCCAAGACGCGCGAGTTGAAGCAACTCGAGCATCGCGCCTACGTGCAGTCGAAAGAGAACAACGCCTATGTTGGCGGCCTGGTCCGGCACTTTCAGGACTTCTCCGATGAAGTGATTACTTCGCCGGTGATGCGCAGCCTGATCGACACCGATTTCGAAGTGTACAAAAGCGTATTGCCGGAAGAGCTGCACGATGAAGTCTGGCAGTGCCAGATCCATCAGATCCGCATCGAGATCAAACCCGGCAAACAGCTGGAAATCACCCCTGAAGGGATTCACTGCGACGGTTATCCGTTCAGCGGTGTGCACTTCTGGGGCCGCAATAACGTCGAGGGTGCGGAAAGTCGTTTGTATGACACCCACGAGCATCAACTGGCGTCGACCACCTACGAGGAAATTCTCGACACCACCTACTTCCTCGATCGCGATATGCGCCACTACGTGACCCCGGCCCGCAACCCGCACACCCATGCGATGGCGTACCGGCAGATTCTGGCGATTTCCTTCTCGCGGCCCGGGACCGCTTTCGACATTGTTCGCTAATCAGATCACCCCAATCGACGGCGTCGAGTGCTCGACGCCGGTGGTGCTGCGACGCGCCACGGCCAAGGATGCGCAGCGCATGGAGCGCTTCTTCCGCCAGTTCGACGAAGTGTCCTTCTGCGAATGGCAGGACGCCAAATGCCTGCGCGGCGTGCTGATCCAGAAAACCACCACGGCCTATCTGGCCTTCGACGTCGCCGGCGAAATCGTCGGCGCGGTGTTGGGCGGCATGCTCGGCAGTCGTGGCACGATCAATCATTTGGCGGTCAGCCCGCGCTATCGCAGCCAGGGCGTCGGTCAACGTCTGGTTGAAGCGGCGTCGTCCGACATGAAACGGGTCGGGGTATTACGGATGTTTCTGTTCGTCGACGATGCTAACCTCGCAGGCAAGCGATTCTGGACGGCCCAGGGTTTTTGCGAACCCCATGGCGAGCGGACATTTGAGAGGGATCTATGAATGAAACGTCCGGCAGTGCGCCGCTGATGGTCAACCATCAGCCGTCACGCACGTTTGCCGAAGCCAGCCCGGTGGTGGCCGGATACTTCACGGTGGCGTTTGTGTTCGGCTTGATGGCCGTCAACGCCGGGCTGCCATTGTGGCTGCCGGTAGCGATGTGTTTATTCGTGTATGCCGGCGCGTCACAATTCGCCGCGCTGGCGTTGATCTCCAGCGGCGCGTCGCTGACCACCATTGTGCTGACCACTTTCCTGATCAACGCGCGGCACATGCTGATGTCGGTGTACATGGCCAAGGCCCTGCGTGCATTGGGACTCAGCCGTATGGAACGTTGGTGTTACGCCGGTGGCCTGACCGACGAATCCTTTGCCTTCCACAGCGTGAAACTCGGTACTGGCGCGCCGGTCAACGTGCGTTATCTGATCGGCTTCAACCTGTTCTGCCACACCGCGTGGGTGCTCGGCGGTCTGCTTGGCGCGGTCTGCGCACAGTACGCGGCGCACCTGATCAAATACCAGCTCGACTATGCCCTGACGGCGATGATGCTCTACGTGCTGGTGTCGCTGTGCAATACGCGCAACAAACTCATCGCCGCTGGGGCTGCGGTGCTGTGCATGGGCGCGCTGAGCCTGGTCGGCAATTCGCCGTTCAATGTGTTTATCGCCACGTTTGTGGGCTGCGGAGTGGGTGTATGCCTGACCAAACGTTCCTGATTCTGGTAGTGGCGCTGATGATGGCCGTGACCTTCCTGCCACGCGCCTTGCCCCTGCAAGTCAACACCGAGCACTGGCCGCCGTTCGTTGCGCGGGCGCTGGAATACCTGCCGGTGGCGATCGTCGCTGCGATCAGCCTGACTCCCTTGTTGATCAAGGATCAGCACATACAGCTCGATCGCCCGGAATTCTATGCCGCAATTCCGACGTTGTTATGTGCGTATTTCAGCAAAAACCTCTTTCTCAGTGTGGCGGTTGGGACGGCTGCGTACATTGCGCTCGGCTCGTTCATGTAACGGCAGATCGACGACATTGTTCAACGCCTGGCTCGACAACTCCGGATTGTTCACCGCCAGGCGCACTTCAAGGAAATCCTCGAATCCGGGGAAAATCGTCAGGCCGTTCTTCTGCGCAGCCTCGCGCGAGACCATGCCGACCGCGTCCATCTGCGTGATCAACGACAGCGTCAATGTTTCACTGCACGAATAGACCATGCGCTGACCGTTCTCGTGATTGCCCAGCCCGGCGTCGAGAAAACGCAAAAAGCTGTGGGAATACGGACAATCTTCCGCAGGACGCACCTGAAACTTATTGCCCAGCAACGTCAGCGGATCGTTCTCCTGCCCGCAATGCGCGCCAACCACCTGCACCTGTACATCGGGCAGGACGATGCTCGGCAACCCTGGCCGCTGCGGGCCTATCAGCACCGCCAGGTCGAAGTCTTCGTTCTTCAGCTTGCTGAGGTTTTCCATCGACTCGGCGTAGCTGAACTCCATCTGATAATCGGGAAACACCTCGATCAGGCGCCCGATCATTCGCCGATTGAAATCCGGCGACAAGGTGTTGTTCAACGCAACCTTCAACGTGCGCTGGCCCGGCACCTTCAGCGCCTCGACCTTTTCTTCCATCTGTCGCGTGGCAATCAGCACTTTGTCCATATAAGGCGTCAGCTCAGTGCCTTGCGGCGTCAGCGTCAGCCCTTTGTTGGAACGTCGAAACAAGCGGAAACCGAACTGCTCTTCGACCTTGTTCAACTGCGCGGCCAACGCCTGCACAGTCAGGCACGAATGCTCGGCTGCGGCCGACAACGAGCCGGTCTGCACGATGCGCATGAGGTTGCGTAAGGTTCTGCTATCCATGGGTAATGCCCTCTGAAGTGGGCTGGGTATTGTTGTTTACGAGACTGCCGGTCAGGCGCCATATGCTGGCTATATTCCTGTACCTGAGCATAGTTGTCGCGGGTTTAGTAGCGAATTGATGTCCTCGCCGATGGCTGGAGGCTGACACAGGATCGGGGTTTTTGGTGACGTGGGGGTGATGGGGGTCAAAAAAAGTGCGTGGTTTTGGTGCGTGGGGGCGATTTTTCACGGGGAAAAGGCTGACAACGTTAGTGGTTTTGGCCTGCGAAATACGTGGATGCGTCTTAGGCGAACTTGCGATCGAGCTGATAGCGGCGATTCGTCAAAGCAGATGAAGTAGCAGTGGTGAGGCATCAAGCCTATGTGGCTACAGATCTGTGTAAGGTAAGCGAAGTGATTGCATCAAAAGAAGCGGCCAATATGGAGTGCCAAGTTGGCAACAGGCTTCATCACGTTATTGAAATTCAGGAGCAACCGTCCATTGCACGAATTCCTACGGACAAGACTGCCCAAGCCATGTTGGAAGCACGAACTATTCGGCAGCGGTTCGATTCGGTCGACGAAATGCTCAAATCCGGTCATATCCGAATCCCAATCAACGGGGAATGTGGTAACCAGTAATACGCTTACGGAGCTTTTTTATCGATTTATTCGTATATGTACTAGTATCAAAGCAAGACAAATCTGGAGAGGCTCAATGACTACCTCATCCCCAGCCCTCACCCCACGCGAACAACTCGACGCCCCCGAAGCCGGCCGCGTTGCGCTGAAGTTCTTCTTCAACCTTATGGAGCGTTGGGGCTGCAGCGCAGAGCAGCAACGCACATTACTCGGCGGCGTTGGTAACACCACTTTCTACAAATACAAACACCTGCCGAACATACGTCTGCCTAACGACACCCTTGAGCGCATCTCCTATCTGATGGGTATTCACAAGGCGCTGAGCATCATCTTCAGCAATAGCCGTGAGCGCGCCTATACGTGGGTCAGCAGTCCAAACACAGCGGCGCCGTTCAACGGGCAAACTGCATTGGATTACATGCTGGCGGGGAGAGTGATCGACATCGCCGATGTGCGTCGCTATCTCGATGGGGTGCGCGGTTGAAGGCGCCCGATTTGGTTGATGTGCCGTGGCCGCGAGCCTACCGGATCGTCAACAGCAGCTTCCCGCCGATTGCGCTGTTCGAAGACGTGCTCGATCCCGAAGATCTGGAAGTTGCCTACGCAATTGAAGCGCTGACCAATGATCGTCTGATCGAGCAGGCCGGGGTTCTCGCCCGCGTGCGTCCCGAAGATCGACTTTCCGGTCCCGGCTCGACTCCGGTGATGGCTGCGTTTACCCACATCGGCAAACGCAGTCGTTTCTGCGATGGCACCTTCGGCGTTTACTACGCCGCCAGCAGTCAGGCTGCGGCCATCTCCGAAACCTGTTATCACCAGGAACGATTTCTTGCGGCGACTCAGGAAGCAGATCTTGAGTTGACCATGCGCACTTACGTCAATCGGGTGGTTAAACCGTTACACGACATTCGTCACGATCACCCCGAGCTGCACAATCCGGATCCTGAGGCTTACGGGCCGTCTCAGCTATTCGCCCGGCAACTGCGCGAAACCGAGTCGTGGGGTCTGCTCTACAACAGCGTTCGCCTGCCGGGCCATGAATGCATTGCCGCGTTTCGGCCGCCAGCGGTATCGATTCCGAAGCAGGGCAAGCATTTGCGCTATGTGTGGAGTGCGAGTCAGCAGAAGATTTCGTTTGTGCTTGAGATCAGTCAGGTCTGAAACGCAAAAGCCCTCGCATCGGCGAGGGCCTGAAACCGGCGTTTACATCAACGGCTTGTCCGGCGGCGCATCCATCACTTTCACTACATCATCGATCAGCGCTTTGCTTAACTCCTGCAGATACTGCGAGGCATAAGCGTGAAGATCAGGGTCCCGCGAGATTGAAGTGTCCGCAGTGAGCAGTCGTGAAATGTGAAGCAAGTGGGATGCGTGGGAAAGGGCGGCTATCACCGGCACACCACGGTTAGTGCGGAACATCGCTTGATTGGATTGGAAGGAAAAGTGGGTGAGGCCGAGGGTTTTCAGATCTTGAGAGTGGGTCATTTCGCTTCACCTGCCGTTCGAGAAGGACGGCGTGAAGTGACCGGGGTTACTGACGGATCGATGGCTTTCATTTGTGAACTCCCTGTATCAAATGAGAGCTGCCAATTCGTTATCAGACGAATGGGTGGCAGCTATGCGCGGGCTGATAAACCGGAGATACAGGAACCCGGCAGACCCGAAGGTCTCCCACGCACAGCCGCCATTGCACGATAATGCAGACACAAAAAATGCGCCGGCAAACGTGAGTTGGGGCGCTGGTGCGCCTGTATCTTACCCGGGTTATCAGGCCCGGTCGCTGAATTGGCAGCGACGGGTTTGACGGTAGCTTGTGGAGAACGGATGCGCAATCGTGGCCAGGTGGTGGCTGCTGGTGTTTCTTTATGGTGCAACATTTATGTTGCATGTGTAGCAAATATGTTGCACATTCGCTTTACCGAAACGGCGAGTGATGCACATGAAGTACAGCGAGTTTCGGCGATGGTTGAAAGCCCAAGGCGTAGAGTTCCAAAACGGCAAGGGTAGCCACTTCAAGGTTTCCTTGAACGGCAAATCAACTGTGTTTCCCGACCACGGAGCCAAGGAAATGGGCGAAGGGTTGAGAAAATCGATAATCAAACAGCTGGGCCTCAAGGATTGAGACCCAGCTGTACCCCATGAGAGGAATCGTGATGTTCGAATATGCGTTGGAAGTTCACGAAGAGCCGGACAGTGTCTGGTTATCCTGCGCAGAAATTCCAGAGATGCACGCCGTTGGCGACACCCTTGAACAGGCGCTCGACAGTGCTATCGATGCCATCGAGACCGCCCTGTCGATATACGTCGATGATCGCCGATTGATTCCGACAGGTGATGCGGGGGAGCAGAAAAGTGACGCGGTGTTGCGGCTGCCTGCACTGACTGCGGCAAAGGTTGCGTTGTGGAATACGCTTCTAGAGTCTGGGGTCAGCAAAGCTGAACTGGCACGACGCTTGGGTGTACAACGACCTCAGGTAGATCGATTAGTCGATTTCTTGCATCACTCCAAGATCGAGAATGTCGAGCGTGCTTTGCAGCAGCTTGGGCGTCGGATTTTGCTTTCGGTTGAGGCTGCGTAGGATTGTAGAAGGCCCCCGACAGCGATTGCTGTCGGGGGCTTTTCATTTGGGCTGGAAAAAAAACCAGAAACAACAAAGCCCCTGCATTTCTGCAGGGGCTTTGTTTTGTATGGTGCGGCACCAGGAGTCGAATCAAAAAATAAGTCATTGTTTTAAATATAGTTATCATGCGATCAAGTTCAGTTCTACCTCTTGGAATATCCTCAGTTTGTTCTCAGTTCTACATTTCCGGTGTCGCCGGCGACAACACATCAATTCGCCCCTGTCCGTTCATGGCGAATTTGCGCGTTGAGGCCCCTTTCGCCTCAAGGGTTGGATTCCGTGCCTCCTCTGCATCGCTTCAAATGAGGCTATAGTCGCCTCATAACCCTTTTTCAGCGCGTCAGCACCTCTTATCTTCTTCGGTCCTTTACGGTTTAGGCGCTAAACGGTAGTGTCAGTAGTGGCATTGCGCCGTCAACGATTCATGTGGGAGTCTGGGCATGGAAAGCCAACGTAAAATCGTCCTTCCAGAAGATATATTCGATCAATCCAATAAGTGGAATTGGGTTGCCAGATGATGCTACAGCCAATTTTTGAGGGCCAGCCTTGGACGTCCCTTAGCCAACGCGGCATGTCGCCAAATCCTTTATATAAGTCACGCTGTACAAATCAGATTCAGATTATCCAAGATAAAGATACAAGTAGGCATTTATGGATTATCACATGCTTGCTACGTCGTTTCGGTCTAGTTGCGCAGGCCGGAATGTAATTACATGCCAATTTGAAGCCGCAGATATTTAAATCTGCAGTTGAAGGTTTAGAACTATGGCGAAAAATAGTGTTGAAGCAAGCTTGCCTCATACAGCGGTTGCGACTTGGGGTGGATATATATATCAAGGAAAAATTGCGCTGTATCACTGCCTTAGTTTGATGTTGGAAAATGCGGTTGATAGTAAAAAATTCGCCTTGCAGCTTGATAGTATCGATGATTTTGCCATTTTATTAGATGGTGTATGTCAGTCCATGCATCAAGTTAAAGCGTATAAAAGCGATGACTTTTCCGCTTATTCTGAGGCGATAAGCGAACAAGTCGAAAAGTCAAAGGCATATCCTGGGTGCAAGGTCTTATTTCATGTCTCCAAGGACATTATCCTCCCTGCTGATTTCAGTAGTCTTTACTCGCCTGCAGTTTTTTATAGTTACAAGAAAATTGCACAAGCGGAAAGTTACTGTGCGCTATCAGAAGTTGACTCGCTACTGGAAAAGCTTATATGCGAGTTTTATAGTAAGTATGAGCCTGGCTCAAAACATAAAGCTGTATCGGATTATTTACAATGGTCGAGAAATCTTCTAGAGGATATTATAGTAAGTAAGATAATCTCGATGCACGCTGAAATCCAGCTTACCAAAGGGGCGGTTCAGCGTCAGATTGCAAATAGAGAGAAAATTAGTTTCTTGGATTTTTTCGATATTTTATCTGCCGAGTTAACTTCTGCCATACTTTGTGAGAGTTATTTCTTTTCGATAATAATTAAAGACATTGGTAGTTACTATTCCGATTTTTGCGATGAGAACGACTTGGCGCGTGAGGATTTAGATAAGTTAGGAAGGTGCGTTGCTAGGATTAATAAATTTGATATTGAAAAACTAAAGGTGTTTATGCGTTCAATTCTACCTAGTAAAAAAGGACGGTTTAACTCCTTGGCGGAATACAAGGATGAGTCTGTAAACTCTGATGATCTCCAGTATGGATTGTTTAGAGTTTTCGATGATCTAATTGAGCCTGACTTCAATGATGGGACACGGAACGCAGGTTTTTTCTGGGAGTTTTCTGGGTGCAGTTATTACCCAACGGCAATTCACCAAGGAAAGAAGAGTGCCGGTGCTATTTGTAAAAAAATTGTCGATAATGCCCTAAAGCATGATGTTGAATTTCTCTATGAAAGTGGAACATTGATAACTACTGATATAGATGCAGATTCTATATTTTCGGTCGCGAATGTTGGGCCGCGAGGTGGAGCACTTCATGATCATACTAAATTTAATAAGTTTAAAGATGTAGCGTTGGTGTCTATTGCTAATTTGCCAAGCGGGATTAAGAAATGAAGCAACTCTTAGCTGAATTATTCTCTAGACATAATTATTCAGAGACGTTGACTGAAGAGTTTAGCCTGTTCGCACCTGACGATATTAGTAAGGAGGCCTACTGGCTGGTTGTAGAGTCCTCGCCGCGAACTGTAATTGAAAACCAGCATTCCTGGCTGACTAAATGCCGAGAGATATACCGAAACCCTGCGATCGAGAAAAATACGAGCCTAGTTTGTATTTGGCCTGTCGAAAAAATCACGGATAAAATTATTTCTGAAGTTCATGCTACGGAAGAAGATTTATTTTTTTTCAAGAAACATGTGCTCTACCATACAGATGCCGAGATAGTTAGCCTCAATGAAAGGCTCGGAGAGGGGAATGTTGCAGATTTGATTTTAAGCTCGGTGAACAATCCTGATGTTTTTTCCAGTTATAAAAACTCTTTGGGTACTGAAAGCTGGGAGGAATTAATTTATAGGGTGGTCATAAAACTTGGATTCATAGATATCGGAGAAGGTGAGGCGGCTGATATAGAAGGGCTTTACATTCGACATCGCGAAAAAATTAGCAACACAAAACAACCGGAACTCTTATCCTTTATTGAGTCCAGTGTGCTTGATTTGAATGTTGATGGATTTGATAGCGCCGAGTCTCTATTGAAAAATTTGGTTGATAAAATAGCTGAGGCCGGCCATGAAGTTAAATATTAAGAAACTTGTTCTGAAAAACTTCAAAGCATTTGCGGGTCATCAATTTGAGATTGGTAGTTGTAACTTGGCAATCTTGGATGGGCCTAATGGGTTTGGGAAAACCTCTTTTTTTGATGCTGTAGAGTTTCTTCTGACCGGCGATATTGGCCGCTACAACAACTTGGAAAACTCCGTAGTTGATAAACGCTCGATAGCCTTAGGCAGCCCAATAGTCCATGACCAAGCGGTTCCAGGGGCTGAAATTTCAATTGTGGCGGAAATTGAAACCAGTCATGGACTATTCTATTTAAAAAGAAGCGCGAGTAAGGATAAGCTGGATAAAGGGAAGGGGCTTGGATTAAAGCTGTTTAAGCTCTATGAGTTGACTAGCATAGATGGGGAGGGGCGGTTAGTTCAGGATGAAGAGTCTTTCTTAGGAACAATACTTGGGGTCGGTTATCTACGAGATTTCAAGCTTTTTCATTACATCGAGCAAGAAGATAATACAGCTATTTTAAAGAGCAAAGCGTCGACTAAGCAGCAGAAAATTGACCACTTGTTTGATGTGGGGGATTACAGAGAGAAAATTAAAAAAATTGACAGCGCGAAAGAGTTGATCGCTAGCCTAAAGACAACTGCGAAAAGGGAAGACTTGAATTCGCGAAAAACAGAGATTGAGCAGTTGCATCGATCTGTTAATGTCGGGGATGAAAACGTCAGTGAACCTTTTCAAAGATTAATCCCTGCTACTCATCAGCCATGGGATCATGAAGATATCGTAGTCAATTCTTCAATTATAGCTACCTGGTTAGGTGATGAAGGGGCATTGAATAGGCTTAGGAAATTTATAGAAGGAGTAGATAATTTTATTAACTTCAAATATAACTCTAAGATTGATAAGGTCCTGAAGCCAAAGCAGGAGGCACTTGAGAGCCTACTAAGGTTTGGTGGTCGTCTGGATTCGATCGCAGTATATAGAAATGATGTCGCTCTTTATGATTTTGGTGTGGACTTTTTAAGTAAATTTGAAAGCGGGATTCCCTCGTCGTTAAAAGAAGATTTGAAGTTTGATTCTGAAGTGTTTGATAGTTTTGGTTTTGAGTTGAACTACAATGATTTTTCACAGGCTGTTGCTGAAATAAAATTGATTGTGGAGAACTCAAACGCCGTCGAACTTGCTTACAATGAATTGAAGGCTGCTAGAGATCTATTTGTTTCTAAGTACTCCTCTGAACATATAAATCATGATGATGCCAATTGTCCTGCATGTGGCTATGACTGGAAGTCGTACGACGAGTTACTGCGTCACATGGAATCCCAAAGATTAGTTCTAGAGACCCTTGTTGATGTTAATGGAGAAGCGCTGAAACGAAATATAGAACTGTTTGAAAGGAAAGTCTTAGGTCCTATTCGCAAAGCTATAGGCGAACACGCTACTGTTCAGAAAGACTCTATAGATTATAAGAAAAAAATCACAGAGCTTCGCGAGGAGCAGGTTTCGTATTTGCGTAAGCTTGTGCGCGCATACTTATCTTATGATATTGATGTAAGACCTTTTTACTGTATAAGCTTTGACTTGCAAGAATCTTTGGACGTTAACAGGCTTGGTGAGGCTGTTAGTGCTTTGTATCGCGTTGTCGATCATGATTCTATTGATGAGGATTTTCAAGAAATTTTTGAGCAAGTATTTCTGGAAGATGATAATGCGGCTTTAAGTATTGAATTGGATTCGATTGATAGAAAAATTTCCTATGTGAAGGCAGCCTATACTAGAAGTATCTATGGCGATATCAAGGACAAGGAAAAATCCTATAGTGCGGCCGAAGATATTTACAAGAAAGCCATTTATCTGGATAAGGCTCTAAGTAAGCTCAGGGGTATTTATAATGAGAATTTGAACTCTTATGTAGCGTCAATTGCTAAAGGCATTGAAGTGCTATTTCATATATATTCAGGGAGGCTTTTGCAGAACTTTCAAAGTGGTCTTGGAATTTTTATTGAAACCGATGGTAAAAATCTATCATTTCGAGAAAACCCTAAAAAATTGCATGATGTAATATTCTCTATGAGTTCAGGGCAGCTTTCTTCGTTGGTGCTTTCATTTACGCTGGCTTTAAATAAGAGGTACGCAAGGAACGCTATTTTGTTAATTGATGATCCTGTCCAAACACTAGACGATATAAATGTTGCTGGGTTTGTTGATTTGTTAAGGACGGAGTTTTCAGATAGGCAAATAATTCTTTCCACGCACGAAGATGAAATGTCGGCTTATATGCAATATAAATTCAAAAAGTATAATTTGGATGCTGAGGGTTTAGACTTTAAGCAAGTCTTTGCGGTTAATTAAGGGCTCTGATTTTTATGTGTGCCTGCTTCAGTTGTTAAAGAGACCATCTTGGATGGTCTCTGTATTATGTATTGATGGTGAGGTGCTCAATGTGGGTGGTTGGCTTTGCTGATGATTTGGAATTGCCAAGACTTTCCTAGGCGAAGAGTGAGTAAGTTTACGGTCAATATATAGTAATAGCGCGTTGATTCTGCTCGCTGGTTCACCTGCTGATTTAAGAACCAGACTAGATGTTTTCGCTGCCAAGTCCACGGATTGTCTCGGTGCCAGCGCACAGCTATAGCTTCTTGGATGGCTTTTGCTTGGTGTAGGTGGCGCTGACGTGTCGTTTGCGATCCGCTCATGACTCCCGCGAGGAATACCTCCATATCGAATGGCTTGCTCATGCTCGGCCACCGATGTAAGCCGAAACTACGTCGATACGACCGTGCCCCAGCTCATAGCTGATTTGTGCGCGTGCCTCCTGATCGAGGTGTTGGTCGAGCTGGTAGCAACTACCTCCTTTGATTGGCGCAAGTTGGTTTGTAATCTGCTCATACCGTTCGCATGCGTAGGCCGCACGCAATTCGTGGAATCCCTTGAGGTTGTGCGCGTGAAGGATGTCCCGTGCAGGGCGGATGATTCGCTGTTGAAAGTCTAGGTAGCTTTCGTTCAGTGCAAGCAAGTTGTCGCTTCCGACGGGAGAGGCCTGCTTGGCGTACGTGAGCGCTTCACGAATATGATTATCCACCCAGATCCAACGAGGCGCCGACGCACCCGAGCGGCCACCTTTGGTGCCATCTTGAATGTTGATCTTACCGTATCGTTCGGCCTCCCTTTGCAGTCGAGGAATATCAGCCAAAATGGCCTCTCGCAGGCGCATGCCGGTTGCTCGCGCCAACTGAGCGATGGCCGCGGCGCGCGGCTGCAGATGTTCGGAGAGGACGTCGACGATACGTTTTACGTGATCGCGGTCCTGGCCTTGCGGAGGCATGGTGCGGACGCCGGTGCGCGGCATCCTAAGCGCCTTGCTCGGACTCGCCACCCTTACATACTGATCACCACGAAGCGCGGCCATGGTTCTGTTGACGCTGGACAATCGGTTTTGCGCAGTCGCGATTGCAAGCTCACCATTTTCAACTTGCTGGCGTAGGTACCCGGCGTAGTCCAGCAAGGTCTGCCGATTGATCTTCCTCGCATCGTTGAATCCCGGCCCACCTTCGGACCGGCACCAGCGCACAAACGCCCGCCACCGATCACTGTGCGCTTTGACCGTGCCGTAATGCCCGCCGCCAAATAGATCTTTCAGCGCCTGCGGCCCGGCATAACTCAGTTGTCGCCCATAGCCAAAATTGCGCCCATCCCGTCTACCGACCAATGCCATGATCCAACTCCTCTCGAAGCCAAAATCCTTGAAGCTTTCCCCACGTCATCCCGCCACGGATGTTGAGTGTTATCAGGGATCAAGGCCCCTGCGACCTGTGAGGGTTGTCCACTAACGCGGGACTGGCGGCTCTTTACGACCGGGAGCTTGGGCATCTCATGATCTAACCTCCTGAACACCTCCGAAGAAGTGGGCGGGTGGAGGCTGCACCAGCTGACGAGACCGGTGCCGCGAGATCCTGAGTCGGGTGAAGGCAGTGAAGCGATGACCGGGGCATGCCTGACTGTCAGTCAGGTGCAGTCCACTCCGTGGGTTGCGGTACCATCATCTGCATCGCTGTTGCTGGTGACTTCGGTGTTTGTCACGCCGAATGTCACTAGAGGGACTGCCGCAAAGCCTTGTACGAATTGGGCTGCAGCAGCGGTAGGAGCGCCCGTCTCTTTCCGGAAGAAAGAGACGGGCGCAGGTTGGCACAAGGAAATGGCCAAGTGGATAGGTTGCTGCAGGACAGCTATGAAAGGGGATGAGTTGCCGCAGTGGGCACACTGGTAAAAGTAGGCATCCATCACATCGCTGTGACCGTGCGAGCCGCCGGACGCTAATCGCACTTTGGGAGAACCATCACTGTGTGGCGTAGACTCAAAGGTTCTGGCTACCTGGGTTGCTGTCAACGACAGCGCTTTGCCCGATCTTTTCTACGCCTGTGGATAATTCGTCATCTTGATCCTGGAGGAGTAACGTCCGCCCCGAACTGGCTCACTGAGATGATTGCTTTAACTGCACGGCAGAAATGCCGTCACTGAATAAAAATCAGCCGCGGCCTAACTCCCCTCAATCAAAGCCCGCTCTTCCAGCCAGATCTCTTGAACAAACTGATCTGTAATCGCGTAAATCCCATGCCCGCGTCGCATGATGATGTTCTCGGCAACCAGCGCAATCACTACCGGTTGAATTTCTTCGACCCGCACCTCTCGCCCGACGGACTTTGAATATTCAGCCGCTGCGTCTGTGGAAAAAATTCCGCGAGCATCGCCTTCTGTAGAGGCGATCTTGTTGAAAACAGCTTGAGCCAGGCTACCCAGTTGCTCGACTTTTTCCAGCTCGATGTTTGCCGCCGCCGAGCGTAGTGTGCTGGCGATTACTGGTAGGAAAACATCTGGCTCGCCCTCTTGCTGTAAGAGTTGGCGTAGGGCCTTCAGCATTTCTTCAGGTCGATTTCCCAAAGTGTTGAACGCTTCGACAGCGGCTTCGAGGGACGGCAACTTGTCCTTCTTCACTGTCATTGCGAGTCGGTTGAGCAGGAATTCAACGTAATCGCCTTTCAGCAACGGGTAGGCTGCGGACGTGGCGCCGGAAAAGGCGTGGTTGCGTTTGGCGGTCAGTTCGCTGACTTGCGCTCTGTGCGAACCGGTTCCGATAAATAGAAAGTACCCCGGCGTTTTCGGGCGAGGGTTGATGGCGTCGCGGGCAGCCTTGAGTGCCAGGAGCAGCTGATTGCCGTCGTCTGAGGAAATGGCGTGCTGCACCTCGTCAATGATCAACACCAGATCCGTCTTGGCTTGATCTACGACTTCGGTGAGTGCTTGCGCCAGTGTTGGGCCGTCGACGTTGCCAATGCTGTCTAGTTTGAAGCCGAACTTGAATCCAGCGGCGCCGATTTCAACATTGCTGACTCGCTTGAATGTTTCCAAGGCAGAGGAGCCCGGCGTTTGCAGATCTTTCAGGGTTTCCCGGATGGCGTTGTGCACAAGCGTTGCCGGGTTGGCCAGAGTGTCGCTCCATAAGTCGACGTAGATGACCAAAGCACCTGCTTCTTCCAAGGCCGGGATAAGGTCGTTCCTCAGAAACGTCGTTTTGCCTGTGCGGCGCAGGCCAGATAGAAATAAACCTGAGCGCAGACCTTCGTCGAGCACACCTGGATTGAGAAGCTGGTTAGCCATTGACTCGGCCAGTTCTGGGCGCTGAAAAATGCTGCTCATACGATTACACCTTTTTATGTGTACACCATAATTATTGCTATTTCATAATTTAGCATAAAGATGGAAATGTGAACCGTTGGTTCAAAGTCCGCGCTTTCGAAGTGTGTAAGAGGAAGTGTGGCGAGTCGGGGGAAGTGTGCGGGGAGGGGAGGCGCTATTTACGTTGAAGGTGAATTTGCCAGACATATAAATGCCCCAGAAACAACAAAGGCCCGCATTTCTGCGAGCCTTCGTTTTGTATGGTGCCGGCACCAGGAGTCGAACCCGGGACCTACTGATTACAAGTCAGTTGCTCTACCAACTGAGCTATACCGGCGTGTGGGCGACGATTATAGCGACTGGATAATTTCTGTAAACCCCTGAATTCAGACTATTTTTGCATCCGCTCGAATCAAGCCCTGCGCAGCACGTTTCGCAGCGTTTGCACTGCTTTCAATGTGCGGCTGTTTTGCAGGGCAGACAGCTGTGCTTCGGCCTGTTCGGCGCGTTGTAGAGCATTGGCCAGTTGTTGGGCGGTGTCGAGTTCACTGGCGCTGATCGGGTGGGCGAAGGCGTGGCCTTTGCACAGTTGGAAGTTGTCGAGGTTGCACGGCGGGATGTCAAAAGCCGGTTTGAGCTGTATGTATTCGTCGGCGAGGAACCAGGTGTTGAGGCCGTCGAACAGGATCGCTTGATATCCGGCGTCGGTGACCAGCGGTTCCCAAGTGTGATCGCGGTCCCATGGAGTTTCGATGACGATGATCCAGGGGCGGAAGCGAGTGAAGTCCATGCCGCGCAAGACGCTTTCTTCGTGGCCTTCGACGTCGATTTTCAGAAAGTGGATCGGCCGATCGGCGGCATATTGTTCGCAGATCGACGTCAGCGTACGGGCCTTCACGGTGAGGCTGCGCACGTCCATGCCTTGATTTTTGTGGTGCTGGGCGATCGCCGGATCGGCTGTGGACAGGCCGGTGTCAGGGATGGCGTAGAAGGTCATTTCGCCGGGCTGATCGCTGGCGATGCATTGCACGGTGGCGTCGCGGGGGCGTTGCTGGCAGAGGGCGTCGTGGTAGTCCTGCATCGGTTCGACGTTGACGCCTTGCCAGCCGTGGTCATAGAAAGCTTTGGTGACCGAGTCGTGATTTGGATCGTTGGCGCCAACATCGATGTAGAAGCCGTGTTCGACTTGCTTGAGGGCACGCCACAAGCGGACGTCTTCGAAATTCTGCGCATAAGAAATGAACGTCACGGTCGCTTCCTGTCGGTCTGATTGTTCTTATTTGGAGGTGCGCTGGCGGCACGCTGTGGACTTGTATAGCAAGGCTGGCGATGCGCCGCAATTATTCGATTCGAACCCGTGAATTTCGGCGGTTATGTCGTTTTTATTGGCGGCTTATGCACAACCGGCTGGCACGAATCCGTGCTTAAGCGGTTATTTGTGGACTCCTTCTCATTTTGTTTGCAAATCCCTGTTTTATTGGTTTTTTATCAATATGAACAAAAAATGACCAGCGCTGTTAAAGGCTCGAAACAGGCATGGATATTGGATCCACCGAGAATTCATCAACAGAGTTATCCACAGGGAGTCGATGATTTATTCGCGTTCGGCCAACAGCAGCAGATTACGTGGTGTGAGGGCTGTTTCGCAGAAGGTGCCAAGGCGTACGACGTATCCCTGCTCGGCGAGGAAAAGTGCCCGGTCCAGATTCAGCCAAAGCTCCAATGGCCGTCGGAATAATCCTCGCAACAATTCCAGGTTACGAACTTCGGCTAACCGCTGCCAACCGGCAGTTTCCAGTGCCGGCCAGTCTTGCCCGCCGATTGTGGATAACTCTTTGAGCGCAGCCAGATCGTGGCAGTAATTGGCGAACGGTTTGTCCAGCCAGGCGCTGGGCAGGGAGGGTGTTGGCAGGTATTCGTTGATGCCGCGCAATTGCCGTTGCAGGAGGTCGAAGGCCAGACGGCGGGCCATTGATGTGTCGCGCTGGCGTCGGACTCGCGCACCGGCAGTGACGGTTTCGCTCATTGGCAGGGCCAGATCTTCCTGCGACAGCTGTAGGGCGGATTTCAAACCGGCGCAGGACAATGCCTGATAGGTGGTGCGGTTGATCCGGTTGTAGCAGCACGGGGCGATGGCCAGTTGTTTGCAGCCGCTGGCGGAGGCGAGTTGCATCAGGCGCACATGCAGATCGCCGCAGGCGTGTAAGGCGACCGGTGTGTGTTGGGCGTTCAACACAGTCGCTGCATCTGCCGCCAAGACATCCTGCTCGACATGCAAGGCATGCAGACGATGGCGCTGGCTCAGCGCCTGACCGCTGGCAACCAACGCCGGATCGTATTCAACGCACGTCAGTTGTTGCCCTTCACGCAGCAGGCGTCGACCCAAATGCCCCTTGCCGGAACACCAATCGAGCCAGTGCGTCGGTTGCGAGGCAAAAGACAGACGACTGGCAAACGCTTCAATCTGCAGCCACTTGCGCCCCGGCACATCGACCTTCAAGCGATGTCCCGCAGCTTCCAGCGCATGCCCCGGCAACTCACCGACTGCGCTCAGCGCAGCCGATATCGCCGCCAGTGAGGCAAAAGGCTCCGGCGCATCCACAAGATCGGCAGGTTGGTTGTGTGTGTTTTCCGCATCGTCCAGCGACCGTCCGCGTAGCCACAAGGCCAACTCCGGGTAGGACGCTTCCCAGGCAAGCGAAAGATGAGTGAACGGACGAGGTTTCCACAGCGCCTGATGCTCAATCAAGAAAGCATCCAACGCGGTGAAGCGGGCGAGTAGCTCCTCGCCCGTCAGCACACAGGAGGAATCAGCGTCCTTGGCAGGCATCGACGCGTAACCATCGCTCCAGCTGTTTGAATGCCTGAACGAGAACAAACGACATCAGCAGGTAAATGACGCCAGCGGTAAAGAACATGTCCACTGTGAGGTAGTTACGGGCAATGATCGTGCGGGTAATGCCGGTGAGTTCGAGCAAGGTCACCGTGCTCGCCAGAGAACTGGCCTTGAGCATCAGAATGACTTCGTTGCTGTAGGCCGGCAGGCCGATGCGCGCGGCGCGGGGCAGGACGATATAGAACAATGCCTTGGCCTTGGACATGCCCAGTGCGCGTGCGGCTTCGATCTCGCCCGGCGGGATGGCTTGAATGGCGCCACGCAGGATCTCGGCGATATAGGCGGCGGTATGCAGGGTCATCGTGGCGACGGCGCACCAGAATGGATCTCGCAAGTACTGCCACATGAAACTGTCGCGTACGGCGTCGAACTGAGCCAGGCCGTAGTAGACCAGGAACAGTTGCACGAGCAGCGGAGTGCCCCGAAAGAAAAAGATGTAAGCGTAAGGAAATGCGCGAACAAACCAGAGCTTGGAGGAGCGCGCGATACCCAGAGGGATCGCCAGCAACAACCCGAGAATAACGGCGATGCCCACCAGTTCGAGTGTCAGGACGGCGCCCTGAAAGAACTTCGGCAGCCACTTATAGATGACTTCCCATTCCATTACGTCGTCCTCACGAAGCCACGAGCGGCGCGTTTTTCCAGGAAGTGCATGGTGACCATCGCCAGTATCGTCAGGCCCAGATACATGACGGCTGCGACCAGATAGAAGGTGAATGGATGTTTGGCGAAGGTCACCGCGTTCTGCGCATTGCGCATGATTTCCTCCAGGCCGATCACCGACACCAGCGCGGTGTCTTTCATCAGGATCATGAACAGGTTGCCAAGGCCTGGCAGGGCTATACGCCACATCTGCGGCATGATCAACCGGGTGAAGATCCGCCATTTCGACAGGCCCAGGGCCTGGCCGGCCTCACGGTGACCTTTCGGAATGGCCAGGATGGCGCCACGAAAGACTTCCGTGGCATAGGCGCCAAAGCACAGTCCGAGGGCGGTTACGCCGGCCACAAAGGGGCTTAGCGCCAGGTCTGGATTGCCAAAGTATTCGCCAATGGCATTCATCGTCTTGACGGTGCCGAGGTAGATCAGCAGAACCCAAAGCAGTTCCGGCACACCACGTACGATGGTCGAGTAGGTTTCGCCAAACCATTGCAGCGGCTTGTACGGGGAAGTCTTGGCCAAAGCGCCGAGCAGGCCGAGCACCAGACCCAGGCACAGGGCGGTGAGAGCGAGTTGGACGGTCATCAGCGCGCCGGCAGCGAGGGCCGGGCCGAATCCGTAGAGGTCGATAATCATGGGTTTCTGTTCAAATTGCGGCAGGCAAAGTCGGGAGCTGGCGCCGTCGAATCACGGCGCCAGTCCCACAGGTCAGGATCAATAGATGCTGAACGGGAAGTACTTGTCGTTGATCTTCTTGTAAGTGCCGTCGGCGACGATTTCCTTCAGCGCGGCGTTCAGCTTCTCGCGCAGTGGGTCACCCTTGCGCACAGCGATGCCGATCTTGTCGCTTTCTACAACCGGGTCGCCCTTGAACTCGTAGTTCTTGCCAGCGTCGCTTTTCAGCCAGTCATAGTTGGCGTACTTGTCGGCGAGAATTGCGTCGACACGACCGGAAGTCAGGTCGAGGTAGGCGTTTTCCTGGGTGTCATAGAGTTTGACGTTGACATCGCTGCCGTAGGTGTCATCCAGCCAGGTACCGGCCAGCGTGGCACGCTGCGTTCCGATGGCCTTGCCCTTGAGCGAGTCCTTGTCGGTCTTGAAGTCGACGTTTTTCGGTGCGATGAATTGCAGCTTGTTCGAGTAGTACGGGTCGGTGAAGTCCACCGCGCCTTTGCGCTCGTCGGTGATCGACAGCGAGGAGATCAGGAAGTCGAATTTCTTCGCGTTCAGGGCCGGGATGATGCCGTCCCAGTCGGACGTGACCACGGTGCATTCGACTTTCATCTTCGCGCACAGGGCGTCGCCGATGTCTTTGTCGAAGCCGACTACGTTGCCACTGGCGTCTTTATTGTTGAACGGCGGGTAAGCCGCTTCGATGCCCATCTTCAGGGTTTCGGCCATGGCACCGGCGCTGAACGCCAGGGTGACGGCGGCGGCCAGGAAGACCTTTTTAAAATTCTGCATGCATGTTGCTCCGTTAGCGGTTGCTGGACATGAATTGTTTGCAGCGCGCCGAAAGCGGGTTTTCGAACACCTGCTGTGGCGATCCTTGCTCTTCTATAAGGCCTTGATGAAGGAACACCACTTCGCTGGAGACCTGACGGGCGAAGCCCATTTCGTGGGTCACGAGCAGCATGGTGCGGCCTTCTTCGGCCAATGCGCGGATGACACTAAGTACTTCCTGAACCATTTCCGGGTCAAGTGCCGAGGTGGGCTCGTCGAACAGGATCACCTTCGGCTGCATCGCCAGCGTGCGGGCAATCGCCGCACGCTGTTGCTGACCGCCGGACAGTTGCGCCGGGTAAGCATGGCGCTTGTCGGCGATGCCGACCTTGGCCAGCAGCGCTTCGGCGACTTCGATGGCCTCGGCCTTGCTTTGGCCGAGCACGCGACGCGGTGCCTCAATGATGTTGTCGAGGATGCTCATGTGCGGCCACAGATTAAAGTTTTGAAATACAAAACCAATCTCGGAGCGCAGGCGATTGATCTGCTTGCCATCGGCGGCAACCAGTTCGCCATTTTTGGCGGCCTTGAGCTTGAGTTCTTCACCGGCCACCAGGATCTGGCCCTGGTGCGGGTTTTCCAACAGGTTGATGCAGCGCAGGAACGTGGACTTGCCGGAACCGGAGGAACCGAGGATCGAGATCACATCGCCGTCGCGGGCGGTCAGCGAGATGCCTTTGAGCACCTCAAGCTGTCCGTAGCGTTTGTGCAAGTTGCGGATTTCAAGCGCGGGCGTGGCCTCAGCCATGTGCGTTCCTCATATATGTTGCACTCCTGCTGTTGGTTGACCTTCCTGGCGAGGCGGCCAAGCTAGCATAGCGTTTCAATGGCAGCCAACAGCGCCGGGAGCGGTAAACGGATGGCATGTGACAGGTTGTCGCATCGGCGCAGCAGACTGTCGCCCCATCAACAACCGAACGGGTGCTTGATCGTGCAAACCCGTGAGTGTCGCGTAAAAAAAGGCGCGATGTTGCCAGCTTTGGCGGGGTGTTGGAAGCGCTATCCGGCCGAACGTTCCCGATTCGCCCTTTTATTGTGCATCCCACACTTTTTCAGTGTGTTTCTGGTGCGCTGATTCGTTTGAAAAGTGAGTCGCAGGGTAACGCTCTGGCGGATTGCCATTAAATCCAATGACTTGCGATGACTGTCGGGTCCCGCGCAAAGCCGCGGCACAGAAGACTTTGAAACATTTTGGCGCAAAACTTGCGTGCAGAATAAGGAACGCCCCGTTGGATTCTTTTTACGAGAAGGGAAAACCAGACGGGCCGGACGCAATCGCTTTCCTTGCAAAGGTAGTTCCGATGAGCAGTACCCCAAGCTCCAATGGCCTCGAACAGGGGCTCAAACCGCGTCATGTGACCATGTTGTCGATCGCCGGTGTTATCGGCGCCGGTCTGTTCGTTGGCTCCGGTCACGCCATCGCTGCCGCAGGCCCCGCCGTGCTGTTGGCCTACGCCGCCGCCGGTACCCTGGTGGTGCTGGTGATGCGGATGCTCGGCGAAATGGCGGTTGCTTCGCCCGACACCGGCTCGTTCTCGACTTACGCCGACCGTGCCATCGGGCACTGGGCCGGTTTCACCATCGGCTGGTTGTACTGGTGGTTCTGGGTATTGGTGATTCCGCTGGAAGCCAACGCCGCCGCAACCATTCTGCACGCCTGGTTCCCCGACGTAGGCATCTGGGCGTTTGCACTGGTCATCACCCTGCTGCTGACCGTGACCAACCTGTTCAGCGTGAAGAATTACGGCGAGTTCGAATTCTGGTTCGCGCTGATCAAAGTGCTGGCGATCATCGGCTTCATCATCCTCGGTCTGGCGGCCATCTTCGGCTACCTGCCAAACAGCCAGGTCAGCGGCGTTTCGCACCTGTTCGACAGCGGTGGCTTCCTGCCTAACGGCATGGGTGCGGTGTTGGGTGCGATCCTGACCACCATGTTCTCGTTCATGGGTACTGAAATCGTGACCATTGCGGCCGCGGAATCGAAGGACCCGGGCAAACAGATTTCCAAGGCCACCAACTCGGTGATCTGGCGGATCGGCCTGTTCTACCTCGTATCGATCTTCATCGTTGTGGCCCTGGTGCCATGGAACGATCCGACCCTGGCCAACCTCGGTTCCTACCAGACCGTGCTTGAGCGCATGGGCATCCCGAACGCCAAGATGATCGTCGACATCGTGGTGCTGGTCGCTGTAACCAGTTGCCTGAACTCGGCCCTCTACACTTCGTCGCGCATGCTGTTCTCCCTCGGCAAGCGCGGTGATGCACCGGCCATGTCGACTCGGGTCAACAAAAGCGGTACGCCTTACTGGGCGGTGATGCTGTCCACCGGCGCCGCTTTCCTCTGCACATTCGCCAACTACGTGGCTCCGGCTGCAGTGTTCGAATTCCTGCTGGCCAGCTCCGGCGCCATCGCGCTGCTGGTGTACCTGGTGATCGCGTTCTCGCAACTGCGTATGCGTAAACAGCGCATGGCGCGCGGCGAGAAAATCGCCTTCAGCATGTGGCTGTTCCCGGGCCTGACCTACGCGGTAATCATCTTCATCGTCGCGGCCCTGACCATCATGCTGTTCCAGGAAGCGCACCGCGTGGAAATCCTCGCGACCGGCCTGTTGAGCCTGCTGGTAGTCGCTGCCGGCCTGCTGGTGGCACGCCGCCGCAAGCTGGAAAAACGCGGCGCGGTGGTGTTGAACTGATCCGTAACGCGTAACGCGTAACGCAAAACGGCCGCTGTCAGTGATGACGAGCGGCCGTTTTTGTTTGAGAGCTTTGTTCAGTCGGGATGAACCCAGTCCTCAATGCGTAATCCGGAAACACGTTCAAATTCCCGCACATTGTTCGTGACCACGATAAGTCCAAGTGACCGCGCGTGGCCTGCGATCATTTGGTCGTACGGCCCAATGGGTGTTCCCGCTTTCGCAAGTTCAGATCGAATCATCCCGGTCTGTGCTGCTGCGTCATTATCGAAAGGCAAGATTTCCAATCGCGCAACGAATCCTTCGACAACCGCTAGATTCTTTTCTGGGGCCGCGGACTTTTCAGCACCGTAAATAAGCTCCATGAGCGTGATAGCGCTGATGCACAATTGCCCGGAATGTCGATTGAAAGCTTCCCGGACAATTTGTGGTTTGTTTTTAATGGTGAAGATGCAGATGTTGGTATCCAGCATGTATTTGATCATCAGAACGACTCGCGCTCCTGATCAGCGGGTTGACCACGGTCAGCCATGAAATCAGATGTAACGTTGTCGCCATCGAACCAGCTGTCCCAGCTTTCGCCCGCGGGCGTGATGACGCGAGTTCTACCAATGGCGATTACTTCTACGCGTTTGACATCGCCGGGCATCGCGACTGCCTTGGGAAGTCGAACAGCCTGGCTTCTATTGCTCATGAAAATTGTGGTTTGTTCCATATGCGTCCTCCAGGGGCTACGCCTGTGCTGGACCAAAGGATAGGTTGAGACTGGGATATGTCAATGGGATATACCTAACCCTCAGACGAAGGGTTATCCAATCTCCATACAAAACGGCCGCTGTCAGTGATGACGAGCGGCCGTTTTTGTTTGAGAGCGATGGTTACTCGCTCTTCTCTTCCTGCGACTTGCCGTAAGTATCCAGCGCAATCCCGAAATCGGTGATGAACTGCGGTTCGCTCAGCCAGGCCTGGGCGGTTTCGATGTCCATGCCGTCGGCCCACATGCGGTAGTCGATCAGCATGTCGGCGGCCAGGTGGGTGGCGGCCATGCCTTCGTTTTCGGCGTTTTCCATGTCCAGCAACTCAGGATGGTCAACGATGATGAACGCCAGTTCACGCAGCAGGGTCAGCAGCATCTCGTTGCGGCTGACGGCTTCGGCGTCGCGCATTTTGCTGAACATCGCCAAGGTGTATTCCGGGATCGGCTCGGCGAGGTGGCCGAGGTCTTCGTCCTGGTCCAGCGGCTTACGGCCGACCATACGGATTTGCTTGGCTTTGGCCTTGGCGCGTTTGGCGCGTTTCTGTTGTTTGTTCAGGGATGCCATGGGAACTCAGTTCTTCTGTTGGGTTTGTGCAGCGATCGCGTCGGACGCTGCCACATAGTCAGCCTGGAAGGCCGGGGATTCGATCCACGCCAGCGCGCCGGCCTCGTCGGTTTCCTGCGACCACTGGCGATACTCGATCAGCGCAGCGAGGATGAAATCCATTGCGCCTTCTTCGCCTTCCTGCTCGTAGACCAGTTCCAGCAGCGGGTCTTCGAGGAATGCGGTGCACATCGCTTGCTGGCTGACCTTCTCGGCGTCGATCATTTTCTTGAACAGTTCAGTCAGGTCCACCGACTCGAAGTCGATACGGTCGTCGTTCGGGTCCAGCTCGACCGGCGCCTCGGCGCGTTTGCTGCGGTTCTGCCTGGCCTTGGTTTTAGCCCGGGCGGCGCGTTTTTGCTGCTTGTTGGCGGAGGCCATGGTGTGTTCCGTCGTGCGTTGAAAGGGTTCAGCTGCGTGGCACTGGCCACCCGGGTGTATCGGGGGCCAGTGCGCCGGTTTGCAGCCAGGTCAGAGCGATAGGCCATAGTGTGGCTTGGTATGCGCTGCGAAAAAAGGCGAAATGTCCGACTTGTTGTTCGCCGATGTCCTGCGGCTCGATGCGCAGGTGAGTTTTTGCAGCGTTTTCGAAGTAACCGAGCAGGCGTTCGACGGCCGGGATTGTGCCGTAAGGATCGTCGCTGATGCTGATGGCCAGGGTTTTTGCGCGGACGTTAGCGAAGGGCAGGCGGCCCGTTTTCGCCAGCATCGCCCGGCCGCTTGGACGTCGTTCATAGCGCGGGGCAGGCGTGCTCCAGTCGCGAACGACACCCGCCGGCGTGTCTTCCAGCCAGCCGAGGCGTTTACCGGGGAAGTAGCCGCAGATCAGCGTCAGCAGCGGCATCAGCAGGTGCCACTTGCCGAACATGCGCCAGCGCTGTTCAGGGGCGTAATCGCGCCAGTAGGCGAACTGCGCGCCGACGGTGACCAGCCGTCGGATGATCTGTCCGGATTCACCGAGGCCTGCCGCGCAGCCACCAAAACTATGCCCGACCACATCGATGGGCTGTCCGGGAAATTCCCGCTGCGCGCGCCGGAGCATCGCCTCGAAGTCCAGCGCGCCCCAATCGGTCCATGAGGCGTTGAGGCCTTTGATTGAGCCGGGGCGCGACTCACTGATGCCACGGTAATCGTAGGTGATGACGTCGAAGCCATTGGCGAACAGATAGGCTGCGAAACGCGAGTAGTGACGGCAGCGCACCGAAGTGGCGGCATTGATGATCACCACCGGGCGCTGGGTGTCGGGCAGGGCCTGACGCCAGGTGAAACCTCCGAGTACAAAACCGTCGGCGGCTGTTTCCTTGAAGGATTGACTGACCGTTGCTGTATCGCGCGAACACGCTGTGCTGCATGAGCTCATGAGAACCGGGCCTTGGCGGAATCCAACCGAGAATGAACTTCAACGTGGTGATAGTGCAATGAATGGGGCGCACTGCAGTCCAGGTTTAGATTAATTGCATCTCGGGAATCTGTGACGCGGTGCGTCACGAATCGATCGCCTCGTTAAGGCGCAACCCACTTCGCGACCATAGCGATTAGTGGCGAAGGATCGACGCGAGTACAATCGCGCGCCTCATATTGGGATGGCAAAGGAAGTACGGCTTTGAAAGGGATTTTGCGTTTCGGCTCGGTAATATGCCTGTTTTTGATGATGGCCGGTTGTGGAACCATGATTGGTCGCTTGAACGGCGCCTCTGAAGAGTCTTACTACAA
Source organism: Pseudomonas sp. Irchel 3E19 (assembly GCF_900187585.1). Taxonomy (NCBI): domain Bacteria; kingdom Pseudomonadati; phylum Pseudomonadota; class Gammaproteobacteria; order Pseudomonadales; family Pseudomonadaceae; genus Pseudomonas; species Pseudomonas sp. Irchel 3E19. The sequence goes on from NZ_FYDT01000028.1 coordinate 39,813, forward strand.
AGGCGTCGATGGCAACCTGCACTTGCTCGGCGTGAGAGGAGGAGACGGTATGGCAGAGGCTGTGATCTGTTACATCATGATCGTGTGTCCGTTGATCACTGTTGTGTCCCTTCCGGTAGATGCTGCGCTGGACACGGTCTTGCTGCCAGTCGACTACGTCAACACCCTCTGAGGGCGATCCTCGCTTATCGCCGAGTGCGCTTGCCTTTCGGCTTCTTCACAGGCTCCTGCACTTTGCGATAAATCCACAATCCGAACACCCCGATAAACAGCAGGAGCGCGGTGCCTAAGCTTTGCGACACGAACTCGATCCAGAACCGCCGGGGTTGCAGGGCCAGGGTATAGGTGTCTTTCGGGCCGCGATTGGTTGTGGTGATGGAACCGCTGGTCCAGCTGTCGAACAGCATCCAGATGGATGCGCCGATAGCGAAGGTAATCAGAACGCCAACGAGTACGGTCAGCCAGAAGGTCGCCCGGCTTTGGCGATACGGCGGCGGATGGGGCAGGGGGATGCGGGTTCTTTTCTGGTTCATCAGATGGCTCTGCGAAAGTCCTCTTCGCGGTCAGGAAACCGCTGTTTCTTGATGTTGTTCAGTCAGCATCTGCCACGCGTCTGATGATCGCCCGGCGAGGTGCGCGCACTCGGCAATCACCTTCAGAATTGCGATCACATCCGATGTCAGCGCTGTGCCAAGACAGATGCGCACGCCCGTGGTTGCATGCCCGTCGGCAAAAAAAATCCCGCTCCCGGCCACGTAACAACCGCGCTCGCTGGCCAACCGATCCAGCGCCAACATGTCCGTGTGTGCTGGCAACTCGATCCAGTGAATGAACCCCCCGCGAGGTGGCACATACACGGTCCCCGCAGGGAAATTCGTGCGTACCAGCGCTTCGACAAAGCTCGCATGCGAAGACAGTTGCGACCTGAGCCTGGCGCAGTGCTCTTCCATGTATCCGCGCCCGATAAATTCGTTGAGAACATTTTGTGCAAGGCTGGACACCGCCAGGTTGCGCGAAAATATCTGCGCCAGAATGGCATTGCGGTACTTGCCAGCCAGACACCAGCCAACGCGATAGCCGGGCGCGATGGTCTTGGAGAATGACGAGCAGTAAATCGTCTGCCCGCTGCTGTCGTAGCTCTTGATCGCGCGCGGGCGTTCGCCTTCCGGTACCAGGTCGAAGAAGATGTCGTCCTCGATGATCGGCACGTCTGCTTCGCGGGCGATCTGCGAAAGTCGTGCGCGGGTTTCATCGGGCATGATGAAACCACGAGGATTCTGCAGGGTTGGATTGAGAAAGATCACCGAGACCTTTTTCAGCTTCAACGCTTCTTCGAGATGATCGACGTCAAGGCCGAGTTTGCCGTGCGTGCGGATGGGCAAGGCGCGCATGCCCAGGCGTTCGATGGTCTGCAGAATGCCGTAATAGGTCGGGGTTTCGATGGCGACCGTAGCGCCTTTCGAGGCGACGGCTTCGAGGGCCAGTTCCAGGGCACTGGTGTCGCCCGACGTCACCAGAATATCGTCCGGCCCGCAGACCACACCGCGGGTCAGCATCAGCCCGGCGATGCGTCGTCGCAGCGCTGGCAGACCGGGTGGCGCGACCAGTCCGGTCAGCGAGTTGTCAGCCTTGCCGGCCAGCGCCGAAAGGCACTTGTTGAGGAGCACATCGGGTGTGAGGTCGCTGTGCAGCACCGCTGAATTCAACGAAGCAGTCGTGCGCGAGGCGGCTTGGGAGAGCATCGCGACCACTGCATGATTGACGTTGACCGTGACACTGGAGAAATCAAACCCACTGGCGGGTTTTGCCTGCCCTGAGGCTGAAACGAAGTAGCCGACGCGCGGTTTGGTCGAAATATAGGCATCGGCTTCCAGGTCAGCCAACGCGCGCTGAACGGTGGTGATGCTGGTTTCAAACATTCGCGCCAGGGTGCGGATCGAGGGCAGCTTTGCTTCGGCTGCCCACTCACCGCTGTCGATCTGACGAATAATCCAGTCCTTGACTATCTGCCAGCGCTTGTCCGGCAAATCAAACCTGTCCATAAGTTCTCTGTTGTGTCTCGAAACAATTCAGAGAAAGTAGAGTAAAACGCCCCCCGTTGCAGCAACTATGACGATGTTGAGCGCAACCAGGCCGAAGGCGAATCGGATCAGATTGTGCTCTTCATGCCGGTTGGCGCCCGCCAGCCCGGTGATCAGCGACAGAATCGACAGCGATCCCAGCGCCCCGTGCCCGGCGGCGCTGTTGACCATCGCGGCCAGCCACGCCCCGTGTTCGCTGCTCAGCGCGGCGATGGACGGCATGACGAGGGTGTTGCCACCAACGTTGGAACCAGTGACATAGCCGGCAAGCCCCGCCAGCACTGCGATGGTTGGCGCCAGGGAAATCCCCGACAACGATTGCAGCGTGCGCTGCGCTTCGACCAGGAATCCGGCGTTGACCATCACCTGCGAAAGTAGCAGGAACAGAAAAATCGTCGTGACTGGAAACTTCGCCCGGTTGAACAGAGCGCGCCACGGGAAGCCCGCCGCAGCGCTTTGCCGAATCGCCATCCACAAGGCGACGATCATCAATGCCAGCCCAGGGGACGCCAATGGCTTCCATGAAACGTGTTCGCCTTTGACGATCCACAGCGCATCCCAACCCGATAGAACAAACAATCCTCGCGACGCAACGCTCACCCCCAGCAAGGCCAGATAGGGCCACGCCGCGTTCGGCCAGTGCACCCGTTTTCTGCGTTGCGCGAACGAGATGCCCAAGCCAACGCAGGCCACGGCCAGACCGGCCAGCACACCGGAGACTTCCGGCCCGATCCACAGATTGATCGAAAACAGCACCGCGACAAACAGCGTCGTCACCCCGATTAGCCCCAGCCACGGCGATACGCTGCGGATGCCGCCCTGCCACATGGCAATCGCGGCCAGGCAGAGGAACACCGGCGCACTGATCAGCGCCGAATGACTGCCGAGGGTTGCCGCCGGCAAGTGCGCTAGCAGCGCGCCGATCACCGTCGCCAGCCCCAGCGTGCCCCACGGCATGATGACCATCCCGGCGAGCGCGATTTTCATCCCCGACTGTCGCGTGAACAGGCCCATCAACAGCGGCACCGTGGCGATCAGCGAGACGCCGAAACCCGTCATCGCTTCAAGTAACGGCGCCAGCCCCAGTACGATGAAGATAATCTGCGCCGGCGGTGTCCAGCCGAGCTCTTTGACCCAGGCGCCGATAGCCTGAGGCGCACCACCGCGCTCGACCAGAATGACAAAGGCCAGCCCCGGTACGATCACGCAAGCGGTGCTGAGGAACAGAATCGTGGTGTCCTGAAAGATTGCAGAAGTGATCGCGACGGATACGGCCCCTGCAGCGCCTGACAGCCACAGTACGAGCACCAGTGCCACGCCCGCCAGCGCGGCTTGTACCGGTGGGCGGCGGGCGACCAGAATTAATGCGATGACCAGAACGATGGGGGACATTTGCAACAAGAGAGCGCTCATGCACAGGTTTCCAGAAAACAGGTAATGCGCTCTGACGACTTGAAAGGTGCAGAGTGTTTGCGGGGCGCGAGGTATGGCCAGGCACGGGATCGCCAAGGCTTGGAGAAATACTGGCGAGTTTTTCTGTGCGGGGAGAGATACAGATTTCGGGTTTTTTCCAATACACCCGGGGGGGATGAATACCGAGAGAAGCGGGGCGAGGAGGAGGGGATCAAATCGCGGGCATAAAAAAACCCTGAATCTTGCGATTCAGGGTTTTCGGTATTTGGTGCCCAGAGACGGAATCGAACCGCCGACACGGGGATTTTCAATCCCCTGCTCTACCGACTGAGCTATCTGGGCAACGGGGCGCATTAAAAGGGTTTTTCGGATTCTCGTCAACGACTTTTTTAAAATTTCTTAAATTAATTCCGTCGCTTACGATCCGACCCCCGATTTTGTGGGCTTACTGCGCAGGCGGAACGTAGCCTTCGGCCTGAGCGTATTCCTCGCCGGAGAAGTACTTGTCCATTTCGCCCTGCAGAAATTTGCGATCTTCGGCGTTCATCATGTTCAGGCGTTTTTCGTTGATCAGCAGAGTCTGGTGTTTCTGCCAGTCGGCCCAGGCCTTGGCCGAGACGTTGTCAAAAATGTCCTGCCCTTTGGCGCCCGGGTACGGTGGGCGTTCCAGGCCTTCGAGTTGTTCTTTGTACTTGCGGCACATTACGGTGCGGGTCATGGCGACTCTCCTGCATTCAAGACGGCGGCCGCGCGTTCGAGCAAGGTTTTGACCGGGGCGGCGAGGCCCAGGCGCGGCGGGGTGGCGAGGTTATACCAGAGCCAGTCGGCCTCGGCCACGTGATGGCTGGCCTCCTGCACCTGAACCAGCCAGGGTTCGATGGACAGCTGGAAATGGCTGAACGTGTGCACGAGGCTCGGTAGTGCCTGTTGCTCGCCCAGTGCCAGCGAATGCTGATCGGCGAGATGTTGCAGGTCGTCGAGGTCGTCGAGTTCCGGCAGGCTCCACAGACCGCCCCACAAACCGGTCGATGGGCGGCGATAAAGCAGAATCGCGCCCTCGCCATTGGCCAGCATCGGCATCAGCGTGCGTTTCTGCGGGATGGCTTTGCGCGGCTTGGGAATCGGATAGCGCGTTTCCAGGCCAAGCATGTGCGCCTCGCAGCCACGTTCCAGCGGACACAGCAGGCAACTCGGCTTGCTGCGCGTGCACAGCGTCGCGCCGAGATCCATCATCGCCTGGGTGTAGGCGTTGACCCGATCGTGCGGCGTAAAGCGCTCAGCGTTGGCCCAGAGCTGTTTGGCGACCTTTGGTTCGCCTGGGTAGCCCTCTTGCGCGGTAAAGCGCGCCAGCACGCGTTTGACGTTGCCGTCGAGGATCGGCGCGCGCAGGCCCATGCTGATACTGGCGATGGCGCCAGCGGTGGACAGGCCGATGCCCGGCAGGTCCGTGAGCTTTTCGACGTCGCGCGGAAACTCGCCGCCGTACTGGCTGACGACTATTTTCGCGGTCTTCTGCAAATTGCGCGCGCGGGTGTAGTAACCCAGGCCCGTCCACAGGTGCAGCACTTCGTCCTCCGGCGCTTCGGCCAGTGCTTCGACGGTCGGCAGCGCAGCCATGAACCGATCGAAGTAATTGAGCACGGTGCTGACCTGAGTCTGCTGCAACATGATCTCCGACACCCAAACCCGATACGGGTTGATGCCTTGCTGCCATGGCAAATCGTGGCGGCCGTGGCGGTCGAACCAATCGAGCACCGCCTCTGAAAACTGCTCCGCTCTCATCGCTTGAACAGCCCCTTCAATGCGTTCTTCAATTCCGGGCTGACCTTGTCGCCGAGTTTCTCGTTGATCTTCTCGCTGAGCTTGTCGCCCGCCAGTTTGGTCGCGACCTGGCCGAGGCGGTCGTTGTCCACGCGGCAGGCCTTGGCGCCCAGTTCCAGCGGCCCACGGCAGCGCAGCGGCCACTCAATGCCGACGAACTTGTCGCCGACCTGACAGGCCGGATCCGGCATGGCGCTGGTGTCGCCTTCGACGATGATGCCGACGCGGTAATCCATGCCCAGCACGCGCAGATCGATATCGCCGTCACCGTTGACGGTCATGCCCGGAATGCGCACTTTCAGATCCGGGTTGCTGGCGATGCCGTTGCGCAAGGTCAGGTTGCCCTTGAGTTCCTGGAATGGCGTGTCCTTGCCGCGTGGCTCGCCGCTGAGGGTTTTGCGGTTGAGCGTGGCGATGCCTTTGCACAGTTGCTGTTCAAGGTTGGCGTTGAGCAGCACGCCGTTGTTGATCACGAAACTGGCGTTGCCGTTAAGCGTATCGATCAGCGCCTGCTGGCTGTTGCCGCTGCCGGTGATATTGCTGGTGAGGGTCACCAGACCTTTGACGGGCGGGTTCTTGCCTTGGCTTTCGATGATTTTTTCTACAGGCACGCGATTGAGCTTGGTCTGCAGGTTCAGCACTGGCGCGCTCGGGCGTACATCTAGGGTGCCATTGGCGGCGAAACCGCCGTTGTACAGTTCGCCGCTCAGGTTGGTCAGGGTCAGCAAGCCGCTTTGGCCGGTGGCTTTCAGTGCGGCGTTCTGGATCGGCAACTTGTCGATGGTCAGTTGGCCAAAAGTCAGGTCGGCGTCGACGTCGAGTTTGGCCAGACGCTCAACCGGTAGCAGGCGCTCGGTGCTCCAGGCGGTTTTGCTCGGTTTGTCCGGCAGCGGCGTGGAGCCGGCACCGGCCATGGCATCGGCTTCGGTGCTGGCGACTTCGGCCTGACGCACTTGCGTGGCGCTGTTGGCTTGTGCCGATTTCGGCGGCAGGTAGCGGTCAGCGTTGAACGTATCGGCCTTGAGAATTGCCCGCAGCGATTGTTTGGCGAAGTCTTCGACGGCGATGCGGCCGCTGAAGCTGCTGTCGTCGAGTTTCAGGTTGATGTTGTCGAAGGCGACGCTGGTCGGCGTCGCGGCAACGCGGCTGACCAACTCGACTTTGCTCAGGCTGCCTTCGGCCATGGCCGGTAACTTTTGGCCGATGCTGTCGATGAATTTCGCCAGATCGAACTGGGCGATCGAGATGCCGCCGCTGATCTGAGGGGTCTTATCCAGATCGTTGGCTTTCAGTTCTCCGAGGGCACGCAACTGGTTGGCGGAAATCTTGATCCCGGTCCATTCGGCGACGTTCGCCGCTTTATCCAGCAGCATCTGCCCTTGGGCGGAGAAGGTCATGGACTTGCCTTGCAGCGGGTCACCGGTCAATTCGCCGGACAGCTTCAGGTCTTCGAACTTGTAGCGTTGCAGGGCGCGTTCGATGCGTAACTCGCCATTGAGCTCGGTGCGTACCCGCAGCACAGGCTGATTGGTGCTGAGAAATGCGGTGGCTTTCAGCGGGATATTGGTCGAATCGTGTACCGCGCCGGTGCTCAACTGGATGCTTTCAGCGCTCAATTGCTTGCCGGTCTGCTCGTCGTTGTACTGCACGCGGGCGTTGTTGACGGTCAGGCTGTCGATGTCGAGGCGGATCGGCTGCGGCGGTTTTTCCGCCTGGGCGGTGGCCTCGGCAGCGGGTTCGCTGGCAGGCGGCGGGCTGCCGGCAGGGGTGGCAGGCGTCGGCAATTTGCCGATGTCTTCCCAGTTGCCATGGCCGTTCTTGTCGCGGTTCAGGCGCAGGTTCAGGCCTTCGACGCGCACGTCGCTCATCTGTACTTCGCGGCGCAGCAGTGGCAGTACGCGCACGGAAAGGCCGAGCATCTGCAAGTCGGCGAACGGTTCGGCGGGTTTGATCAGGGTCGCGACGCTGGCCTCGTGCAACTCCAGGCCGAGCCAGGGGAACAGGCTCCAGCCGATGTCGCCATTGAGCGTCAGCTCGATGTGGGCCTTGTCGCGGGCTATCTGGCGGATCTCGTCTTTGTAATCGTTGGGATCGAAGAGGTGGGTCAGGGCAAAGCCTGCCGCCACAATGATCAGCAACAGCCCGAGAAGTACCAGACCCAGGATTTTGCCGAACGCTTTCATGGGCGAGTCCTTGTAGTTAGTCGAATTCGTAATTTAGCCGGGGAGTATAGCGCTGCAACGGCCCGGTTCGGGGTGAAGTCATGTTGCCAGTGCCTCCAGCGGCACGTGCAACTTCGCGGCGATTGCCTGGGCTTAAAGGTGTCCGGCAGGCGCCAGCAGGCGCAGTTCGGCCCCCGCTTGCGACGCCATTTTCTGCGCTTGGTTCAACAATCGCTCCGCGACCCCACGGCGCCGGGTAACTTTTCGCACGCATAAATGGGACAAATACCAAACGTCGTCGTGCCTTTGCAGACGGCCGGCACCGAGCAAGCGGTCGTTGAAGCGTCCGGCGATCAATGCACTATCGGCCAAGGCACTTTCAATCAGGTCGGCCCCTCCGGAAAACGACGCGTACAACCATTGCGGCGCATCGAGGTAGATCTTTTGCAGATCCTGCTGATCCTGATAGCTGGCGTCTTCAAGCATCTGAACGATAACTGGCATGGATTTTCCCGTGTGCGAGGCCCTGTGTAGGAGCTGCCGAAGGCTGCGATCTTTTTCAAAATCAGGATCAAAAGATCGCAGCGTTCCGCAGCTCCTACAGGGGAGGAGATCAGATGATGCAAAAAAGGTGATATCAGTTTGGTTTTTCTGTCACGTGCAAATGGTAACCTTCGCCGGTTCGTCCGTCCTTCTGCGACTTAACGTCGCGCCTTCAAGGAGCTTCACCCCAAAAAAGGTCATGCCTGCGTGCATAAGGCCGGGGGTGAACAGTGGCTGGCGAACCATACTAATAATTGGGGGATACACAATGAGCACGAGCATCACGGCGGACGGCCTTCGCGCCGACCAGCCCGCGTTCCTGTCCAAGGAACGCATCATCGCCAAGCCCGGTTTCAACCGCTGGCTGGTGCCACCGGCCGCTCTGGCCATCCACTTGTGCATTGGCATGGCCTACGGTTTCTCGGTGTTCTGGTTGCCGCTGTCCAAGGCGTTGGGCGTCACCGCTCCGGTGGCTTGCGCACCGGACATGAGCTTCATCGCACAGGTTTTCTCTTCGCAATGCGACTGGCCGATCTCGATGCTCGGCTGGATCTACACCCTGTTTTTCATCTTCCTTGGCTGCTCGGCGGCCATCTGGGGCGGCTGGCTTGAGCACGCAGGGCCACGCAAGGCTGGCGTTGTGTCGGCATTGTGCTGGTGCGGCGGTCTGCTGATCTCGGCGCTGGGTATCTATACCCACCAGATCTGGCTGATGTGGATCGGCTCCGGCGTGATCGGTGGTATCGGTCTGGGCCTGGGTTACATCTCGCCGGTGTCGACGCTGATCAAGTGGTTCCCGGACAAGCGCGGCATGGCCACCGGCATGGCGATCATGGGCTTTGGTGGCGGCGCGATGGTCGGTGCGCCTCTAGCGACCGCGCTGATGAGCCACTTCGCCTCGCCTGAAGGTGTTGGTGTGTGGCAAAGCTTCGTGGCCATGGCTGCGATTTACTTTGTGTTCATGATCGGTGGCGCCTTGGCCTACCGCGTGCCGCCAACCGGCTGGAAGCCTGAAGGCTGGACTGCTCCAGCCAAGAAAGCGTCGAACTCGATGATCACCCACCGTCACGTACACGTGAATGTGGCGTGGAAAACCCCGCAATTCCGTCTGGTGTGGCTGGTGCTGTGCCTGAACGTATCGGCAGGTATCGGCATCCTCGGCATGGCTTCGCCACTGCTGCAGGAAGTGTTCGGCGGCAAATTGCTCGGTGTTGATGTGCCGTTCGGTCAACTGGATGCCGGGCAACTGGCTTCGATTGCCGCGATTGCTGCCGGTTTCACCGGTCTGCTGAGCCTGTTCAACATTGGCGGGCGGTTCTTCTGGGCGTCGTTCTCGGACTACTTGGGCCGTAAAAACACCTACTTCGTGTTCTTTGCGCTGGGTTTTGCCCTGTACGCGCTGATTCCGAACATGGGGCACTTGGGTAACGTTGCGCTGTTCGTGGCGGCGTTCTGCATCATTCTGTCGATGTACGGCGGCGGTTTTGCCACCGTTCCGGCGTATCTGGCCGACCTGTTCGGCACGCAGATGGTTGGCGCGATCCACGGTCGTCTGCTGACTGCCTGGGCTGCGGCCGGCGTGCTCGGTCCGGTGCTGGTGAACTACCTGCGTGAGTATCAGTTGAGCATCGGTGTTGAACGCGCTGCCGCTTACGACATCACCCTGTACATCCTTGCCGGTCTGCTGGTGTTGGGCTTCCTGTGCAACCTGCTGGTGCGTCCGGTGGCCGACAAGTACTTCATGACCGATGCTGAACTGGCCGCTGAACAGGCGCTGGGTCACGACAAAGGTGCTGATGCGAACACCGTTCTGGAGTGGAACGCCGCACCGGGCAGCAAGCCATTGGCGATCGCTGCGTGGCTGGCGGTGGGTATTCCGTTGGCGTGGGGTGTGTGGGTGACCCTGCAGAAGACGGCGGTATTGTTTCACTAAGTAAACGGTAAACGCAGTACCCCTGTGGGAGCGAGCCTGCTCGCGAAGACGGAGTGTCAGTCGACATCAGTGTTGGCTGATATACCGCTTTCGCGAGCAGGCTCGCTCCCACATTTGTTTTTAGGGTGTCCGAAACGAGTTGTATGGACATGTCTACCCGCGACAGCCGGGGGTTCTATCCGTCTGCCATATCACGTCTCGTGTTTCTGTTTCGGCCCCGCGCCCCTATAATGGCTGCCTTTTTCGCCCAATGATTTTGCGGAGCTGGTGATGGCCGAACGTAAGGCGTCTGTCGAGCGCGACACTCTGGAAACCCAGATCAAAGCCTCGATCAACCTTGATGGCACCGGAAAGGCCCGATTCGATATCGGTGTTCCTTTTCTTGAGCACATGCTGGATCAGATCGCCCGTCACGGGTTGATCGACCTGGATATTGAATGCAAGGGCGATCTGCATATCGACGACCACCATACGGTGGAAGACGTCGGTATCACCCTCGGCCAGGCGTTTGCCAAAGCCATCGGCGACAAAAAAGGCATCCGTCGCTACGGTCACGCCTACGTGCCGCTCGATGAAGCGCTGTCGCGTGTGGTGATCGACTTCTCCGGCCGTCCAGGCTTGCAGATGCACGTGCCGTACACCCGCGCCACCGTTGGCGGCTTCGACGTTGATCTGTTCCAGGAGTTCTTCCAGGGCTTCGTCAACCACGCGCTGGTCAGCCTGCACATCGACAATCTGCGCGGCACCAATACTCACCACCAGATCGAAACCGTGTTCAAGGCTTTCGGCCGCGCCTTGCGCATGGCTGTTGAGCTGGACGAGCGCATGGCCGGGCAAATGCCATCGACCAAAGGCGTTCTGTAATGCAGACGGTTGCAGTTATCGATTACGGCATGGGCAACCTGCACTCGGTGGCCAAGGCCCTCGAGCACGTGGGTGCCGGCAAAGTGCTGATCACCAGCGATGCGGACGTGATCCGCGAAGCTGACCGCGTGGTCTTCCCCGGCGTCGGTGCGATTCGCGATTGCATGGCAGAGATCCGTCGCCTCGGTTTCGACTCGCTGGTGCGTGAAGTCAGCCAGGACCGTCCGTTCCTCGGCATCTGTGTCGGCATGCAAGCCTTGCTCGATACCAGTGAAGAAAACGACGGCGTCGACTGCATCGGCCTGTTCCCGGGCGCGGTGAAGTTCTTCGGCAAAGATCTGCACGAAGACGGCGAACACCTGAAAGTGCCGCACATGGGCTGGAACGAGGTGAAGCAGAAGGTCAGCCACCCGCTGTGGCATGACATTCCAGACCTGGCGCGTTTCTACTTTGTGCACAGCTACTACATCGCCGCTGCCAACGCGCGGCAGGTGGTGGGCGGCGGTCACTACGGCGTCGATTTTGCTGCAGCACTGGCCGATGGCTCGCGTTTCGCCGTGCAGTTCCACCCGGAAAAGAGCCATACCCATGGCCTGCAATTGCTGCAGAACTTCGCCGCATGGGACGGTCGCTGGTAAATGGCCGCCAAGAAGTCCAAGCCGCCGATCTTGACCCTCACTCCCGAACAGGAGAGCGAGGCCAATCACAAGATCAAACGCTTCATGGAGGATCGCTTCGAACTTGACCTGGGGTCATTCGAAGCGGCCGAGATTCTTGAGTTGTTTACCCGCGAAATTGCTCCGCACTATTACAACAGGGCGATTTTCGATGTGCAGACCCACCTCAAAGAGCGGTTTGAAAGCATCGAAAGCGACCTGTGGGCGCTCGAGAAAAACTGATTTTCGAGCCAAGCTGAACATTCGAATTTGAAGGTTTGCCAGATGCTGATTATTCCCGCTATCGATCTTAAAGACGGTGCCTGCGTACGTCTGCGCCAAGGCCGCATGGAAGATTCCACAGTGTTCTCCGATGACCCGGTGAGCATGGCTGCCAAGTGGGTGGAGGGCGGTTGCCGCCGTCTGCATCTGGTCGATCTGAACGGCGCGTTCGAAGGCCAGCCAGTCAACGGCGAAGTGGTCACCGCCATCGCCAAGCGCTACCCGACCCTGCCGATCCAGATCGGCGGCGGCATTCGCTCGCTGGAAACCATCGAGCACTACGTCAAGGCGGGCGTGAGCTACGTGATCATCGGCACCAAAGCGGTGAAAGATCCGGCGTTCGTCGCTGAAGCGTGCCGCGCGTTCCCGGGCAAAATCATCGTTGGCCTCGACGCCAAGGACGGTTTCGTCGCTACCGACGGCTGGGCTGAAATCAGCACCGTGCAAGTCATCGATCTGGCCAAGCAGTTCGAAGCCGACGGCGTGTCGTCGATCGTTTATACCGACATCGCCAAAGACGGCATGATGCAGGGCTGCAACGTGCCGTTCACCGCCGCGCTGGCCGCTGCCACCAAGATCCCGGTGATCGCTTCCGGCGGCATCCACAATCTGGGTGACATCAAGTCGCTGCTCGACGCCAAGGCGCCGGGCATCATCGGCGCAATCACCGGCCGGGCGATCTACGAAGGCACCCTCGACGTCGCTGAAGCGCAAGCTTTCTGCGATTCGTACCAAGGCTGAGGACTGACCATGGCGCTGGCCAAACGCATCATCCCTTGCCTGGACGTGGATAACGGCCGGGTCGTCAAAGGTGTGAAGTTCGAGAACATCCGCGATGCCGGCGACCCGGTGGAAATCGCCCGTCGCTATGACGAGCAGGGTGCCGACGAGATTACCTTTCTCGACATTACCGCCAGCGTCGATGGCCGTGACACCACGCTGCATACCGTCGAGCGCATGGCCAGCCAGGTGTTCATTCCGCTGACCGTCGGCGGTGGCGTACGCACCGTGCAGGACATCCGCAATCTGCTCAATGCCGGCGCGGACAAGGTGTCGATCAACACGGCTGCGGTGTTCAACCCGGAATTTGTCGGCGAAGCGGCGCAGCATTTCGGCTCGCAGTGCATCGTCGTCGCGATCGACGCCAAGAAGGTCTCGCTGCCGGGCGAAACCCCGCGCTGGGAAATCTTCACCCACGGCGGGCGCAAGCCGACCGGCCTCGACGCCGTCGAGTGGGCGAAGAAAATGGAAGGCCTCGGTGCCGGCGAGATCCTGCTGACCAGCATGGATCAGGACGGTATGAAAAACGGTTTCGACCTTGGTGTTACCCGCGCCATCAGCGATGCGCTGGGTATTCCGGTGATCGCTTCCGGCGGCGTTGGCAACCTGCAGCATCTGGCCGACGGCATCCTCGAAGGTCACGCCAGCGCAGTGCTGGCGGCGAGTATTTTCCACTTCGGCGAATACACGGTGCAGGAAGCGAAAGCGTATATGGCCAAACGCGGCATCGTAATGCGCTAAACCGTACAGGCCAGTGGACAGCATGGCGTACCCAAGGCACTCTTGGGCACGCCATGGATTCCGGTAGCCCGACATGATCAAACGCCTGCTTCTCGTTCTCGCCAGTGCTGCTGTGTTGCTGGTCAACACGGCCCGTGCCGAGGACAGTCCCGACACCGATCTGGTGCTCCTTACCGAAAACTTCCCGCCGTACAACATGGCGAAGAATGGCAAGAATTTCGCCCAGGGCGAGAACATCAACGGCATCGCCACCGATATCGTGCGCGAGATGTTCCAGCGTGCCGGCCTCACTTACAGCCTGACCCTGCGCTTCCCTTGGGAGCGGGTGTACAAACTGGCGCTGGAAAATCCCGGTTACGGTGCCTTCGTCATGGCGCGGCTGCCGGATCGCGAGAAACTCTTCAAATGGGTCGGCCCGATCGGCCCCGACGACTGGATCCTGTTGGCCAAGGCCGACAGCAAGATCACCCTCGAAACCCTCAATGATGCGCGCAAATACAAGATCGGTGCCTACAAGGGCGATGCGATTGCCGAAACGCTGACCAAGCAGGGCTTGAAGCCGGTGGTGGTGCTGCGCGATCAGGACAATGCCAAGAAACTGGTTAACGGTCAGATCGATCTGTGGGCCACTGGCGATCCGGCCGGGCGCTATCTGGCGCGGCAGGATGGTGTGACCGGGCTCAAGACGGTGCTGCGCTTCAACAGCGCTGAACTCTATCTGGCGCTGAATAAAGATGTGCCGGACGAGACAGTGAAAAAGCTCCAGACAGCGCTGGATCAGATGCGCAAGGATGGCGTGGTGGACGACATCATGGGGCGGTATCTCTAACCCCAGCGTCACCGCGATTCAATTGTGTGTGGGCTTGCTCGCGAAGGCGTCGTGTCAGGCAGCTCAGATATTGACTGAAGCATCGCATTCGCGAGCAAGCCCGCCCCCACATTTTGTTTTAGGGCGTTGCGGATTCAGCGATAAACGCCATCCTTGCCATGAGCAGCCGTGGCCTTGTTACTGCGCACACTGATCATCTGCCGGATATCGATCCACTCAATCCCCTGAGCCTTCAGCTTCGGCAATTCGCGCTCCAGTACCGCCAGGGTCTGCGGATACGGATGGCCGATCATCACCGCCGAACCCTGCTTGCGCGCCAGGCTGATCGCCGTCTGCAACTGTGTGGAGATCGCCGCCTCGGTGCGTTCGTCGTCGAGAAACACATCCCGTGAAACGCTGGCCAGATCGATCTTCTGCGCCTGCTGTGCGGCCACTGTCTGCGCGCTGGTGCGGCTGTCGACGAAGAACTTGTGGCGGCGTTGCAACTCGCCCATCAACCAGGCCATCGCTACCGGTTGCGCGGTCATGCGGCTGCCCATGTGGTTATTGATACCGGCCGTGAACGGCACCCTTTTGAACGCAGCGTTCAGGCGTTTTTCGAGTTCTTCGATGGGCAGTTCGGGGTGCCAGGCGAACGGCCCGGTGGCCGGATCCATCGGCATGTGCAGGATGACGGTCTTGCCGGCGCGATGGGCTTCGCGGGCGAATTCGGTGGCGTGCGGGGTGTCGGGCATGATCGCCGCGGTTACCGGGCCGGGCAGGGCCAGCACACGGCGATCCCGGGGCAGGTTCTGCCCCAGGTCGTCGATGATCAGTGTCAGGTAGGCTTTGTGTGGCTTTGGGCTGACGGGTTCTGCGTGAACAGCACCCGCCAGACAGCACAACAGAACGAAGACGAAACGCAAACTCATCCTCAACGGCCGGATGTGATGCTCAGCCCTTTGAGCAGGCTCAGGGCCTGGGCCAGTTGGTAATCGTCATCCTGCGGCATGGCCTTGGCCTTGCCTGCCGAACCGCTTGGTTTGTCGGCGCCGCCGTTGCCGTTGCCCAAATGGCCTTGCAGATCGGCTTCCTTGAAGTATTCGCCGTCCGCCTCGCTGGTGATCTTGGCTTTGCGCACTTCGATGTCCGGGACGATGCCCTGGGCCTGAATCGAACGGCCATTGGGTGTGAAGTACAGCGCGGTGGTGATCTTCAGCGCCCGGTCGTTGTTCAGCGGCAGCACGGTTTGTACCGAACCTTTGCCGAAACTGGTGGTGCCCATGACCACAGCGCGTTTCTGGTCCTGCAGAGCACCGGCGACAATTTCCGACGCCGAGGCGCTGCCACCATTGATCAGCACGACCATCGGCACTGCTTCGCTTTCGTCTTTGCCGGTAGCAGAGAAACGCAGCTCGGAGTTGGCGATGCGGCCTTTGGTGTAGACGATCAGACCTTTGGTAATGAAGTGGTCGACCACTTCCACCGCGGCCTGCAAAACGCCACCCGGGTTGTTGCGCAGGTCGAGAATGATGCCGTTGAGTTTCTTGCCGTTGTCCTTGCGCATCTTCGCCAAGGCCTTGGAGACCTCATCGCCGGTCTTGACCTGGAACTGAGTGATACGGATATAGCCGTAGCCCGACTCAAGCAGTTGCGACTTGACGCTCTTCACTTGAATCACGGCGCGCGCCAAAGTCACGTCGAATGGCGTGCCGCCGTCGCGGACCAGGGTCAGGGTGATTTTCTGACCGATCTTGCCGCGCATCTTGTCGACGGCTTCGGTCATGGTCTGGCCGCGAGTCGGCGCGCCGTTGATCTTGACGATGAAGTCACCGGCCTGAATGCCGGCCTTCGACGCTGGCGTGTCATCGATTGGCGAGACGACTTTGATGAAGCCGTCTTCGGCACCGACTTCGATACCCAGACCGCCGAATTCACCGCTGGTGCTTTCCTGCAACTCGGTGAAATCTTCCGGGCCCAGGTAAGCGGAGTGCGGATCAAGGTTGCTGAGCATGCCCTTGATCGCGTTTTCCAGCAGGGTCTTGTCGTCCACCGGCTCGACATAAGCGGCTTTGATCCGGTCCATGACCTCGGCAAAGGTGCGCAACTCTTCCAGCGGCAGCGGCGCCTTGGAGGTCGCGGCAGTGCCTGCCGGAGCGACGGCCGGGGCTGGTTGTGCGGCGAACGCCAGAGGCGCGCCGATCACCAGAGCGATCGTCAGAGCCAGCGAGGTAAGGCGGGACAAATGCAGCATGTCGAACGAACTCCTGAATTAGGCGGCGCGCTTATCCTTGCGCGCGGCACCATTGCGCCGGATCACTCGGGTGACCCTGCTGACGAATTGCGAAATACAGTGCTGGTGTGTCCTGACCGCCACTGTTACCGACAGTGGAGATGGACTCACCGGCTTTTACCACGTCACCGGCCGACTTGAGCAGCGTCTGGTTGTGACCGTAAAGACTCAGAAAACCGTTGCCGTGATCGAGGATCACCAGCAGCCCGGCGCCCCGCAGCCAATCGGCAAACACCACGCGCCCACCGTGTACGGCATGCACCTGGCTGCCGGCGGAAGCGCTGATCATCACGCCATCCCACTTGGTCCGGGCGTCATCGCCACGGCTTTCACCGAAGCGTGCCAACAGTCGACCATCAACCGGCCACGGAAGTTTTCCCCGGGTTGCAGCAAAAGGGCCACCGAAGGTCTCGCCGCTGCTGGAGACCAGTGCGCCGGGTGTTGATCTGGCTGGTTTTCGTGGGGCGTCGCTGTTTTCAGCCTGCGCCTCACGCAAGCGCTTTTTTTCCGCTTCCTGCTGGGCGATCAGCGCTTTCTGCCGCGCTTCTTCTGCCTCACGGGCCTGGCGGGCCAGAGTTTCTTCAATGGTTTTAAGGACTTTAGACAGGTCTGCCTGATCCTGCTCGCGAGAGGCGAGTTTCTGATCGCGGGCCTTGACGTCGTCGTTGAGCTTGGCAAGGACTTGCTGGCGTTCCTTACGAACCTTGTCGAGCTCTTCGCGCTGGCTGTCGAGGCTGCTTTTCTGGACGAGCAATTGCGCTTGCTGCAAGCCGATGTCTTTCTCGACATTGGCGAGTTGGCGCAGGGTTTCGTTGAAGTTCTTCAACTGCTCCAGGCGGGCCTGGCTCAGGTAGTCGTAATAGGTGAGGGTGCGGGCGAATTTCTCGGGATTTTGCTGGTTGAGCAGCAGCTTGAGGTATTCCTGCCGACCGTTCTGGTAGGCCGCGCGGGCCTGGATGGCGATCAGTCGCTGTTGTTCAGTGCGCGCGCTCTGGAGTTTTTTTTTCTCCGCATCGAGCCGTTGCAGCTCGGATTCACTTTTCTGCAGTTCTTTCTGCAGGGCATCGACCTGCTTCTGCAGCTTGCCCATCTCGGTTTCGGTGCCCTTGAGCTCTTTCTGCACGCCGGATTTTTCTTCCTGGAGCTTGCCCAGCAGCTTTTTCAGCTCGGCAATGTCCTGACGCGTGGCGTCCAACTGCTGTTGGGTTTGCGCGCGCTCGTCAGCGAAGGCCGGTTGGAGCAGGCAGGTCAGAGCGAGGGCAATCAGGACGCGAAGCATAGGGGCGGGCGGCACCAGGGTAAGGGACGGCCTAGTATGCCCGCCCGAGGCTGCAAAAAAAACGCCCAATTGGGGCTGTGTGATAACTGGAGCAAGCAATACAGCGAATTCCATTTCGAAAACTCCATAAACCACTGTGGGAGCTGGCTAGCCAGCGATGGCGTCTGCACATTCAACATAGATGTTGGCTGTCAGATTGCTATCGCTGGCAAGCCAGCTCCCACAGGGTTTTGTGGTGCGTGATCGAGCGGATTACACCAGGATAGACGTGCCAGTCATTTCCGCCGGTTTTTCCAGGCCCAGCAGCTTCAGCATGGTCGGCGCCACGTCCGCCAATACGCCGCCTTCACGAACCTTGAGGTCACGCTTGCCGACGTAAATGAACGGCACCGGCTCGGTGGTGTGTGCAGTGTGTGCTTGCCCGGTGGACTCGTCTGCCATTTGCTCGACGTTGCCGTGGTCAGCGGTGATCAGCGCTTCGCCGCCAACCTTTTCCAGTGCTTCAACGATGCGGCCAACGCAGGCGTCGAGGCATTCAACCGCCTTCACTGCCGCGTCGAACACGCCGCTGTGGCCGACCATGTCGCCGTTGGCGTAGTTGACCACGATCACGTCGTAACGCTGGTTTTCGATGGCGTCGACGATGCGGTCGGTCACCTCGAGCGCGCTCATTTCCGGCTGCAAGTCGTAAGTGGCGACTTTCGGCGACGGGATCAGGATGCGCTCTTCGCCCGGGAACGGTTCTTCACGACCGCCGGAGAAGAAGAAGGTCACGTGGGCATATTTCTCGGTTTCAGCGATGCGCAGCTGGGTTTTTCCGTTCTTTGCCAGATAGTCGCCCAGCACGTTTTCCAGGCTGCCGGCGGCGAAAGCCGAAGGTGCCGGAATGCTCGCCGCGTATTGGGTCAGCATGACGAAACCGGCCAGTTTTGGCTGGCGCGCGCGTTCGAAGTCCTTGAAGTCATCCTCAACGAACACGCGGGTCAGCTCGCGGGCACGGTCGGCGCGGAAGTTCATGAACACCACGGCGTCGCCATCTTCGACTTTCACCGGTTCACCGATGGTGGTGGCTTTGACGAATTCGTCGCTCTCGCCGCGAGCGTAAGCGGCTTCCAGGCCTTCCTGAGCGGTGGCAGCGTGGAATTCGCTGTTGCCGTCGACGATCAGGTTGTAGGCCTGAGCCACGCGATCCCAACGGTTGTCACGGTCCATGGCGAAGTAGCGGCCGACGATGCTGGCGATGCGGCCCTTGCCGAGCGCCTGGAAGGTCGCGTCGAGCAGTTCGATCGACGAAGCGGCGCTTTTCGGTGGGGTGTCACGGCCATCAAGGAAGGCGTGCAGGTAGATTTTTTCGGCGCCGCGCTTGAAGGTCAGTTCGGCCATGGCGATCAGGTGATCCTGGTGGCTGTGTACGCCGCCATCCGAGAGCAGGCCCATGAAGTGCACGGCTTTGCCGGCGGCCACGGCTTTATCCACAGCGGCGCAGATGGTCGGGTTCTCGAAGAACTCGCCGTCACGGATCGCTTTGGTCACACGAGTGAAGTCCTGATACACCACGCGACCGGCGCCGAGGTTCATGTGGCCGACTTCGGAGTTGCCCATCTGGCCGTCCGGCAGGCCGACGTCCATGCCGCTGCCCGAGATCAAGCCGTTCGGCACGGTGGCCCACAGGCGATCGAGCACTGGCTTGTTCGCCGCAAAAACGGCATTGGATTCGGGGCTGTCGCTGTGACCGAAGCCGTCGAGAATGATCAGGACCAAAGGTTTAGGCGTGGTAGTCATGGAATCCACTCGTGGCTAATAAAGAAGAGGGCGATGGAAAAGGGAGTTGGAGTTTAAAGCCAAGTTCAATCCACGTCACCGCCGGACGGGGTTTGGCCCACCATAGTGGCTGTGTATACTGGCCGACATTTTAACGCCCTGGAACCTCCTTCGATGGTTGCTCACCTGATTGAATTTGCCACTAACCACTACATTCTTGTCGGTATCTTCGTCGTACTGCTGGCTCTGCTGCTGGCGCACACGATGCAGGGCGGCGGTAAAAGCCTGAGCACCGGTGAGCTGACCGCACTGGTCAACAAAGATGCTGGCGTGGTGGTGGACATCCGTCCGGCCAAGGATTTCGCTGCCGGCCACATCGTTGGCGCGATCAACATTCCTCAAGACAAGCTGGCCGCGCGCACCGGTGAGCTGGAAAAACACAAGGCCAAGACCATCATTCTGGTCGACGCTCTGGGCCAGACCGCCGGCACCCACGCCCGCGAGTTGATGAAATCCGGCTTCACCGCCGCCAAGCTGTCCGGCGGGATTTCCAGCTGGAAAGGCGACAACCTGCCGTTGGTGAAGTGATATGAGCGAAGTCATCGTCTACTCCAGCGATTACTGCCCTTACTGCTCGCGAGCCAAATACCTGCTCGAGAACAAAGGCGTGGCCTTCAAAGAGATCAAGGTCGATGGCAAGCCGCAGGTGCGCGCCGAAATGACCCAGAAGGCCGGCCGCACGTCCGTGCCGCAGATCTGGATCGGCAGCAAGCACATCGGCGGTTGTGACGATTTGTATGCCCTGGAGCGCGCCGGCAAGCTCGACGCGCTGCTCAAGGCCTGAACGGCTGCACCCACGTACAGCAATCCCTAAAGACCCAAGATCAGAAAGGATCTGAGATGACTGACCAACAGAACACTGCAGCCAGCGAAGAAGAAACCGCACCGCAATTCTCCTTGCAGCGCATCTACGTACGCGACCTGTCCTTCGAAGCCCCGAAAAGCCCGGCGATCTTCCGCCAGCAGTGGGATCCGAGCGTCGGTCTGGATCTGAACACGCGCCAGAAAGAACTGGAAGGCGATTTCTTCGAAGTCGTACTGACCTTGTCCGTGACCGTGAAAAACGGTGACGAAGTGGCTTTCATCGCTGAAGTGCAACAGGCCGGTATCTTCCTGATCAAGAACCTCGACCCGGCTTCTATGAGCCACACCCTGGGCGCGTTCTGCCCGAACATCCTGTTCCCTTACGCGCGTGAGACCCTCGACAGCCTGGTGACCCGTGGTTCGTTCCCGGCACTGATGCTGGCTCCGGTGAACTTCGACGCCCTGTACGCGCAAGAGCTGCAGCGCATGCAGGAAAGCGGCGAGACGCCAACCGTTCAGTAATTGATCTGAGCGTTGACGCAAGTCCAATGTGGGAGCGGGCTTGCTCGCGAAAGCGCAGTGTCAGGCGACATAGATGTCATCTGATACGACGCCTTCGCGAGCAAGCCCGCTCCCACATTTGTTATGTGCGGTTACTGGAAGCCGTTCTGGCGCCAGGCTTCGTACACGGCCACCGCGACGGTGTTGGACAGGTTCAGGCTGCGGCAGCCTTCACGCATCGGCAGGCGCAGGCGCTGCTCGGCGGGCAGGGCGTCCAGTACCTCTGGGGGCAGGCCACGGCTTTCCGGGCCGAAGATGAACGCATCGCCCGCAACGAACGCGGCATCATGGAATGGCCGCGAACCCTTGGTGGTGAACGCGAACAAGCGTGGGTTACCCAGGCTCTCCAGACAACTGGCCAGATCGGCATGACGTTGCAGCGTGGCATATTCGTGGTAGTCGAGACCGGCCCGGCGCAAGCGCTTGTCGTCCATCTCGAAGCCCAGCGGTTCGATCAAATGCAGGTGGCAGCCGCTGTTGGCGCACAGCCTGATAACGTTGCCGGTATTCGGCGGAATTTCTGGTTGAAAAAGGATGACGTGAAACATGCACGGCTCCGAAGGTAAAGATGAGCGGCATTCTACGCCGCCTGTGGACAACCGTTCGAAACTATTGCCGCGAGTGATCGGCTCGCTAGCGATTGTCGGCGTGATGATTGGTTTGATGATCGGCCGCCTCACTACGCCTGACCCCAGCGTGCTGCAGCAGGTCGAGGTGACGGATGGCGGTCTGGTGGTGTGGTTCAACAACGAACCGAAGCTGCACGGCGAGATCGTCGAGGGTGCAGTGGCGTTGTTGTTTCAGGCTGAAGGACCGGCGCAAAAAGGCCAGCTCAAGCTCAATGGCAAGGACGTGAACTGGCGTACGCGAGCAAGTGACGGTGGGTTGTTGCTGACGGTGCTGGCGGCGCGGCCGCTGCAAGGAGACTGGGCCGGGAGCGAAGTCGATGACCGCTGGCGGCTGGAGATCCATCTCCGGGAGCAATAAAAGCGGGAATCCCTGACCTGCCTGTATCAGGGCTCCCAAAAGGCTGGACTTCGCTAGCAGCGTCAGTCCGGTGTAAAGAGGGAACCCCCGGCCTGCCTGTACCAAGGATCCCAAAAGGGTGGGTGCATCGCGAAGCGGTGCGAGCCCGGTGTAAAGAGGGGAATCCCCGGCCTGCCTGTACCAAGGTCCCCGAAACGGGTGGTGAAACGAATCACCTGTGAGAGGTATTGCAGGGTGCGTGCCAGGTTTTAATCTGTTGAAACAAAAAAGTTGAACGGAAACGCGAAAGCCCCGGGATTCGGGGCTTTCGTTATTGTTGAAGGGTGAGCTTTTAATGTTCTGAGGTGGTCTTTCGAAAGACTGGCAGTGCCCGATCACAGGTCATCGTGCATTCATGCGGTGCACGGAGAACCCAATGTGGGAGCGGGCTTGCTCGCGAAGGCGTCGTGTCAGTCACCCTATATTTCAATGACCCACCGCATTCGCGAGCAAGCCCGCTCCCACAGGGGATGTCGGGTGCTCGCCTATTATGTGTTAACCCTCATCCCCCTCCTCATCATCCCCACCATCAACCTTCATCCCCAGTTCCTTGATCTTGCGCGTCAGGGTATTGCGCCCCCAACCGAGCAATACCGCGGCATCGCGACGACGCCCAGCGGTATGTTTCAAAGCGGTCTCGATCATGATCCGCTCAAACGCCGGCACCGCACTGTCGAGCAAACTCGACTGGCCACGCGCCAACGCCTGATCCGCCCACTGGCGCAACGCCTGCTCCCAATTGGTCACCGGCGCCGAGTCCTGCGGCAGGTTGAGCAGTTCTGGCGGCAAGTCGCTGATATGCACTTCGCGCCCGGAAGCCATCACGGTGATCCAGCGGCAGGTGTTCTCCAACTGACGTACGTTGCCGCCCCACGGCAGGTTTTTCAGGTATTCCTCGGTCTCGCTTTTCAGCAGCTTCGGCTCCACTGCCAGTTCCTGCGCGGCGCGGCTGAGGAAGTGCTTGGCCAGGGTCGGAATGTCTTCACGACGATCCGACAGGCGCGGAATGTGGATGCGGATCACGTTGAGACGGTGGAACAAGTCTTCACGGAATTTCCCGGCATGCACCAGGGTTTCCAGATTCTGGTGGGTCGCGGCGATGATCCGCACGTCGACCTTGACCGGCAAATGACCGCCAACACGATAGAACTCGCCGTCAGCCAATACGCGCAACAGACGCGTCTGGGTGTCAGCCGGCATGTCACCGATTTCATCGAGGAACAGCGTGCCGCCATCTGCCTGTTCAAAGCGACCGCGACGCAGGTTGGCGGCGCCGGTGAACGCGCCTTTCTCATGGCCGAACAGTTCGGATTCCATCAGATCCTTGGGGATCGCCGCCATGTTCAGCGCGATGAACGGTGAGGCTGCGCGCGGGCTGTGGCGGTGCAGGGCGTGGGCGACCAGTTCTTTACCAGTACCGGATTCACCGTTGATCAGCACGGTGATGTTGGAGTGGCTCAAGCGGCCGATAGCGCGAAACACTTCCTGCATCGCCGGCGCTTCGCCGATGATTTCTGGCGTGCGGGTCAGCGCTGGCACCACTTCCAGGCCTTGCTGCTCTTGGGCGTGCTGGTTGGCGCGCTTGACCAGCGATACTGCCTCATCAACGTCAAAAGGCTTTGGCAGGTACTCGAACGCGCCGCCCTGATAGGAGGCGACAGCGCTGTCCAGATCGGAATGAGCGGTCATGATAATGACCGGCAGGCGTGGGTGCTGCTCGCGGATCCGCGCCAACAGGTCCAGACCGCTGGCGCCCGGCATGCGGATGTCGGAAATGATCACATCCGGCTGCTGCCGAGCCAGCCGACTCATCACGCCATCGGCGCTGTCGAAACTCTGGGTGGTCATGCCTTCCTGCTGCAAGGCTTTTTCCAGAACCCAACGGATAGAACGGTCGTCATCGACGATCCACACGGTTTCACTACGGCTCATGTCGATGTGGCTCCTTGTTCCAGTGGCAGAAAGATCGAGAACGTGGTGTGGCCTGGGTGGCTGTCACACTCGATCAGGCCCTGGTGCTGGCTGATGATGTTCTGGGTAATGGCCAGGCCCAGCCCGGTACCGTCCGGACGGCCGCTGACCATGGGAAAGAAGATGGTTTCCTGAAGTTCCGCCGGGATGCCCGGGCCGTTGTCGATGATCTCGATCTTGGTCACCAGACGATGGCGGACGTGGCCAATGGTGAATTGACGCATGGTTCGGGTACGCAGGCTGATGCGGCCCAGACGCAGCTCGTTCTGGCTGCTGATCGCCTGCATCGCGTTGCGCACGATATTCAGCACGGCCTGAATCATTTGCTCGCGGTCGATCAACACGTCGGGAATGCTTGGGTCGTAATCGCGCACCAAGGTGATGCAACCCTGGCTTTCGGCTTCGACCAATTGGCACACACGCTCGAGCACCTCGTGAACGTTGCACATGGCCAACGACGGCAACTTGTTCGAACCGAGCATGCGGTCGACCAGATTGCGCAGGCGGTCGGCCTCTTCAATGATCACGTTGGTGTAGTCGCGCAGGCTGTCTTCCGGCAGTTCGCGGGCCAGCAGTTGCGCCGCGCCACGGATGCCGCCGAGGGGATTCTTGATTTCATGGGCGAGGCCGCGCACCAGCATCTTGCTGGTTTCCTGTTTCGACAGCTGCGCCTCTTCCTTGGTAATCCGCAGCAGGCGATCTCGCGGGTGGACTTCCAGCAGGAGCAGGGTCGCGCCGTTGCTGAGGATCGGCGTCACCGCGTAATCCACCGTCAGGGTCTGGCCGGTGAGGGCGGTGAGCATCGCTTCGCGCTTGGTGAACGGATGCGCCTGTTCAACCGCCTGGCGCAGGGAGTTGAGCGCCTCGGTGGACTCGGTAAATAACTCGCTGATGAACTGCCCATGGCTACGCTGGCCGCTGATGGCCAGCAGCATTTCCGCCGCCGGGTTCATGTACTCGAGGCGCAATTCGGCGTCGAGCAGGATGGTGGCGGTGGTCAGGTTGTCGAGCAGTAAACGATGAATTGCGTCACTTATAGTCATCAGGGCCTCTTTTGGGGCGGAGCGTGCGCAAGAAGCAAGCGTCGTGAAACGGAAAATGCAAAAACCAAACCAAGGCTCCGAAAAGAAGCGTTCAACCCCTGAAACGGGCGTTTGACGCTCGTTTGCGTGGCAGTCCGCCAGCCTTCGCGGGTACTTTCGAACCAAAATGGGTTGGTATGTGGGAAGCGTGGAGCTTACTGCACCAATATAGTGCGCAAAGCTGAGCGGCGTTAGAAGAAACGCAGGAAAGGATTTTTCGGTTCTTCGGGTTTATCTTTCAGCGGGCATTCCGCACGTATGCCGTAATCTTTGGCGACGCAGGGTTTGACCTGGCGCTTTTGCGCCAACGAAATGCGCAGCATGTGGAAGGGCTGATTAGCGGTGCGTTCTACGGTGCGGCCCTGCGCATCGAGAATCTCGACGGAAAGGCTGTGGCTGCCACGGTCGATGTTGTTCAGTGGAAATACCGGGCTCAGGCCTGGCTCGCCGGTGGCCTTGCCGTCCAGCAACAGGCGATAGCGATGACCTGCTTGCAGACCCGGCTCGCTGGTCACGCTGACGATCACTTCGCCAGCGCTGCTGCGAATGGTCGCGTCCGGCTCGGGCACCAGAACACGGAGCATGTCGTAGTGGAACAACGGTTGCTCCGGGGATTTTTTCGCCGTTGTGATCGGCGCGGCCGCGGTGGGGTTGGCCGGCATGCGATTGCTGGTCGCCAGCGGCACGCGCTTGGCATTGCCCCGTGGCTGGTCGGTGTAGACGCGATTGCCTTGAGCATCGATGTAGGTGAACACCTCCGCCGAGGCTTGCAGCGCGGTCAGGGCCAGCACAGCGATCAGCCACGCGCGGCTCATGGCTTGTGCACCCGTTGCACGGTAAAGACCACTGGTGGGCTCTGCTGGATGATCGTCTGGCCATCGATCACCTGCACTGCGAGGCGATGATCGCCGCGATCAACGTTAACCAGTTGCAGGATCGGCACATTGCTCGGCTGGCCGTAGGGTTGGTCGTCCAGCACCAGTCGCAAAAGGTGCGCCGGTTGCAGGCGCGGCTTGATCAGCACATTGACCGTGAACGTGCCGTTGTTGGCGCGCAGGGCTTCTTCGGTGGGCAGGCCGGCGAGTTCGAGAATGGCGTAGGCGCTGCGCGGTGGTTCGCGGTTATCGGTGCTGGGCGCCACTGGTGCACTCGGCGGCTGAGATTCGACGCTGTTTAGCGGCGGCAGCTCCACCGCCTGCGCCTTCACGCCGTCCGGCGAATGATCGCTGTACACCGTGTTGCCGTTGGCATCGGTGTACTTGTAGATCTGTGCGGCGGCGGGCAGGGCGATCAGCAGCAGAATGTAGAGAAAGGTGCGACCCATGAAATCGACCGGGATTGAAAACGATGGGTGCAGCATAGGACAGACGCGTCAGTTGGCCTAACCCGGCACACATCCAGAGATCATTCAGGCGCCAAAATCCCCTGTGGGAGCGAGCCTGCTCGCGAAGACGTCGTGTCAGTCGCCATCTCTGTCAATGACCCAGCGCATTCGCGAGCAGGCTCGCTCCCACAGTGGATTTGCGTCACTTCATAAATTGCGGCAATAAAAAAGGCCTCCCGAAGGAGGCCTCTTTTTGTCACGCCGCGTAGCGCAGCGCTACCGGATCAGCAGCTGTAGTACAGCTCATATTCCAGTGGGTGTACGAAGGTGCGGACTTTGATTTCTTCTTCGGATTTCAGCGCGATGTAAGCGTCGATGAAGTCGTCGGAGAACACGCCGCCCTTGGTCAGGAACGCACGGCCCTTGTCCAGCTCTTCCAGGGCTTCTTTCAGGCTGCCGCAAACTTGTGGGATCTCTTTCGCCTCTTCAGGCGGCAGGTCGTACAGGTTTTTGTCAGCGGCATCGCCTGGGTGGATCTTGTTCTGGATACCGTCCAGGCCGGCCATCAGCAGAGCTGCGAAAGCCAGGTACGGGTTGGCAGCCGGATCCGGGAAGCGTGCTTCGATACGACGGCCGCGTGGGCTGTTGACGTAAGGAATACGGATCGAGGCGGAACGGTTGCGGGCCGAGTAGGCCAGCATGACCGGAGCTTCGAAGCCTGGCACCAGACGCTTGTAGGAGTTGGTAGCCGGGTTGGTGAAGCCGTTCAGGGCCTTACCGTGCTTGATGATGCCGCCGATGAAGTACAGAGCGGTTTCGGACAGGCCCGCATAGCCTTCGCCAGCGAAGGTGTTCTTGCCATCTTTGGCGATGGACATGTGTACGTGCATACCCGAACCGTTGTCGCCGTACAGCGGCTTCGGCATGAAGGTAGCGGTGCGGCCGTAGGCGTCGGCAACGTTGTGTACAACGTATTTCAGCGTCTGAACTTCGTCAGCTTTCTTCACCAGGGTGTTGAACTTGACACCGATTTCGTTCTGACCGGCAGTTGCCACTTCGTGGTGGTGAACTTCAACGGTCTGGCCCATTTCTTCCAGTGCGTTGCACATGGCAGTACGGATTTCGTGGTCGTGGTCGAACGGCGGAACCGGGAAGTAGCCACCTTTGACGCCTGGACGGTGACCTTTGTTGCCGCCTTCGATGTCCTGGTCGGACATCCACGAGCCTTGTTCGGAGTAGATTTTGAACATCGAGCCGGAGATGTCCGACTTGAACTTCACTTCGTCGAAGATGAAGAATTCTGGTTCTGGACCGGCGAACACAGTGTCACCGATACCGGTGGTCTTCAGGTATTCCTCGGCGCGGTGAGCGATGGCGCGCGGGTCACGATCGTAACCTTGCATGGTCGACGGTTCGATGATGTCGCAGACCAGAATCAGGGTCGCGTCTTCGGTGAACGGGTCGAGCACGGCCGTTTCGTCGTCCGGCAGCAGGATCATGTCGGAGGCTTCGATGCCTTTCCAGCCCGCGATGGAGGAACCGTCGAACATCTTGCCGACTTCGAAGAAGTCGTCTTCCAGCGCATCGCGAGCCGGCATGGTCACGTGGTGCTGAGTGCCTTTGGTGTCCGTGAAGCGCAGATCAATCCACTTGACGTCATGATCTTTGATGAGTTGAACCGACTTCGACATAGTGTCCTCCGGGTGGCTTAGGGCTTGGTAGTGGATGCCCTTAATATGGGTGATGCCGGCGCAGATACTCTGCCAAGGCAACCTGCCTCACAAGGGAGCAAATTGCATGCCAGTGCCCCAGCATGGGTTTTTTGCCCCAAATTCACGCTTCTAAAGGTGCAAAGCGCCGTGAAGGCGAAAATATCGCCCCCTAATGTAGCGTGCGAATTGAAAAATGACCCGTTTTGGTGCGCGCAAAACGTTCTGCACATTAACTGGTTAAACCTTGAGCAATTTCCGCTATAATCCGCGCCCCCCTTTTTCGGCTGGCCCTGCGCGCGCTGTTTTCATGAAACTAATCGTAAAAGTCTTCCCCGAGATCACCATCAAAAGCCGACCTGTCCGGACGAAATTCATCCGCCAGCTGGCCAAGAACATCCGTGCCGTGCTCCGCGATCTGGACCCGGCTGTGGTGGTGAACGGTGTGTGGGACAACCTCGAGCTGGAAACCCGCGTTACCGACCCCAAAGCCTTGAAAGAGATGGGTGAGCGTCTGACCTGCATGCCGGGCATCGCGCACTTTTTGCAGATCGACGAGTACCCGTTAGGTGACTTTGACGACATCACCGAAAAGTGCAAACAGCACTACGGCGATGCGCTGGCCGGGAAGATTTTCTCGGTGCGCTGCAAGCGTGCAGGCAAGCACACGTTCAGCTCGATGGACGTAGAAAAATACGTCGGCAGCAAGCTGCGCCGTGAGTGCGGTGCCGCCGGGATTGACCTAAAAGCGCCGCAAATCGAAGTTCGTATCGAAGTTCGCGACAAACGGTTGTTTGTCATCCACAGCCAGCACAACGGCATCGGCGGTTACCCGCTTGGTGCGTTGGAGCAGACGCTGGTATTGATGTCCGGCGGCTTTGACTCGACCGTTGCGGCCTACCAGATCATGCGCCGCGGCCTGATGGCGCACTTCTGCTTCTTCAATCTCGGCGGGCGGGCCCACGAATTGGGCGTGATGGAAGTCGCGCATTTCATCTGGAAGAAGTACGGCAGCTCGCAACGCGTGCTATTTGTCAGTGTTCCATTTGAAGAAGTGCTGGGCGAAATTCTCGGCAAAGTCGATAACAGTCATATGGGCGTCGTATTGAAGCGTATGATGTTGCGCGCGTCCTCCGCCATCGCTGACCGCCTGCATATCGATGCGCTGGTCACCGGTGAAGCGATCTCCCAGGTGTCGAGCCAGACGCTGCCGAATCTGTCGGTGATCGATTGCGTAACCGACAAACTGGTCCTGCGCCCGCTGATCGTCGCCCACAAGCAGGACATCATCGACACGGCCAACGAGATCGGCACCGCCGATTTTGCCCGGCACATGCCGGAATACTGCGGGGTCATCTCGGTCAATCCGAAGACCGCCGCCAAGCGTGGCCGCGTTGAGCATGAAGAGAAAGAATTCGACATGGCGGTGCTCGAGCGTGCGCTCGCCAACGCCAAACTGGTGGCGATCGATCGAGTCATCGACGAATTGGGCCAGGATTTGCAAATTGAAGAAGTCGGCGAAGCATTGGCCGGTCAAATCGTCATCGACATCCGTCACCCGGATGCCGCTGAAGACGAACCGCTGGAGCTTGCCGGCATAGAGGTACAGACGATGCCGTTCTATGCAGTGAACGCACGTTTCAAGGAACTGGACCCTACTCGCCAGTACCTGCTGTATTGCGACAAAGGCGTGATGAGTCGCCTGCATGCCCACCATTTGCTCAGTGAGGGGCATGCCAATGTGCGCGTTTATCGACCGAGCTAAGTGCCCGGGGCTGTTTGCCTGTGGCCTGCGTCACCGGCCCCCCGACACCGCCGTCAAGCTGTAACGGCCATGCCGGACACTACTGCTAATCGCTGCCAAGACTTGTCAGCAAACCGAATCCTCTGATCGAGATACACAAGTGATCGAAAATCTACGCAACATCGCCATCATTGCCCACGTTGACCATGGTAAAACCACCCTGGTAGACAAACTCCTGCGTCAATCCGGCACCCTGGAGCGCAACGAGCTCAACGACGAGCGCGTGATGGACTCCAACGACCAGGAAAAAGAGCGCGGTATTACCATTCTGGCGAAGAACACCGCCATCAACTGGAACGGCTACCACATCAACATCGTGGACACCCCGGGCCACGCCGACTTCGGCGGCGAAGTTGAACGCGTAATGTCGATGGTTGACTCCGTTCTGCTGCTGGTTGACGCTCAAGACGGCCCTATGCCGCAAACCCGTTTCGTGACCAAGAAGGCTTTCGAAGCCGGCCTGCGTCCAATCGTGGTGATCAACAAGGTTGACCGTCCAGGCGCGCGTCCGGACTGGGTTCTGGACCAGATCTTCGACCTGTTCGACAACCTCGGTGCTACCGAAGAACAACTGGACTTCCAGGTTGTTTACGCTTCGGCCCTGAACGGCATCGCCGGTCTGGATCACACCGCCATGGCTGAAGACATGACCCCGCTGTACCAAGCGGTCGTCGACCACGTTCCGCCTCCGGCTGTTGACCGTGACGGCGCGTTCCAGATGCAGATTTCCGCTCTGGACTACAACAGCTTCCTGGGTGTTATCGGCGTTGGCCGTATCGCTCGTGGTCGCGTCAAGCCGAACACCCCGGTTGTGGCTATCGGTGCTGACGGTAAGCGTCGCAACGGCCGTATTCTGAAGCTGATGGGTCACCACGGTCTGCACCGCGTCGACGTTGAAGAAGCTGCAGCAGGCGACATCGTCTGCATCAGCGGCTTCGACGAGCTGTTCATCTCCGACACTCTGTGCGATATCAACACCGTCGAGGCGATGAAGCCGCTGACCGTTGACGAGCCAACCGTTTCCATGACCTTCCAGGTAAACGACTCGCCATTCTGCGGTAAAGAAGGCAAGTTCGTGACCTCCCGTAACATCAAGGATCGTCTGGACAAAGAGCTGCTGTACAACGTTGCACTGCGCGTTGAAGAAGGCGACTCGGCTGACAAGTTCAAGGTTTCCGGCCGTGGTGAGCTGCACCTCTCGGTACTGATCGAAACCATGCGTCGCGAAGGCTTCGAGCTGGCGCTGGGCCGTCCTGAAGTGATCATCCGTGAAGTTGACGGCGTGAAGCAGGAACCGTTCGAAAACGTAACCATCGACATCCCTGAAGAATCGCAGGGCAAGGTCATGGAAGAGATGGGTCTGCGTAAGGGCGACCTGAGCAACATGGTGCCGGATGGCAAGGGCCGTGTTCGTCTGGAATACAACATCCCTGCTCGCGGTCTGATCGGTTTCCGTAACCAGTTCCTGACCCTGACCAACGGTGCTGGCATCCTGACCTCGATCTTCGATCGTTACGCGCCAGTGAAGTCGGGCCACATGTCCGGCCGTCAGAACGGCGTTCTGGTTTCGGTTGAAACCGGCAAGGCACTGACCTACTCGCTGGAAACCCTGCAGGCTCGTGGCAAGCTGTTCGTAGAACACGGCCAAGAGATCTACAACGGTCAAATCGTTGGTCAGAACAGCCGCGACAACGACCTGGGTGTGAACCCGACCAAAGGCAAGAAGCTCGACAACATGCGTGCTTCGGGTAAAGACGAAACCATCGCTCTGGTTCCACCAGTGAAGTTCACTCTGGAACAAGCTCTGGAATACATCCAGGAAGATGAGCTGTGCGAAGTGACGCCTAAGTCCATCCGTCTTCGCAAGAAGATCCTGGACGAAAGCGAGCGTACCCGCGCTGCCAAGAAAGCCAAGAACTGAGTCATTAGTTCAGGCTGAATGAAAACGCCCCCGGTCGCGAGACCGGGGGCGTTTTTGTTTGTCCGGGATTTAACCTAGACGGGTGCGGTGTTTTTGCTGGCCTCTTCGCGAGCAAGCCCGCTCCCACAGTGGATCTCTGGTGTACACAAAATGTGTGTTCACTGAAGATCTAGTGTGGGAGCGGGCTTGCTCGCGAAGGCGGCCGATAAGCCGCCGAAAATCTCAGGTCAGATCAAAACTTCTCGATCGCGCGGAAATTCTGCTCGCGCACCACTTCCTTGGGCTTGTACGCGCAATACCCCGGCCGCGGGCCGATTTTCGGGTGATTACGGCAAGTGTCCGGGCGCTTGTCATAAATGGTGCACAGGCGGCTCTTACGATCCAGGTAGTAGCAATCGTTGTTGCTCATGCGCTGGAGGGTGAAGATGCCCGACTTCTGATTGAAGCGCTCGACCAGCCCTTCCTTTTGCAGACGCTTGGCGATGTTCTTCGGCGGGTCGCCCAGTTCGAACTCGTCGACCACACCGATGCGCACCAGATCCTTGATCTTGACCTCGACCGGCAGCGTGCAGCAGCTGGACATGCAAGAGCCACACATCGGGGCCGAATATTTGGCCCACGTATCGAGACGATCGATCTCGGCGGCGGCAATCAGGTTGGGCTTCATCATCGGGAGTTACCAGGCGTGTGTGCATCAGGGCGCGCGATCATACCGGGACTGGTGGATTTTTGAACAACCTTTCGCCAGATTTTTTCCTGGCGGCCAATATCAGGGGGAGAATTCGGCACGGCCCCTGCATTCATTAGCGCATTCGCCAAGCGATTGCCGGACGATCTCAGCGTCTCAGGAAAAACTGCCGAACCTGCGCCGCTACCGTCGGTCAGACCGTCTAGGCTCAGACAATTCCCCGCTCGCCCGAGGTCCTATCGATGACTCAAGAACCACTAGTTCGCGAAGCAGAGGTGGCCGCATTTCGCGACGCCGTCCTGACCAAACTCACCTACGCGGTGGGCAAAGACCCTGATCACGCCTTCGACCATGACTGGTTCGAAGCCATTGCCCTGGCGGCGCGCGATCACATGGTCGAACACTGGATGGACCACACCCGGCAGATCTACCGCAAAGGCCAGAAACGCGTCTATTACCTCTCGCTGGAATTCCTCATCGGGCGCCTGCTCTACGATAGCCTGAGCAACCTCGGCCTGCTCGACGTTGCCCGTGAAGCCTTGACCGAACTCGGTGTCGATCTGGAACGCATCCGTTTACTGGAGCCCGACGCGGCGCTCGGCAACGGTGGCCTCGGTCGCCTGGCGGCATGTTTCATGGAAAGCATGTCGACCCTCGGCATCGCCGGCCACGGCTACGGCATCCGCTACGAGCACGGCCTGTTCCGCCAGGCCATCGTCGATGGCTGGCAGCAGGAGCAGACCGAACACTGGCTGGATTTCGGCAACCCGTGGGAGTTCGAACGGCCGGAAGTCGTTTACTCCATCGGCTTCGGCGGCAGTGTTGAAACCGTCACCGATGCCAGCGGCAAAACCAGACAAGTCTGGTCGCCGGCGGAAACCGTGCGGGCGATTGCCTACGACACGCCGGTGGTCGGCTGGCGCGGGGCGAGCGTCAACACCTTGCGGCTGTGGCGCGCCCGGGCCATGGAAGATTTGCATCTGGAGCGCTTCAACGCTGGCGACCACTTGGGCGCGGTCGCCGAAGTGGCCCGCGCCGAAAGTATCTCCCGCGTGCTCTACCCGGCAGACAGCACCGAAGCCGGGCAAGAACTGCGTCTGCGTCAGGAATATTTCTTCGTCGCCGCCTCGCTGCAGGATCTGCTGCGTCGTCACCGCAATATGCACACCTCGGTGCTGACCCTCGGCGATCACGCCGCCATCCAACTCAACGATACTCACCCCTCGATTGCCGTCGCCGAACTGATGCGCCAACTGGTCGACGTCTATGACGTAGCCTGGGATGCGGCGTGGCAAGTCACCGTCGACACGCTGTCGTACACCAACCACACGCTACTGCCGGAAGCGTTGGAAACCTGGCCGGTGGGCTTGATGGAGCGCATGCTGCCGCGGCATATGCAGATCATTTATCTGATCAACGCCCAGCACATCGATTCGCTGCGGGCCAAAGGCATCCACGATTTCGACGTGCTGCGTGCCGTGTCGCTGATCGAGGAAGACAACGGCCGCCGCGTACGCATGGGTAACCTCGCCTTCCTTGGTTCGCACAGCGTTAACGGCGTGTCCGGATTGCACACGCAGTTGATGCGCAGCACGGTGTTTTCCGAGCTGCACAAGTTGTATCCGGATCGGATCAACAACAAAACCAACGGCATCACCTTCCGCCGCTGGCTGTATCAGGCCAACTCTGAGCTGACCTCTATGCTGGTCGACGCACTGGGCCCGGACTTGCTCGACAACCCTGAAGAGCGCCTGCTTGATCTCGAACCGTTCGCCGAGAAAACCGCGTTCCGCAAGGCCTTCGCCGAACAGCGCCTGCACAGCAAAAAGGCCCTGGCCTATCTGATTCACGAACGGCTGGGAATCGCGGTCAACCCGGCGGCGATGTTCGACGTGCAGGTCAAACGCATCCACGAATACAAACGCCAGTTGCTCAACCTGATGCACACCGTGGCGCTGTATCAGGCGATTCGCGCCGAGCCGGAAGTCGACTGGGTGCCGCGGGTGAAGATCTTTGCCGGTAAGGCTGCCGCGAGTTATCACCAAGCCAAACTGATCATCAAACTGACCAACGACATCGCCCGGGTGGTCAACAACGACCCGACCGTGCGTGGCCTGCTGAAAGTGGTGTTCCTGCCCAACTACAACGTCAGCCTGGCGGAAAGCATCATCCCGGCAGCGGATTTGTCCGAGCAGATTTCCACTGCCGGGTTCGAAGCCTCGGGCACCAGCAACATGAAGTTCGGCCTCAACGGTGCGCTGACCATCGGCACGCTGGATGGCGCCAACGTGGAAATGTGCGAGCGCATCGGCGCTGAGCATATGTTCATCTTCGGCCTCAGCGCCCAGCAGGTTGAAGCGCGCAAACAGAACCACGAGTTCAGCGCTGCGCCGGACATCGCTGCGTCCCATCGCCTCAACGATGTGTTGCAAGCGATCCGCAGTGGCGTGTTCTCGCCGGATGATACGTCGCGCTACACCGGGCTGATCGATTCGCTGGTGGACTATGACCGCTTCCTGGTCTGCGCCGACTTCGATTCGTACTGGGAAGCGCAGAAACGCGTCGAAGCGCATTGGCACGACAGCAATAACTGGTGGCGTTCGGCAGTGCTCAACACCTCGAGAATGGGCTGGTTCTCCTCCGACCGGACGATTCGCGAGTACGCCACGGATATCTGGAAAGCGCTGGAGTAACTTTTCGCCACAAATGTGCGCAAGGCCCGACGTTTGTTGGGCCGGATCGATATACTGAGCGCCGGTTACCGGGCCGTATCAGTCGTCACGAGACCCCTTGTGGGAGCGGGCTTGCTCGCGAAGGTGGTGTGTCAGTCAATTTTAATATCGACTGACACAACGCCTTCGCGAGCAAGCCCGCTCCCACAGTAGATTGTGCCTAGACTGAAGCAACTGCCGGGATTGCCCCATCATGGGGCCGCTTAGGGATATCGACCATGCAATGGATGTTCATGTTGATCGGGCTGGTGCTCGGCTGGCTGCTCGACGAGTCGTTCAGTGATGCGCTGCTGGGCGCGTTGCTGGGGTTGGCGATCGGGCAAGCGCTGCGGATCGCGCGGCTGGGCGCGCAGGCTGCGCAACAGCAGCATCAACTTGAACAGGCGAAGGTTGCCTTGCAGGGCATTGAACAGCGCCTGTTTCTGCTCGAAGGTGCGCCGGTTCATGCTGCTCCGCCACCGAGTGCGGCACCGGTTAGCGAGCCATTGGCCGAACCTGTCAACGTCGTCGAAAAGGCCCCGGCCCCCGAACTGGTCTGGGAACTGTCGGCCGATCTGGAACCACTGTCCGCCGTCGCTCGCGAAACCAGCCAACCGTTGCCGGACGATGTCTGGCGTCTGGACGCCGTCACGCCCGAACCTGAACCCAAGCGCCCCGCCGAACCCCGTGGCCCGAACCTCATCGAGCGCGCAATTAGCGCGGCACGCAACTGGCTGTTCGGCGGCAACACCGTATTGCGGGTCGGCGTGGTGTTGTTGTTCTTCGGTCTGGCCTTTCTGCTGCGCTACGCCACCGAAGGCATGGTGGTGCCTATCGAATTGCGTTATGCCGGGGTCGCGGCTGCGGCGCTGGGCTTGCTGGCGCTGGGCTGGTGGCTGCGGCACCGCAACAGCAGCTATGCGTTGATGCTGCAAGGCACCGGCATCGCGGTGTTGTACCTGACGGTGTTTGCGGCGATGCGCCTGCACCCGTTGCTGGATCCGTCCGCCGCCCTGGGCTTGCTGGTGGCAGTGACGGTGTTCTCGGCGATCCTGGCGATTACTCAGGACTCTCTGGCGCTGGCGTGTGTCGCGGCGCTGGGCGGGTTCGCGGCGCCAATCCTGACGTCCACCGGCGCCGGCAATCACGTCGCGCTGTTCAGCTATTTCGCCCTGCTCAACGCCGGCATTCTCGCCATTGCCTGGTTCAAAGCCTGGCGCCTGCTCAACCTGATCGGCTTCGTCGGCACCTTCGGTATCGGTTTCGCCTGGGGCCTGCGTTCGTACACGCCGGAACTGCTGTGGAGCACCGAGCCGTTCCTGATTCTGTTCTTCCTCATGTATCTCGCCATCGGCCTGCTGTTTGCCCGGCGAAAACTGCTGGATATGCCGGACGCTCCGGCGGATGGTGATCGTGAAGCGCTGCTGAAATGGTCGGCGCGCAAGGGCGATTACGTTGATGGCACGATGCTGTTCGGCCCGCCGATTGTCGGCTTCGGTCTGCAGTTCGCGCTGGTCCAGCATCTGGAATTTGCCGCCGCGTTCAGTGCCCTCGCGCTGGGCATGATTTACATGGGCCTGGCCAAAGTGCTGATGGGCGGTCGCGCGGTACTGCTGGGCGAAACCTGCCTGGCATTGGGGGTGATTTTCGCCAGTCTGGCGATTCCGCTGGGCCTGGATGCGCGTTGGACCTCGGCCGCATGGGCCGTGGAGGGCGCGGGGATTTTCTGGCTGGGCCTGCGTCAGTATCGACCGTTCGCCCGGGCCTTCGCCTTGCTACTGCAACTGGGTTCGGCGCTGGCGTTCATCAGTCAATTGAATGTCGGCGAAAGCAGCCTGCTCGACGGTGCTCCGCTTGGCGCGCTGATGCTCGGTGCGGCGTTGCTGTTCAGTTTCTATCAATTGCGCAAGGCCTCGCCGGAGCAGACCTCGCCGTGGGAGCGCCAAGGCCTGCCGGTGTTGGCGTGTCTGGGCCTGACGTTCCTCTATTTGCTGGCGCCGTTGTTCTTCTTTGTCCAAGGTACGGCGATCAGTTGGGCGCTGGCCGGTCTGGCGACGTTGTTCGTCGGTCTGCGCCTGCAATCGCGCACCTTCCTGTTCACTGCATTCGCTGTGCAACTGCTCGGCGGCGCGTTGTTCCTGCTGCGTCTGCAAGGCGCGGGCGAGGATTCGGCGGCGGTGTTCAGCGCCGGCTGGAGCGGTTTGCTCAGCGCGTCTCTGATCGGTCTGGCGCTGATCGCCGGCATGCTACTCGCGGCGCGCGACGAGATGGTGCGCGGCGATGTGCGTCTGCTGCGCGGTTTGTCGGTGGTGCTGCTCGCCGGGCTGGTGCTGATCAATCTGGCGGTGTTGTTCGTGCTGCCATGGCAGACCGCGAGTGCGGTGTGGGCAGCCAGTGGTTTGCTGATCATCTGGCTGAGCCTGTACCTCAAGCAGCGGGTGAGTTTTGTTTTCGGTCTGCTGTTGCAATTGATTGGCGGCGCGGCGTTTTTGCTGGCCGGCCCCGAGTGGCTCGGGCCGCTGTCCAGCGAAGGGCTGCGACCGCTGGCCCATGGTGGATTCTGGACGCCACTGGTGCTGGGTCTGGCGGCGATGATCGGGGCCTGGCGTCTGCAACTGGGTAATCACGCTTCGGCGTTTGATGTGCTGAGCTTGCAACGACTGTCCGAAGTGTTGTTGATCTGGGGCGCCGCCTGGTGGGCGTTGGCGTGGTTCAGCGAAGTCATGCGTTTTGCGCCGATGAATCTGGAAAATTCGCTATTGCTGCTGGTCGCCGCGTTCATGGTCGCGTTGTGGACGGTATTGGCAATGCGCCTGAAATGGCCGTCGCTCGCTCTGCTCTGCACCTTGCTGATTCCGGTGGCTGGGCTGGTGTTGCTGGTCTCGTGGCATTCGCGTTTTCACCCGGCTGCCAATTTCGGCTGGCTGGCATGGGCGGTGGTGTTTGCGGTGCATTTCTTCAGCCTGCGGCGTCTGGCGCCGATGCTGCCGACACGGGCTTTGCGCACTGCGCATGTGCTCGGCTGCTGGCTGCTGATCGGTGTGCTGGCGCTGGAATTGCGCTACGGCTTGTTGCTGTTGTCGGAGCAATACAACGCTTGGCGTTGGCTGGGCTGGGCGATTCTGCCGAGCCTGTATCTGTTGCTGGCAGCCGCACCGCGCCACTGGCCGTGGCCGGTGTTGGCATTCCCGCGCGAGTACCGCTTGTACGCGGCCGCACCGTTGGCGGTGTTGATGCTCGGCTGGTTCTGGCTGGCCAATGGCGTCAGCGATGGCAACGCCGAACCGTTGCCGTATGTACCACTGCTCAACCCGTTGGAGCTGGGCCTGCTGTTCGCCTTGTTCGGCGTTTATGTGTGGTCGCGCAGCGCGGTGTCGCAACTGTCGATCCGTCAGGACTACGCCGATTACGCTACGCAACTGGTCGCCGGGGTTTCGCTGTTCGCTTTCTGCACCGCGTTGGTGACCCGCGCCGCGCACCATTGGGCCGGCATTCCGTTCGAGCTCGATCAACTGCTCGCCTCTATGCTGGTGCAGGCCGGATTGTCCATCGTCTGGACGCTGATGGCGCTGGGGCTGATGATCGGCGGACACCTGCGTCATCGTCGCGAAGTCTGGCTGATCGGTGCGGCGCTGATTGCGCTGGTGGTGGCCAAACTGATTTTTGTCGAATTGAGCAACCGTGGCGGCCTCGCCCGGATCGTCTCGTTTATCGGCGTCGGCGTGTTGCTGTTGGTGGTGGGCTACTTCGCGCCGCTGCCACCCAAACGCGTCGAAGCTGACCCGGAGGCAGGAAAACCAGCCCCGGAAACCGAAGGAGTTGCATCTTGAGTCGCATGCTGAATCTGGGGTGGTTGGCGTTGGGTGTGGTGATGGTCGCCGGCGCTCAGGAAAAACCGGCGGACTTCGCCACGCAGGTGCCGCTGTCGGTGACGGGCGATGGCCCGTGGTATCGCCTGGAGTTGCCGCTAAACGCGCAATTGCAGGCGCGCCAGACCGACCTCAGCGACTTGCGCGTATTCAACGCTGCCGGCGAACCTCAGGCTTACGCCTTGGCCCGCGAATCGGCGCAAACCCGCGACGATGGTCAATTGCACGAGGTGAAGTGGTTCCCGCTGTACAACGCCGCCGACGCCACAGAGCGTGAGCCGAACGTGCGCGTGCAATCGACCACCACAGGCACGCTGGTGGAAGTGCAGCCGTCCAGTCAGTTGGAGGCCGGTGAAGAAGTGCTGCGCGGCTGGCTGCTCGACGCCAGTTCGATCAAGGCGCCGTTGCAACAGTTGATCCTCGACTGGACCAGCGAACGCGACGGCTTCCAGCGTTTCAGCATCGAAGCCAGTGACGACTTGCAGCACTGGCAGCCGTGGGGCGAAGGGCAA
This sequence comes from Pseudomonas sp. Irchel 3E19, assembly GCF_900187585.1. Lineage (NCBI taxonomy): Bacteria > Pseudomonadati > Pseudomonadota > Gammaproteobacteria > Pseudomonadales > Pseudomonadaceae > Pseudomonas > Pseudomonas sp. Irchel 3E19. The sequence goes on from NZ_FYDT01000028.1 coordinate 79,272, forward strand.
GTGGCGCGGCTGACCTTCGCCGATGAGCGCATCGAGCAACACGAGGTGAACTTGCCGGGGCAGTCGGCGCGCTATGTGCGCTTGCTGTGGGATTCACCGAGTTCGGCACCGATCCTGACCTCGGCGCAACTGAAAAGCAGCGACCCACGCAACCTGCCCCTACCATTGGTCTGGTCGCAGTCATTGGCGGGCAGCAGCACCAAGGCCGGGGAATACACCTGGCAGTTGCCGATGGGGCTCAATGTCGAGCGGGTGCAGGTTGAGTTGAAGCAGCCGAACAGTCTGGCACCGGTGACGCTGGCGGGCCGACGTGAGAGCAGTTTACCTTGGCAGACGCTGAGCAGTGGTTTGCTGTATCGCCTGACGCAGAATGGCCAGGACGTGGTGCAGAACGAATTGCAGCTTTACGGGCAGACCGTGCAGCAGTTGAAACTGACTGTGGATGAGCGCGGCGGTGGTCTGGGCGAGCAGGCGCCGAGTGTGATGTACGCGGTGCGGGCGACGCAGGTGATTTTCCTCGCGCGCGGCGCCGGCCCTTACAGTCTCGCGCTGGGCAATCCGAATGTGAAAACGGCGAATCTGCCGTTGGCGACGCTGATTCCGGATTTCAAACCGCAGAAGCTGGCGACGTTGGGCAAGGCGGTGGTTCAGGGGGAGGCGATGGCTACGCAGACTTCGACGGCAACCACAGCGGCGGTAACGGAGACCAACTGGAAGAAGATCGGGTTGTGGGCGGTGTTGTTGCTGAGTGTGGTGTTCCTGGGGGCGATGGCGTTCAGTTTGCTGCGCAAGCCTCCCGCCAACTCCTGATAATGGCTGCGCTGCGCGCCATTCGCGAGCAAGCCCGCTCCCACAGTGGATCTTCAGTGGACGCCAATTTTGTGGTCACCACAATTCCCTGTGGGAGCGAGCCTGCTCGCGAAGGCGGCCGATCGGTCGACAAAAATCCGGAGCTACCATCCATTCCGTTTCCAACTACGCTAAACCCGGTACCTGAACTCTCCAGGCCGAATCACGTCTCATGCAGGCAATTACACCCCAACGCACGTTACCGGGCGTCTTCGCTCGCTACGTTTTCAGACTCCCTGTAAACTGCGCGGGTTTTTAGCCCCCCATTCCACCGGAGCCGTCCATGTCCCGCGTTACCTTGAGTCGCTATTTGATTGAGCAGACCCGCAGCAACAACACTCCTGCCGATCTGCGCTTCCTGATCGAAGTGGTGGCGCGTGCCTGTAAGGAAATCAGCCACGCCGTGTCCAAAGGCGCCCTGGGTGGTGTTCTGGGCAGCATGGGCACTGAAAACGTACAAGGAGAAGTGCAGAAGAAGCTCGACGTGATCTCCAACGAGATCCTGCTCGAAGCCAACGAATGGGGCGGTCACCTGGCCGGCATGGCGTCCGAAGAAATGGACAATGCCTACCAGATCCCGGGCAAATACCCGAAAGGTGCGTACCTGCTGGTATTCGACCCGTTGGACGGCTCGTCGAACATCGACATCAACGCCCCGGTCGGCACGATCTTCTCGGTACTGCGTTGCCCGAACGAATACCTGACCCAGAACGAGCCGCTGAACGAAAAGGCTTTCCTGCAGCCAGGCACTCAGCAGGTTGCTGCCGGCTACGCGATCTATGGCCCGCAGACCATGCTGGTGCTGACCTTGGGCCACGGCGTCAAAGGCTTCACCCTGGACCGCGAGATGGGCAGCTTCGTGCTGACCCACGAAGACATCACCATTCCTGAATCGACCCAGGAATTCGCCATCAACATGTCCAACCAGCGTCACTGGGAAGCCCCGGTACAACGCTACGTAGGCGAGCTGCTGGCCGGTGAAGAAGGTCCGTTGAAGAAGAACTACAACATGCGTTGGGTCGCGGCGATGGTTGCCGACGTGCACCGCATCCTGACCCGTGGCGGTCTGTTCATGTACCCGCGCGACAGCCGTGAGCCGTCCAAGCCGGGCAAACTGCGTCTGATGTACGAAGCCAACCCGATGTCGTTCCTGGTGGAACAGGCGGGCGGCGCGTCCACCGACGGCCACCAGCGCATCCTCGACATTCAGCCTGAAGGCCTGCATCAGCGTGTTGCAGTGTTCCTCGGTTCGAAAGAAGAAGTCGCACGCGCTACGGCCTACCACAAGGAATAAACCATGAACGCACCCTGGCAGCTGTTGCTCGATTGGTGGTTCGGACATGCCGAATCCCCCGACGAGATAGCGGCTGACAAGGGCAAGTTGTGGTTCGGCAAGCGAGACAGCCAAGACCTCGAAGCGCAGACGCGTTTCGGGGTCTTTGTCGATCAGGCCCTGGCTGGCGAATTGACCGAGTGGACGCAACGTCCAGAAGGTTGGCTGGCGGTGGTGCTGTTACTCGATCAACTGCCGCGAATGATCTATCGCGATACTCCCAAAGCCTTTTCCGGTGATCTGCGCGCGCAGAAGCTCGTCGCGCAAGGCATTGCTGCGGATTTCGATCGGCAGTTGAAGCCGATCCAGCGGGTGTTCATCTATCTGGTGTTCGAACACTGCGAAAACCTCGCGGTGCAGAATGAAGCGGTTTCGCGGTTTATCGATCTGGTGGCTGAGCAGCCGGAAGCGCAGCGCGCGGTGTTTGCCGACAACCTGGATTATGCCGAACGGCATCAGAAAGTGATCGCGCAGTTTGGACGGTTTCCGCATCGCAATGCGGTGTTGGGGCGGGAGTCTACAGCTGAGGAGTTGGTGTTTCTCAGTCAGCCTGGGTCACGGTTCTAAATCAAGGATTGCCTCGTAGAAGCCGTTTCATCAACAGTGCTGGCAGACTTTTTCGCGTATCGACAATGATATGGATGAAAATGGTTTTTTCTCGCACCTCATAAATAATCCGGTTCATTCCCAAGACAATCTGGCGGTATTGACCGAGATTGAGCTTCTCGATTTCTTCGGGCATCGATCCTGAATAAGGCAGATCTGCGAGACCCAGAATCGCAGTCTTGAGATCGGCATAAGTGCTTTGCCAAATTTGGGATGAGAACTGTCTGACGAGGTAGGTGCGAAGTTCTTTGAGATCTGCTTGCGCTGACTGAAGAATAACGACCTTTAAGCTCATTGATGATCGGCCTTGTCCAGTTCGGTAAAGACGTCTTCAGCGTCACTGAACTTGCCTTCCTCAATCTCCCGATTACCCATCGCCAAGAGCTTCAGCAAGGCCATCGTGCCTTCTTGCTCTTCAAAACTTTTCACATCCATAACCACTAGCTTGGCTTCACCGTTTTGCGTGATTACCAGCGGCTCGCGGCTTTCTGTGATTGATTTGACGATTTCGGCCGTATGGCTTTTCAGGTAACTGATCGGTTTTATTTGCGATGAAAGCTTCATGATTGAATCCCGCCAAATTGAACAGGACTGAGTTTAGTCTTAATTCAGTCACACCGTCAGTGTGAGCTGACCAGCGTGTTTCAATTCAACATTCTTTCGTCGCTAATGCCGCTTTCGCGAGCAAGCCCGCTCCCACAGGGATCTTCGGTGTTCACACAATGTGCGTTACACCACAAAACCCTGTGGGAGCGGGCTTGCTCGCGAAGAGGCCCGTGGCAGCGCCTTAAATTCTGAAACTACCCACCAACTGCTTCAACCGCGCCGCCTGCTGCTCCAGATCCGAACACGCCCGCAAGGTCGCCTGCAAGTTCTCCACACCTTCCTGATTCAGCGTGTTGATCTCGTTGATATCCACGTTGATCGACTCGACCACAGCGGTCTGTTCTTCAGTCGCGGTCGCTACCGACTGATTCATCCCGTCGATCTCGCCGATGCGCTGGGTCACGCTGCCCAGGCGTTCGCCGGCCTGGTTGGCGATGCCGACGCTGCTTTCGCTCTCGCGCTGGCTCTCGGTCATGATGCTGACCGCCTGGCGTGCGCCGACTTGCAGTTCTTCGATCATCTTCTGCACTTGCTGCGCCGAATCCTGGGTGCGGTGCGCGAGGTTGCGCACTTCGTCAGCAACCACGGCGAAACCCCGGCCAGCCTCACCGGCACGGGCTGCTTCGATCGCGGCGTTGAGCGCGAGCAGGTTGGTTTGCTGGGAGATGCTGGTGATCACTTCCAGAATCTGGCCGATGTTCACCGTGTTGCTGTTCAGGGTTTCGATGTTGCCGCAGGAGTCGCTGATCTTCGCCGACAGCTGTTGCATCGCGTGGATGGTTTTATCCACAACCTGCTGACCGTCGACCGCCAGGCTGCGCGCCTCGCTGGAGTGCTGCGAGGCGAGGGCGGCGTTCTGGGCTATTTCCTGCGCGGCGGCGCCCAGTTGGTTGATCGCCGCAGCGACGCTGTTGGTACGGCTGGATTGTTGATCCGAGTTATACATCGAGGAGTTCGACGCGGCGACCACGCGCAGGGCGACTTCGTTGACCTGACCGGTGGCCGAAGCCACTTCGCGGATCGAGGTGTGGATCCGTTCGACGAAACGGTTGAACGAGGTCCCCAACGCGCCGAACTCATCGTTGCCGTGGATCACCAGACGCTTGGTCAGGTCACCTTCGCCTTCGGCGATGTCGTGCATCGCGCGGCCCATGGTCAGCAGCGGTTGCATCAGCACACGAATGAGCATGCCGAGCAGAGTGATGATGATCATCACGGCAATCACCATCGCGATCAGCGCCGAGGTGCGGAATTCGCTGAGCATGGCGAACGCGGTGTCTTTGTCCAGCACCAGCGCCACGTACCAGTCGGCCGACGGCACACCGTTGACGTGGGTGAAGGAGATCAGTTGCGGCTTACCGTCGAACTCGACCTCTTTCAGGCCCGGGCTGACCTTCGGCGCACCGTTCGGATAGGCCTCGGCGAGGGTCTTGAGTACCAGTTTGCTGTCCGGGTGGATCAGGATTTTGCCCTCGGCACTGACGATGAACGCGTGGCCGTGGCCGCCGAAGTTCAGCGAGTTGATGATCGCGCTGACACTGGTCAGGTCGATGTCCGCACCGGCCACGCCGAGCATCTGGCCCTGACGCTGTACCGGGGTGGCAACGGTGATGACCAGTTTGCCCGACGAGGCGGCGATGTACGGTTCGGTGACGATGGTCTGCTGCGCGCCGTTGGCCGCTTTATACCAGCCGCGGGCCCGCGGGTCGTAATCCGGCGTGCGATTGCCGGCAGGCACGGAGAACATCACGCCATCCGTACCGCCGAAGTAGCTGAGCTGGAAGTTACCGGTGTAGGCCGGCAGGTCGATGATGCGTTTCAGGCTGGCCGGGGCGTTACCGTCAATGGCTACCTGCTGGGACAGCGATTGCAGCAATTGAATGCGGCTTTCCAGCCAGGTCTGGATGTTGCTGGTGGTCAGGCTGCCCAGCTCCTGCATCGAGGCTTCGGTACTACTGCTCAGGGCTTCGCGTTGTCGATAGTCGTTGAAAAAAATGAAACAGGCGAATGCAACAGCCACCACGAGGGCGGCAGCCAACAAGATTTTGTGGCTGAATTTCATGTTTCTGGTCATCGAATGAACTACCGCGAAGGGGCTGGTCAAGAAAGGGCGGCAATTTGCCACACCTTGGGGCTTTGCGCTGCTCTTATTTCGACCGCCGTGCGCCAAAGATTAGGCGTGTCGGATGAAATGCGACGAAATGCTCAATAGCCCTACAAAGTGTCTGATTTAAAGGCAAAAGCCAGACGGGCGGGCTAATAAATAGCCATCCGCCCAGGGAACCAGATGAGGGTTTTCTCTTCTAAGCTTCTGGTTGGCACCATGCCATCCCCCCTCGTTCCAGGAGTTACACCATGTCGCTGCGATCTATCGCCCTTCTGACGTTTTGCGTGCTGTTGGCCGCATGCAGCAAGGTCAATCAGGAAAACTATTCGAAGCTCTCGGCTGGTATGGCCAAGGCCGAAGTCGAGACTCTGCTCGGCAAGCCCACCGATTGCTCGGGCGCGCTCGGCATGTCCAGTTGCACCTGGGGCGACAAGAACAGCTTTATCAGCGTGCAATACGCCGGTGACAAAGTGCTGATGTTTTCCGGCCAAGGCCTGAAGTAAACCGGGGCTTCGCGCCCACGGAGAAGAAAAATGAAGCGGTTATTGCTAATCCTTTTTGCCGGCCTGGTACTGGCCGGCTGCGCCACTTCCGGCGTCGACCCGTTGGCGCCGAAAACCGTCAACAGCGTCAATCTCAAGCGCTATCAGGGCACATGGTACGAGCTGGCGCGTTTGCCGATGTACTTCCAGCGCAATTGCGCGCAATCCGAAGCTCGCTACACCCTTCAGCCCGACGGCAACATGGCGGTGTTCAACCGCTGCCTGACGACAGACTGGGAGTGGGAAGAGGCCAAGGGCACCGCTTATCCACAGGTGCCGGGCAAGACCGACAAGCTGTGGGTCGAGTTCGATACCTGGTTCTCACGGCTGATTCCGGGTGTGGTGAAAGGCGAATACTGGGTGTTGTACGTCAGCGATGACTACAAGACCGCCATCGTCGGCGACCCGAGTCGCAAGTACATGTGGCTGCTGTCGCGTACACCGACTGTCAACGGTGTGGTGCGCGAAGAGCTGCTGAGCAAGGCGCGTCAGCAGGGTTACGACACCACGCGGTTGATCTGGCGCGCGTCGGATCGGCAGATGGCCAAGACTTCGAATTAAAGAACACTGCAAAACCAAAGTGGGAGCGGGCTTGCTCGCGAAGAGGGTGTGTCAGTCGACTGAAGTGTTGACTGATACACCCTCTTCGCGAGCAAGCCCGCTCCCACATTGGTTATGCGTCAGCCCAGAAGTTCACGCAGGACTTGGGTGAAGGCGCGATTGCTTTGTTCTTCGCCGGCATGCCGGCCATCACGCACCACCCACTGGCCATTGACCAGCACATCGCGAACCTGACGATCGCCGCCGGCAAACAACCAGCGATTCAAAATCCCGTCGCCGCTGGCCGTTGCCAGATACGGATCGTTGCCATCAAGCACAATCCAGTCCGCACGCTTGCCGACTTCCAGCGCCCCGATCGGCTGCCCCAACGCCTGCGCGCCGCCGTCCAGCGCCGCGTCATACAGCGTGCGCCCGACCATCGGCTGATCGGCGCCATACAAACGGTTGCGTCGCTGATCGCGCAGGCGCTGGCCGTATTCCAGCCAGCGCAATTCTTCCACCACACTGAGTGACACATGGCTGTCGGAACCGATGCCCATGCGTCCGCCCTGAGCGAGGAAATCCACCGCCGGGAAAATCCCGTCGCCGAGGTTCGCCTCGGTGGTCAGGCACAGGCCGGCGATGGCGCCACTCTTTGCCATCAGCGTGACTTCTTCCGGGTTGGTGTGGGTGGCGTGAACCAGACACCAGCGCTGATCGACTTCGGTGTTTTCGTACAGCCATTGCAGCGGCCGACGACCGCTCCAGGTCAGGCAGTCATCGACTTCCTTCTGCTGTTCGGCGATGTGAATGTGCACTGGGCATTGTTTGTCGCTGGCGGCCAATACTTCGCTGATTTGCTGCGGGGTGACCGCGCGCAACGAGTGGAAACACAGGCCCAGCGATTGCGCCTTCTGCTGCGCCAGCAGCGGCTGCAAGCGTGATTGCAGATTGAGGTAGTTTTCGGTGCTGTTGATAAAGCGGCGCTGGCCATCATTGGGCGTCTGCCCGCCGAAACCAGAGTGGCTGTAGAGCACCGGCAGCAGGGTCAAACCGATGCCGCTTTCGCTGGCAGCCTGACTGATGCGCAACGCCAGTTCAGCCGGATCGGCATAAGGCTGACCATTGCTGTCATGGTGAACATAGTGAAATTCAGCGACCGAGGTGTAACCGGCCTTGAGCATTTCGATGTACAGCTGTCGGGCGATGACGCCAAGTTGATCCGGGCTGATTTTTCCGACGAGCCGATACATCAAATCGCGCCACGTCCAGAAACTGTCGTTGGGATTGCCAGCCACCTCGGCCAGCCCGGCCATCGCGCGCTGGAAGGCGTGGGAGTGCAGATTGGGCATCCCCGGCAGCAACGGACCGCTCAGCCGTTCGGCGCCATCTGCGGTGGAATCGGCCTGGATCTGGGTCAGCAGGCCAGCGGCGCTGACCTCAAGACGTACATTATTGGCCCATCCATTAGGCAGCAGCGCGCGTTCGGCAAAGAAGGCGGACATGGTTCAGCACCCCATCGTGTGTTATTTGTATATACATATACAGACGTTTGCCTGCCCGGTAAACTCCGGCAAGCTAGCAACCTCTACCGACGAACAAGGATCCACCGTGCCGACTCCGCCTCCAGTTTCCCCGTTGGCCGCGAACATGGGCGACATTCCGGCGCCCTTGTACGCCCGCGTCAAACAGATGATCACCCAGCAGATCGACAGTGGTAACTGGCCGCCGCACTACCGCGTGCCGTCGGAAAGTGAACTGGTCAATCAGCTCGGTTTCAGCCGCATGACCATCAACCGCGCCCTGCGCGAGATGACTGCCGACGGTCTGCTGGTGCGCATGCAAGGCGTCGGCACGTTCGTCGCCGAGCCGAAGAGCCAGTCTGCGTTGTTCGAGGTGCACAACATCGCCGACGAAATCGCCTCCCGTGGTCATCGCCACACCTGCCAGGTCATTACCCTCGAAGAAGAGGCCGCCGGCTCCGAACGCGCGTTGGCGCTGGACATGCGCGAAGGGCAAAAGGTTTTTCACTCGCTGATCGTGCATTACGAAAACGACATTGCGGTGCAAATCGAAGACCGTTTCGTCAACGCGCTGGTGGCCCCGGAATACCTCAAGCAGGACTTCACCCTGCAAACGCCTTACGCCTACCTCAACCAGGTGGCGCCGCTGACTGAGGGCGAGCATGTGGTCGAAGCGATCCTCGCTGAAGCGTCCGAGTGCAAGTTGCTGCAGATCGAAAAGGGCGAGCCATGCCTGCTGATCCGCCGTCGCACGTGGTCGGGCCGTCAGCCGGTGACCGCTGCGCGCCTGATTCACCCCGGTTCCCGTCATCGTCTGGAAGGTCGGTTCCATAAATAGAGAGCATAAATGAGTGAAGTGAAGTGAAGGTTTTACGCGCTGAAGGTTACCCGCGCATGCCGTGGAAAAACGGCGGTGGCAGCACTGAGGAAATCACTCGTGATGCCGGTGCAGGGCTGGATGGTTTCGGCTGGCGCCTGTCGATTGCCGACATCGCTGAGTCGGGCGGATTTTCGACTTTCGCCGGTTACCAGCGGGTGATCACCGTGTTGCAGGGTGACGGCATGACCCTGTGCGTCGATGGCGACGACACGCGGCCGCTGTTACCGCTCGACCCTTTCGCCTTCAGCGGGGAGAGCCAGGTTTCCTGCACGCTGCTCGGCGGTGCGATTCGCGACTTCAATCTGATCTACGCGCCGCAGCGTTACAGCGCGCGCTTGCAGTGGCTGGACGGTGAGCAACGGTTTTTCAGTTCGGCTTCGACCGTTTTAGTGTTCAGTGTCGCTGAGCTGCTGGAAGTGGCGGTCGGTGAAAAGACCGCACAACTCGGTCGTCATGATTGCCTGCAATTGGACGGTAACAGCGGGCTGGTTGAAGTCGCCATTAATGCCTCGTGCTGCGTGATCGAACTGACTGCGCGCTGATTCAAGTAACGTCAAAAGATCGCAGCCTTCGGCAGCTCCTTGTATCTCGACTATCGCTCCATCAGGAGCGATAGTTCTCGACTGATCATCGAGGGAGGGATTTGGAAGCCGTGCAGCTCCTTAGGCTTTTTGCCTGTGATGTAGATCGTGCTCCAGCCC
>NZ_FYDT01000025.1:0-95346 GCF_900187585.1 Pseudomonas sp. Irchel 3E19
GCGACATCAGTCATTACCTGATGCATCGGTACAACTGGATTAGACCGCACCAATTCAACAACGGACTGGCCCCAGCTCAGGCCGAGAAAAAACTTAACGTCGTGTCCGGGATTAGTTGACCACTACAAACGGCCTTGGCTCGAGAAAACAACCAATTTATCTAGGCCCACGTGATGACCATTGAAATAAAGCTGGATGTGATGCTCGCTCACCGCAAGGTCAAATCGAAAGATTTGGCGAGTGCCATCGGTATCACTGAGCAAAACTTGTCCTTACTTAAACAAGGCAAAGTAAAGGGCGTTCGACTGGCAACATTGGATGCAATTTGTCGTTACTTGAAATGTCAGCCTGGTGATCTGTTGGTTCATATCCATACGCATGAAAAAAACCTCGATGACTTGTCATAGATAGCCCTCAGCAGGCAGAAGGCAAGCCGCCGACCTCGACGCCCGATGCACTGCATCGGGCGTTTGCATTTCGGTCTGTCGGCGATAACGGCGACATCACCCAAGCACCCCGTAGATCTCAGAAACCAACTGCATTGTCGCGTCTTCAACCGTTCCTTCATTACGGCACAGAACCCAGCCGTGGTCGGCAATCGCTTGCTCGAACAGTTCGGTACACGCGACGTGCTCTGCGTACTTCTGGATCACAGTGCCGCCCAGTCCCCGTGATCGTGTCGCAGCCCTTGCCCATGAAATATCCGGCGCGGTGACGACGCCGACATGCAGGTCTGGCACTCGCACGTCTCGATCCATGTTCAACTGGAGAATCTCGGCAAACGGGATTGTTTGTCGAAACGCGGCATCAGACGGATACCAGCGATCAATCAATATGATGCTGCTGGGCGGCTGTCTGGTCAGCACGTATCGGGAGATCCAGCGACGACTTTCAGCAAAGCCCTGGCAAACAGCCCACTCCAAATCCCTGGAGGGACTTCTGGCAAGCTTGTTCACAAGGGCCATCGTTTCCCCCCTGTAGGGATCGCTTTTTCTTTCGCAAAGCCGGATAACTTTTTTGTTGTCAGCCCTCAGCACTTTCGTAACGGCCTCCAACAGTGTGGTTTTACCGGTGCCCTTGGGCCCATCCAGAGAAACGAACAGCGGACGATTCATTGTTCACACAACGATGGATATAGGGTTTTCTGGCTCTGCACGTTCGCTGGAACCGCTTGATGCAACCGCGCGAAAACAGACGTGAATGACCACTCTAACCTCATTAACGGACGTTCGGGGTGTTTCTGGGCGTCAGGCGCCCCCTCCTCCAGGTTGATCAACACCCACCTTGGTCGCCAGATGGTAGCGTTCGCTAATCGCACGACATCGCCTCTTGGGCCACCCTCTTCACCGCATTGTTTGGCAGGCTATGCATAACGCTGCAGGCACCGAAATTCCTGCGGTTTGCATGCTGATTGATCTGTTCACACAAAGATGAATAACAGGAGAACGCCTTGATCAACAAAACGTTTGAATCCGTCGCTGCCGCACTCGATGGCATTGCCGATGGCTCAACCATCATGGTGGGTGGTTTCGGTACGGCGGGCATGCCGTCCGAGTTGGTGGATGGCGTCATTGCTTGCGGCGCTCGCGAGCTGACCATCATCAGCAACAATGCCGGCAATGGTGAAATCGGTCTGGCGGCGTTGCTCAAGGCCGGGCGTGTGGCCAAGGTCATCTGCTCGTTCCCGCGCCAATCCGATTCCTATGTGTTCGACGAGCTCTATCTGGCCGGCAAGGTGCAGCTTGAGGTCGTCCCACAGGGCAACCTCGCTGAACGTATCCGTGCGGCGGGTTCTGGCATCGGTGCGTTTTATTCGCCCACTGGCTTTGGCACGTTACTGGCCGAAGGCAAGGAAACCCGGGTGATCGACGGGCGCAACTATGTGCTGGAAATGCCGTTGCGCGCCGATGTGGCGCTGATCAAGGCCGAAAAAGGCGACCGTTGGGGCAATCTCACCTACCGCAAAGCAGCGCGTAATTTCGGCCCGATCATGGCCATGGCGGCAACGACAGCCATCGCCCAGGTCAACCAGATCGTCGAGCTGGGCGAGCTGGATCCCGAGCACATTGTCACCCCTGGGATCTTCGTCCAGCGCGTGGTCGCCGTGCCGCTCGCCCGTGTCCCGAAAGCCAACGTCAACTGAGGCCCGCCATGACTGTTATGAACAAACTCTCGCGTAGCGAAATGGCCCAGCGTGTGGCCGACGACATTCTCGAAGGTTCTTACGTGAACCTCGGCATTGGCGTGCCGACGCTGGTGGCCAACTACCTGGGTGACAAGGAAGTGTTCCTCCACAGTGAGAACGGTGTGTTGGGCATGGGCCCCAGCCCTGCGCCGGGTGAGGAAGACGATGACCTGATCAACGCGGGCAAGCAGCACGTCACGCTGCTGGCCGGTGGTGCCTACTTTCATCACGCCGATTCGTTTTCGATGATGCGCGGCGGGCACATCGACATTGCCGTGCTTGGCGCTTTTCAGGTGTCGGTCAACGGCGACCTGGCCAACTGGCACACCGGCGCTGAAGGCTCTATTCCGGCCGTCGGTGGCGCGATGGACCTGGCGACCGGCGCGCGTCAGGTGTTCGTCATGATGGATCACCTGACCAAGACCGGCGAAAGCAAACTGGTACCGCAATGCACGTACCCGCTGACCGGCATTGGTTGCGTTACCCGGATTTACACCGACCTGGCCATTCTGGACGTCACGCCCGACGGCTTGAAGGTCAAGGAGATTTACGCCGATATCAGTTTTGAGGATTTGCAAACCCTCAGTAGCGTGCCGTTGATTCGGTGATTGATCGGGGATGCCCGGCCACGCAAAAAACTGCCGGACAGCCCTGGGCTTGTCCGGCAGTTTTATTTATGCCCGGGAATTTCCTTCACCGAACCTTTACCCCGAAAACAGCGTCCGAGCTAAGGCATTAATGCTGACCGCTCGCCACGAGGTTTCCGTTTGAAAGCTGCCATCGTCAAAAAATACCGTCTGATCATCAAGACCTTGGGCTACGTGGGTTGGGCCTTGTTCTGGCTGTTGCTCTGGGACATCGCCGTCACCGTGGACTTCATGCTGTTTCTCAACGCCAAACTGAACCTGCCGCTTATGCCGCTGACCTTGCTCGGTTCGGCGTTGATTGTGTTGATCAGTTTCCGCAACAGCAGCGCGTACAACCGTTGGTGGGAAGCGCGCACGCTGTGGGGCGCGATGATCAACAACTCGCGCAGCTTTGCCCGGCAGGTGCTGACGCTGCTGGATGATCCCGGCCGCGAGGTGAATCCGGTCAAGTCGACCCTGTTGCGCCGCCACGTCGCCTATGTCAATTGCCTCGCGGCACATCTGCAAGGCCATCCTTGCCCGGAAGAAGTTCGGGCGTTCATTCCCGCCGATGAATTCGCCCGCAGTGGCACCACCAACAACTTTGCCAACGACATCCTCACCGGTTCCGCCGCCCTGCTCGCCCGGGAATACAAGGCCGGGCGCCTGGACAGCATTCGCCTGGCGCGGCTGGAGTCCACGCTGGTGGATCTGTCCAACAGCCAGGGCGGCATGGAGCGCATCGCCAATACGCCGCTGCCCTACCCTTATGTCTATTTCCCACGGCTGTTCATTTCGCTGTTCTGCCTGATTGTACCGGTCGGGCTGGTGGAATCTCTGGGTTGGTTCACCCCGCTGGCTTCAACCGTCGTGGGCTTTATGCTGCTGGCCATCGAGCGCATCGGCACCGACCTGCAAAGCCCGTTTCGCCACAGCGAACATCAGATCCAGATGGAAGCCCTGTGCGAAACCATCGAGAAAAACCTGCAATCGATGCAGCGTGATTCTTTGGGTCACGTGCGCCGGATCGAAGAGAACGCTTAACTGTCGCGCTGCGACACAGCCGCACACCGGCGACCAGCAGTGCAACATAGAGCGCGACGCGTTTCACGATGGTGTTCCTTCGAAGCGTGTCAGGGAAAAAGACGAGAGGTCCAGGTCGGTCGAGCCGCGCATGCACCACTGCGCAAACGCCTCGCCCAGTGCGGCGGAGTGTTTGAAACCGTGGCCGGAACAGGCCGACACGAACAGGGTGTGCTGCAGCGATGGATGCTCGTCGATGATGAAATGGCGATCCGGCGTCACGGTGTAAGCGCACACCGCAGACTTGACCACCCTGGACGTTACGCCGGCGATGCGGCCTTGCACCTGGTGCGCATACATCTCCTGTTGTTCGGCCGCCGAGACCGTACGGTCAATGTCTTGCGGCAACGTCGCAGTTTTGTACTGCGCGGTGGCGATCTTCATGCAGCCTTCACCGGATAATGCGGGGAAGCCGTAGTTGATGTTGTCGTCACCACGACCGTGAGTGAGGATGAACGTCGGCGAGTGGCCAGCCAGATCAGTCCCCTCCTCCAGCTCGAACCAGAACAGCTTTTGCCGGTAGACACTCAGCAGACTTTCAAATGGTTTGCCAAGCAATTCGCCGCTCCAGTTGCCCGCACTGATCACCAGTTTTTTGGCCAGCAGCGTGCGCCGATCGGTGGTGACTGTGACGCCCTGCTCGTCCGAAGTAACCCCGGTGACCGTCTCGCCTTTGTGCAGGGTCGCGCCGTGTTGTTCGGCCAGCCTGAGCTGTACGTCGATGCAGCGCTCGGGTCGCACAAAGCCTCCACCGGGTTCGAAATAGCCGATGGCCGAGTCGTGCACGTGGGCGAATTGTGGAAAGCGCTGGCGAATCTGTTCGGCCGACAAGACTTCGTGCTCGATGCCGTAGGTCTGTGCCAGGCCGATGGTGCGCAGGGTGAAGTCGGTTTTGTCATTGGGGTCGAAATCGGGACTGGAGGTCAGCACCAACAGGCCCGATTGTTCGAACAGCGACTCCCCTGTTTGCGCCTCAAGCTCACGCCAGATGCGGTGGGAATTGCGCACGATCGGCACATATTGCGCGCCTTCTCCGACTGAAAGGCGGGTGATGCGCGTATCGCCGTGGCTGGAGCCGAGGTTGTGCGGCGGGTGATGGCGGTCAATCCCGACGACATCCACACCGGCCTTCGCCAGTTGATACACGGTGGCGGCGCCCATGGCGCCCAAGCCCAGAACCACTACGTCACGCCGCTCAGACATCATTAGCCGCCTATCAAAAAGGCGCCAGTTGAGCGGTAAACCGAACAGGAATCAAAGATTAAAAGAGCATATGCATATGCCTGATCGTTTGCCCACACGGCGCTGTATTTTGCCGTACGTCGGTTAAACACAGGTTTTTGAAAGAATTTTTTTAGCTGTCAAAACTGACGATACTTCTGCCATAAACAACGCTTTCCCCTACCTTTGGATAATTGCGTCGCCGCCTTGGAGACCGCCCGGCTCCTCTTGTAGGCATGTGCTTGAGCAGCGAACTACGCTTCCCTCAGAAATAGTGATTTAACTAGGTAGTTACCTAACGATATAATGCGTGCCTCATTTCAACGGGACATTCAACGTGAAGCAGAGTCAACGCCTCTCGGGCATATCAAAATTCATTCTGGTCGGGCTGGGCGTGGTTATCGCTCTGCTCGGTCTGGCACTCGCTGCTGGTGGCGTGAAATTGGTCAGCCTGGGAGGCTCGTGGTACTTCCTGTTGGGTGGCCTGGTAATGGCTGTCTCCGGTTTGCTGATTGCTCGTTTCAAACTGGCCGGGGCTTGGTTGTTCGCGGCGTTCCTGGTAGGAACGGCGATCTGGGCGGTGATCGATGCCGGACTGGTGTTCTGGCCGGTGTTCTCGCGCCTGTTCATGTTCAGTGTGATCGGTCTGGTCGTGGCGCTGGTTTACCCATTGCTCAAGCGTGCCAACGGTCGCGTTCCAGGTCGTGGCGCTTATGCGCTGGCCGCTGTACTCGCGGTTGGCCTGGCCGTGGCTGCCGGCAACATGTTCGTCGCGCACCCCACCGTCGCTGCTACTGGCACGGGCCCGGGCCTGACGCCGGTCGAGCCGGAAAAAGCCCAGAAAGACTGGGCGCACTATGGCAACACCGAAGGTGGCAGCCGCTTCGCCGCGCTGGATCAGATCAACCGTAACAACGTCGACAAACTGAAGGTCGCGTGGACCTACCACACCGGTGACGTCGCCGTGAGTGATGGCAACGGTGCCGAAGACCAGCTCACCCCGCTGCAGGTCGGCAACAAGGTTTTCATCTGCACCCCGCACAACAACCTGATTGCGCTGGATGCCGATACCGGCAAGGAACTCTGGAAAAACGCGATCAACGCGCAGTCGAAAGTCTGGCAGCGCTGCCGTGGCATGGCCTACTTCGACGCCACTGCCGCAGTCGCCAAGCCGAGCAGCTCCCCCGTTGCAGACGCCCAGCCAGCGCCAGTTGCCAACTGCCAGCGCCGCTTGCTGACCAACACGATCGATGCGCGCCTGATCGCCGTCGATGCCGACACCGGCGAGTTCTGCCAAGGCTTTGGCAACAACGGTCAGGTGGATCTGAAGGCCGGTCTGGGCGATGTTCCGGACAGCTACTATCAGTTGTCCTCCGCGCCGTTGATGGCAGGCACCACCGTCGTGGTGGGTGGCCGGGTTGCTGATAACGTGCAAGCCGACATGCCAGGTGGCGTGATTCGTGGTTTTGACGTGATGACCGGCGCCATGCGTTGGGCGTTCGACCCGGGTAATCCGCAGGATAAAAAAGCACCGGCAGACGGCAGCACTTATGTGCGCAGCACGCCGAACAGCTGGGCGCCAATGTCTTACGACGCGGCGACCAACACCGTATTCCTGCCGATGGGCAGTTCCTCCACCGACATCTATGGTGTCGAGCGCAGCAAACTCGATCACACCTACGGCGCTTCGATCCTCGCGCTGGACGCCAACAGCGGCGAAGAAAAGTGGGTGTTCCAGACCGTTCACAACGATCTCTGGGACTTCGACCTGCCGATGCAGCCGAGCCTGATCGACTTCACCAAGGAAGGCAAATCCGTGCCGGCGCTGGTCATCGGCACCAAGGCCGGGCAGATCTACGTGCTGGATCGCGCCACTGGCAAACCGCTGACCGACGTTAAAGAGGTACCGGTCAAAGCGGCGAACATCCCTAACGAGCCTTACTCGCCAACCCAGCCAAAATCGGTGGGCATGCCGCAGATCGGTGCCCAGCACCTGACCGAATCGGACATGTGGGGCGCTACCCCATATGACCAATTGCTTTGCCGCATCGACTTCAAGGGCATGCGCTACGACGGCTTGTACACCGCGCCAGGCACCGACAAATCCCTGAGCTTCCCGGGTTCGCTGGGCGGCATGAACTGGGGCAGCATCTCGACTGACCCGGTGCACGGCTTCATTTTCGTCAACGATATGCGTCTGGGTCTGTGGATTCAGATGATCCCGTCGCAGAACAAGGGTCAGGCCGCTGGCGGTGGCGAAGCACTGAACACGGGCATGGGCGCTGTGCCGCTCAAAGGTACGCCTTACGCGGTGAACAAGAACCGCTTCCTGTCGGTCGCCGGCATTCCTTGCCAGGCGCCGCCATTCGGCACACTGACCGCCATCGACATGAAGACCCAGAAAGTCGCCTGGCAGGTTCCGGTCGGCACCGTTGAAGACACAGGCCCCCTGGGTATCCGCATGCACCTGCCGATCAAGATCGGTCTGCCAACCCTCGGCGGCACCCTGTCGACCCAAGGCGGCTTGATATTTATCGCCGGCACTCAAGACTTCTACCTGCGCGCCTTCAACAGCGGCAATGGTGAGGAAGTCTGGAAATCCCGTCTGCCAGTCGGCAGCCAGGGCGGCCCGATGACGTATGTTTCGCCAAAAACCGGCAAGCAATACATCGTCATCACCGCGGGTGGCGCTCGTCAGTCCACCGATCGTGGCGACTACGTGATGGCTTACGCCTTGCCGTAAACCACTGTGCCCATGGTGAACATGGGCACACCCTTCAGAGCGCGGCACCTTAGGGTGCCGCGCTGCTTTGCGCTATCGCTAAAATTTTCAGCAGGAAGATGCACATGTTTTTGCCTGTTCGCTTTTCTCATGCCGGCTTGCTGTTGGGGCTGACCTGCAGCGCCGCCCTGCCCGCTTTCGCCGATACCGATTCCAACCTGATGACCCGCAACACCCTGACCGGTGATTGGGGTGGCCTGCGCCACCAGATGGCCGAAGACGGCGTCAAATTCACCGGCGACTACACCGGCGAAACCGTCTACAACGCTGACGGTGGCCTGCACCGTTCGGCGCGTTATTCTCAGAACATCAAGCTCGGTGTGCAGTTCGACCTGAGCAAACTGTATGGCGTCGACAACGCCGGCAAGGTGCAACTGAGCATCAATGACCGTCGCGGCAACAGCGCTTCCGAGGATCTGGTCGGCAACCGTTTGCCGATCCAGGAAAACTACGGGGGCCTCTACACTCGCCTGACCGAACTCAGCTACGAGCGCACGCTGTTCACCCCGGCACTGAACGTCAAACTCGGTTACATGGCCATGGGTAATGACCTCGGCGGCCTCGACAGCGGCATCCTCTGCAACTTCATGAACGCCGGTTTCTGCGGGCATCCGCTGAATATGTCCGGTGGCAGCGGCTGGACCAACTATCCCAACGCGCATCTTGGTGTGCGGGTGAAGTACGACCTGTCGCCTGAGTGGCAACTGCGTGTGGCCGCGTTCAATGTCGATCCCGAGAGCAACGGCAACGCCAGCCGTGCCTGGCACCTGGGCCCGAAACACACCACCGGCACCGTGGTGCCGGTCGAACTGGTGTACAAGCACGCAGGCGAGCTTCCCGGCGAATACAAGGTCGGCTACTACTACGACAGCTCTGACGTGAAACGCATTGGCAGCGACAAGGAAGTGTCCGGTCGCGGCGGCCATTACCTGCTGATCGATCAGGCGGTGTGGAGCTCGCAATCGTCCGAAGGCCGCAGCCTGCACGCCTTCGGTCAATACTCGGCGGCGAGCGAAGCGGCTTCGCCGTTCAGCAAGTGGTATGGCACCGGCGTGGTGTTGTACAAACCGTTCGAAGGCCGCCCGCGTGACACGCTCGCGCTGGGTTATGGCCGAGCGGTGCCCAACCCGCGCAGTCGTGATGTACTGCAAGACACCGCGTTGAACAACGGCACGGCGTTGCCGAATCTGGACAGCGCCGAGCAGTTGATCGAACTCGGCTACGGGTATCAGGCCACGCCTTGGCTGACACTGCGGCCGAACATGCAATACATCATCGAGCCGGGCGCGTTCTCCGGGCAGAACATCGACAATGCATTGGTGTTTGGCTTGCAGGTAAAAGCTGCCCTCTGAGCACTCTCCTGATCAGTTCCCTCTTCCTCCGGGAGAGGGTTACAGCGGGCAATAAAAAACCGGCGTGAATGCTGGTTTTTTATTGCCGTCTGGGTGGCAGCCTGATTAGCCAACGCGCCCTGTCACAACCCTCCCCTCACAAACTGATTACGTCCAAACGCCTTGGCGTTGTACAGCGCCTGATCTGCCACCTCGATCAATCCCTGCAAATTGTCCAGCCGGGCACCGGTCGCGGTGGCAATCCCGATACTCACAGTCAACCGACCGAACGGGCTGGTGTCGTGCACAATGTTCGCTTGCTGCAAACGGTCGAGGATGAGTTGCGCCACCACCGCGGCACCGTCACCGTCGGTGTCAGGCATGATGATAGCCATCTCCTCTCCGCCATAACGTGCCACCAGATCTGACGGTCGCCTGACGCAGCCCTCGAAGATTCTGCCCACCGTCTGCAGGCAGGCGTCTCCTGCCACATGCCCGAGCGAATCGTTGAAGCGCTTGAAGAAGTCGATATCGATCATCAGCAAAGCCAGGGTGGTGCCATCACGCTGCGCTCGCCGCGCCTCCATGGCAAGGCTCTCATCAAAGCAGCGGCGATTGGCCAGACCGGTCAGGGCATCCCGCATCGCCAATAATTCAAGTTGCCGGTTCGACGAGAGCAACTGCTGCTGAGCCGCGCGCAGTTGATCTTCTGCCTCGGTGCGCCGACGGATATCCAGAATCAGAAACCAACCGATGAGCCCGGTCAGCCCCAGCAACCCCGTCACCACCACCGCCGACAGCACCGCCTCCGTTCGCCACGCAGTGAGGGCTTCGCGCTTGCCCAGTGCCACAGTCGTGATCAACGGCAGCCGGTCACTCTTGCGGAAGGCATAGAGCCGCTCCACGCCGTCCAGGCTGGAAGTAAACGATGCGGTGCCGACAGATTGGTCGACGAGATACTTGGCGTAGATGGGCGACTTGGAAAAGTTGCGCCCCATGTCCTGCTCACGGAATGGATAGCGAACCAGCAACGTGCCGTCGGTATAGGACAAACCGATTGCACCCTCCTGCCCCACGTCGATCTTTCCAAACAATCGCAGGAAGTTTTCGACCCCCAGGGTGACCGCCACCACGCCGGCGAACTCGCCGTCAGGACCATTGAAACGCCGGCTGACGGTGATCACCCATTCCTGATTGGAACGGCTCTGGATCGGCGGACCGATAAAGGTCTCGCGCGACGGATCGTCGCGGTGATGAATGAAATAGGCTCGATCAGTGCTGTTCGCACCCGATGGAATAGGCCGGTTGGAAGACATCAACCAATGACCCTGTTTGTCGTAGATCGTGATACCACTGAGCTGTGGCATCAGCGGCTCCTGGCGGTTGACCAAAGCACTCAGTCGCTGAATCTGTTCAGGGCCGCTCCCTTCTGTTTCCAGACGCTCGACCAGCCCAAGCAAAAGCAGCGAGCTCTGACGGACAATGCCTTCGGAGTAAGTCGCCAGCGCCTGGGTAAGGTTCAAGCCATGGACATCCACCTCCTCGAGTGCTCGCTCTCGAGAGGCCAATACCTTCCAGACCGTCAATGACGCCAGGGAACAACCGATGACCAGCAGCAACAGCACAACCAGATGGGAATCACGCTTCACGTTACTACCTTTTGGAAAGTCCGGTTTTCCGTTCCCGCAACATTGGGTCAAGGCAATAGCGGGCGCCATTCATCCTCTTCGTGCAGCTAGGATACAAGCAGCGCTGAACCGTTGCAGTAACTAGAGAGTACATTTTGTTGAGAAATCAATTCTCACCTTACATCCTGCTTCGAGGTGCGAATCAAGTGCGCTGGTGGCTTCGTCAGGTAGAGGGTCAGCTATATTGGATCGGTTGCCGCCCTTCTTGAACTCAGGGCGCGGTCGATACCACCGAGATCTCTGCCAAAGGAGTCAACCCATGTCAACGCTATATCCCAGTATCGATCCCGAGGGGCTGATCGAGTATTCAGTGGTCTACACCGACCGCTCGCTCAACCACATGTCGCAGTCATTTCAAGGTGTGATGAAGAACATCTCCACGACCCTGAAACAGGTCTACAACGCGCAGGCAGTGGCGGTGATACCGGGCAGCGGTACATTCGGCATGGAGGCGGTGGCGCGACAGTTAGCGACCGACCAGCAATGCCTGGTGATACGCAACGGCTGGTTCAGTTATCGCTGGAGCCAGATCCTTGAGATGGGCAACATCCCGGCGGCCACCACGGTGCTGAAAGCCCGGCCGGTCGACAGCGCTCGCCAGGCTGCCTACGCCCCGCCCCCGCTGGACGAAGTGCTGGCAGCCATTGCGGCGCAAAAGCCTAAGATGGTCTTCGCCCCCCATGTTGAAACCTCATCAGGGATTATCCTGCCTGACGAGTACCTGCGGGCCGTCGGTGATGCCGTGCATGCGGTGGGCGGCCTGTTCGTGCTGGACTGCATCGCCTCAGGCACGCTTTGGGTGGACATGCACAAGTGCGCCGTCGATCTGCTGATCAGCGCACCGCAGAAAGGCTGGAGCGCTTCCCCTTGCTGCGCCTTGGTGATGTTCAGTGCATTGGCACTCAAGCGCATCGAACAAACGCACAGCAGCAGTTTCGCCTGCGACCTGAAAAAATGGCTGCAAATCATGCAGGCCTACGAACAGGGCGGCCATGCCTACCACGCGACCATGCCCAGCGATGCCCTCGCACGATTCAACGAAGTAATGAAAGAGACCCAAGCCTACGGGTTCGACAAGGTTCGCGAAGAACAACAGGTTCTGGGTGATCGGGTGCGCGCCATGTTGACCGGCAAAGGCATCAAAAGCGTAGCGGCTAAAGGCTTTCAGGCCCCTGGCGTCGTGGTGAGCTACACCGATGACGCCGACATCAAAAACGGCAAGAAATTTGCCAGCCACGGCCTGCAGATCGCCGCCGGAGTACCGTTGCAATGCGACGAGCCAGCCGACTTCCAGACGTTCCGCATCGGTCTGTTCGGACTGGAAAAGCTGCACAACATCGAGCGCACGGTGAGTACGCTTGAGCATGCTCTGGACGAGGTGATGGCTAAATAAGCGCTCAGGTTGTCTGGTCACCAAGGCTGAGGATGGGGAGTGGCGAAAATCGGCCAAGAGCGGGCGTTTGCGAGCGACCGCTTTAGGCTAAAAGCGGTCATCATGTGATTAGGAAACTCCGAGAAGTTCACGGGTGAACGATAGCCAAGAAGATCGAGATCTAGCTTCGCTCAACAAGATCGATAAGACGCAAATAGCGTTTATCTGATGCGAGACTAGGTTCCGTTTCCGCAATGAGCGCTAGGATCATAGGCAATTGATAAGGTGGTCGGGTGAGAACTTGAGGTGTCGCTCTGTTTATCAAGTCCAGCGTCGTTCCAGGAAATAGAGTGGTAATCGGACTCTCATCACTGAGTTCTCGAGTGAATCGGTAGAACGGTTGATCATTTGTCTCTAGGGGCACCAGAAACTTTTTCACCGCTTCATAGACGACCGGAAAACAATCACCGGCACCATCAAGCAGGCCGATCCATGCCCTCATAGAAGCTGAGGTTCTATACCGGCGCTCTCTTGGCCAGTCCTGGTCGATTAAGGGGATGACGAGCTCGGTCCAGCCGTTATCGTTTTTTCGTCCAACCTGGCCCAGCCAGAAAATAAACCGGTTCCGAGTATCGTCAGGCATCGCTCGTAAAACCGATCGCATTTCGCCTTTCGAAAGACCGCTCGGCTCATTCGGTTGAAAAACCCGCATGTAACCAAGCCACTGGGCGGCTACATTTGAGAAGTCGCGATCCCAAGAGAGTCCTCCGATCCAAGGAAATAGGTTGATCAAGAGCGGTTTGATAATCTTTGCCAATGGCGGCCTAGGAACTCGCCCGCCGTGAAGAAAACCGCTCCACGCAGGTTCCGAGGAAGGGTGATCAAATGCCAACATTGGAGTGAGGCATTTCTCTGTCCAGATGGGATCAACGTACATGAGCCAATTCAGTTTGCGGCTCGCTACTGACACGGCATGATCTCCCCCCTCCCCAGGTGCCGTTAGGAGGCGATCGAAGCGAGACTTGATGTGATCTGGGATTAAGGAACCAGCCTCCTGTTTATCTCCGGGGACTGCATGGAAAAGTGCTTCAGTGCACATGCCAACAGGGCCATTAATCGCATGGCTAAAAGTGCGCCGGGATTGTTGAGTAATTTTTCCACCTCGGCGGACTTCTCCCAAACCGCTCTTCGCTGCATCTGCTCCACAACTGAAGATGCCATCGACAATGTGATCGTATACTGCCCAACCGAGAGCTTCATCAATCTCAAGGACCGCAACCAAGTTCTTTTCGAGCCATCGGCCCAAGGTATGACGCAACCCACCAATCACTGCATGTGGGAGTCGTATTACCCTATTCAGGAATACTCGTCTCAGCCTGGGCGCGATGTCAGTAGGAAGCTCATTGATCATGGACGACCAGAGTGCCTCAGGGTAGTCCCCAGCTTTTCCTACAATAGTGAGTGCAGACAACGCCTTTCGCGGATTAACTTTAACCAAACCAGTGAAGGGTCGCTTCTCGGTGAAGCTATCAAAGTCGAGCTTTAGGTCTTCTTTTGCTCTGGAGGCAACTTCATTTACGGGAAGGTTTAGGAGTACATCTGGCTTTTCGTCCGTACCAATCCAGCCTCCTCGAGCCCCCAGTTCGAGCACCGTCGAGCTTGCCCAACCGTCGTTCCAATCTGGAATGCCTTTTATCATTTCAGAAAGCCGTTCACTTCGATTTTCGTTCAGATCGCAGCCATGTAGTTCTAGATATCTAGCGTATCTGGCGGCGCTCAAGTCCCGCATTGCAGAAAAATCTTCGTCAGACCAATGAGCGCGCTGATCGGGGCCAGCAAAGATGCGGTCAGTGAGCTGAATTTTACTATTTCGGGAGAACTCTCCCCATCGATCCATCAGTAAGAAAAGAAGCTCTCGATCTACTTCAGCGTCCCAGAATGCCTCCTGATCTAAGGACAATAGTTCCCTGGCTACATCGTCAGCCTCGAACACATCGACCTTGCTGAATGCATATAGCTTAAGCTTTCGGAAATAGAACAAATCTGAAACAGGCCAGATCGTGGCATGTGCCTTGGCCAGATCTGGCCACTTGGCAACCATTCGGTCAAAAAGTCGAACGAACCACGTCACTATATCCGCCGCATTTGTTATGTGTTCTTCCCCTTCAACCTCGCGGCCTGGATAGCAGGTTGGTGTCTTGAAGTAGTGAGTCTCGATATCTCCGAGCAGTCCTGAAGCAGTAGTTAGCTGCGCCTCAAGGATGCCTACTACCTGTGGCAATAGATCATCAGGCACGTCCAACTCTTCGTTGTGCCGCTCGAGGAGCACAACCTCCCACTCACCAAGGTCCCTGAAAAGGATTTCCTCCCACCGTGCTGATGGCGGTTTTGCCTTTCCCAAGCCGAACGGCCGCTTGATCTCCAATCGAGGTGTTGAAATCCTGCGGAATTCTCGTAGAACGCTGGCCGTCCAGCCCTCCGTCGTGATTCGCTTTTTGAATTTGAACCAGTCGCCATTCCACTGACGATTATGGGGATCTCGATGGAACTCCAGGATCAGCTGCCAGATATGACGCGCATGCTCGTTGAGAGCCCCCGAATGATCCACTCGCCACTCAATCTGTTGCAGTAGTCGTGGATGCAGTCCACTTTGTCGGATGGCCCACCAAGCCAGAACAGGACTATCAATGCACTTGCTCAGCCAGGTAATGAGATGACTAAGCCTTTTCGGCGTCGCTTCGTAACCTTCAGCCTGACGCCCACCCAACCGATGGAGCTCGTGTGGATTGTCGTCTTCGTCTCGCCAGACTAAAAGATTGTCGTTGCTGACACCCTGATTAAAATCATCTTCGGAAATATCCTTCAGATCGTCATCGAGTGCATAGGCGGTCCAAGGATCGAAGACTTCATCGTCACCATAGCTGCTGCTCTGGTTGGCTGATCGAACATTCGAATCCATGACGCAAACCCACTCCGGATGAGGCGCGGGCTCAGCCTCCGCGAACAACTTCGCTCCATGCGCTGTACGAAGGACATGTGCAACCTGGCCACGCTCGTGGGGGGCTAGACCCTTTGGATCCTGCTGGCATGTGGCAATTACGGATTCACGCCATCTACGCGGATCGTCAGCCCGATTTGCCCAAGCGTCCATGCTTTTCCATAGATCCGAGTGATCGGAATAGGCTATGGCTGTGACACCGCGGTCACGCCACTTAGCTTCGATCTCCTCGGGAAGCCCACGGTCAAATGCATAGAGCTTAGAGCGATCATACTTGCCATCATGGTTGAGACCCTGAAGAAGATATTTGATTGGTGGGTCTTCTGCCTGATAGCCGACCAATACAACGGTATACCTTTCGAGCAGGTGCCGGATGAAGTTGGTAGCCCATCCCTCTGAGAGATAGGCACGCCCAAAGTCTGCACTGCTCAGGACGTAGGGATGGGTTTCTGCGGCGGCCTCCGCAAGCCGCCCATGTAGATACGTGATGCCCTCTATTTTCGATCCGAAGTTCAAGTCGGGGAAAGCGGGCGGCATATGCAGGGCCAGTTCATCTCCCTTCTCTCCTAGTTCGAACAAACGATCAAAGTTCGTCGTGACAATCTGCGGCACTCCGCCCTGGCTCGAAGATATTCGCTTGATCAATCCGTGCTCACGCCCAAAACCTGTGTTAGCTATGGAAGCACTCAGCCGCTCTGTAACCAGGGCGTTAACTTCATTCTTGCCATACTCAAGTTGAAGGAGGTTAAATATCTGGTCGAGTGGGACGTTCGCCGCCGCAGGTGATTGATCGTCCAACCATGGTAGAAATGCGACCATGATTTCTGAATCGGCGGGCGGATCATAGAACTCTATGACATACCGAGTAAGACCAACAAATGTTGGCATCCCTGATGGAAGTGAAACTCCGGCACCGCACAGAAACACTACGCGACCAGCATCACAACGCTCCAGCAGGATGTCAGGTATGGAGGGACCATCAGGATGAAATTTCATGAATTCCTACTTTTATACTGTGCGTGGATTCTAATGTCAGATTGGTGAGGGCGCCCGCTTCCACGTTCGAAAGTAGCCCTAGGCAAATGGCAGTTTTTTGCCAACAACAGGCACCCACCCATTCACCGACATTACCTTATCGCCCCCCCCCAGAAATTCACGAACAATGCCGAACGATCACCAGCCCCTCGACCTCTTCCGGAACCCGAAAGTAGCCGGTGATCAAATCAAATTCCGCATCAGTGGCGGCAAAGTCATGCTCGCCCCGCTCATTGCGAGCATGCAGCCTGGCTCGGCAAGTGTCGTCATCGACATCCAGATAATGCAGGTAATGCGCCGATCCAGCAGCGTCGGCCAAACCTCGCAGCCATTCACGATCTGCAACCGTGTTCGCCGGGAAGTCCAGAACCACATCAAGCCTCACCCCAAGCAGATCAATAACCAAAGGCCCGAGCACATCGCGAATGCGTTTTGCGCAGCGCACGTAATCCGTCACTGTCTGTACTTCGGCGGGATAGAGCCTGGAAATCCAGCGATCCTCACTCAAAAGAATCGCGCGGTGCTCGTTTGCCAGTGACTTTGCGAGTGTTGATTTGCCGGAGGCAATCTTGCCGCACATCAGGTGCAATTTCGGTTGGGGCATGGAAACGCTCCCTATCCATGAAAATATCTGACGGCAGTCCACCGAGCAGACGATTTGATCAATTCCCTCTTGGCTCATCGCATGCCAAGCGGACGTTTCCAGTCAGGCGCTTAGCCTGGACAGTCGCGAAGAGACCGAGGCCGTTATTCGCTCCCACAATTGCGGGATGGGTATGAAAAACAGCGCAGCAAAACTTAATAAACGATCAATCCACTTCCCCTGCAGATCATTCGGCTCGCTAGCAGTGTGCATGGCCAACAGGTAGCGATAAACCTGCCGACTGGAAAGTGGCAGCACTCCGATTTGCTCAAGTATCGAAGGGCCAATCTCTCGAATCATGCCCGTGAGCATTATCCAGAACAGTACGACCTCTGCGCACAACAAGGTGGCAATAAGCACATTTGCGATTAGCCTCCGCCAGTTTTGCAGGGCCTCGAAGATTGAGTCGATGCTACTTCCCAACGTCACCAGCGTGGCGATAATTGCCGTGATCGCAATCAGTAATCCTATAAATCGCGCAGAGTCGGGCAACCGAAAGAACGCAGCGAAGCGCGGCCCCATCGTATCGTTACTGGCCAAACGCCGAATTTCCTGCCGTTCTTCCCAAAGCTGTCTGAGGGCTCTCGCCTTAATTACAAGCTCACCGGGGCGACATTCATAACGCATGCACAACCAATCCTGCCTCAGCTTCAAACGATCAGTGCGAGAAGCATTCACGTCCGCACCAAGGCTTTCCGCGCGAATCCGAGCGTACACATCGGTGATCTTTGCTGCGCAGATCATGGTGATAATCAAAATGGCAAACAGCACCGGAATGTATTGATAAAGCGAGACACTGGGCAATTCTAAAACCACCCATAAGATTCCAGGGAGACATGCAGCAATCCAGATCAGACAGCTGCGCGCATCGCGCCTGCGCCATGCAGCTTTGATAGGCGCACGTTCGAACTTTTGAAAGTGTTCTTGAATATCGATTTGCAGCTGACTAATGCTAATTGCGGTGTTCGCCACTGAATCATCCCTCGTCATTAAACATCCCTTCAAACCTTTACACTGGCGAACGCTGAGCCGTGCTGATGGCTCAGCGTTGAATTGCCAGATGCGGTCTCAAATGAGACCGCATCGTTGCTGCCAAATCATGTGTTCCCTGCTCATTGCGTGCAGGCAGACTCCACCACGCCGTTGTCCTCACCCAAAAAACCACCGCTCTGATGCTGCCAAAGCCGCGCATAGACGCCGTTTTTCTCCAGCAACTGGGCGTGCGTGCCCTGTTCGATGATGCGTCCTTCGTCCATGACAATGAGCCGGTCCATGGCCGCAATGGTCGATAGCCGATGGGCGATCGCAATCACGGTCTTGCCCTGCATCATTTCATCGAGGCTTTCCTGAATCGCCACTTCGACTTCCGAATCCAGCGCGCTGGTGGCTTCGTCCAGTAGCAGGATCGGCGCGTTCTTGAGCATCACCCGGGCAATCGCGACGCGCTGGCGTTGGCCGCCCGACAGTTTGATGCCGCGCTCGCCCACCAGTGTGTCGTAACCGCTATGGCCCTGGCGGTCGCTGAGTTGGCTGATGAACTCATCGGCCTGGGCGCTCGCGGCGGCGCTGCGGATTTGCGCGTCGGTGGCATCGGGACGGCCGTAGGCGATGTTGTCGCGAATCGAACGGTGCAGCAGCGAGGTGTCCTGAGTGACCATGCCGATGGCACTGCGCAGACTGTCCTGCGTTACTTTCGCGATGTTTTGGCCATCGATGCGAATCTCGCCGCTGTCGACGTCGTAGAAGCGCAGCAGCAAGTTGATCAGCGTGGATTTACCAGCACCGGAGCGCCCGACCAGGCCGATTTTTTCGCCGGGACGAATGCTCAGATTCAAGCCGTCGAGCACCTGACGTTCGCCGTTGTAGTTGAAGCTCACCTTATCGAAGGTCACGGCGCCGCCGGAAGTCACCAACACGCCAGCATCCGGGGCGTCCTGCACCTTGGCGCCCTGGGTCAGCGTCGCCATGCCATCCTGAACGGTGCCGATGCTTTCGAACAGCGAGGTCATTTGCCACATGATCCAGTTCGACATGCCATTGATCCGCAGCGCCATGGCGGTGATGGCCGCCACAGCACCGGCGCCGACGTCGCCCTGGTGCCACAGCCACAGGGCGTAACCGCCGGCTGACATGATCAGCCCCACCACCAGTGCCTGGTTGACGATCTCGAACAGACTGACCAAGCGCATCTGGCGAAAACCGGTCAGTTTGAAATCCTCCATCGCCGCACGGGCGAAGTGCGCTTCACGATTGGAGTGGGAGAACAGCTTCACCGTGGTGATGTTGGTGTAGGCATCCGAAATACGCCCGGTCATCATCGAGCGCGCGTTCGCCTGCTCCTGCCCGACTTTGCCCAGGCGCGGCACGAAGTACCACATGGCCAGCGCGAACAGCACGGCCCAGCCAATGAACGGCAGCATCAGCTTCAGCGCGAAGCCGCCAGCCAGCGCGATGATCGCGATGAAATACACGCCGATCCCCGGGATGATCTCGATCATGGTGAACAGCACGTCGCGCACAGCCAGCGCCGTCTGCATCACTTTGGTCGTGACCCGTCCGGAAAACTCATCGGAGAAAAAGGAAAGGCTTTGCCGCAACATCAGCCGATGGAAGTCCCAGCGCAGGCGCAACGGCAGGTTAATCGCCAGGATCTGGTGCTGCACCATCGTACGCAACGCCACCAGAGCGACACTGGTCACCATGACGATGCCCATGCCCCACAACACGCGACTCTCCTGCGCAGCGGCTTCACCACCGGCCTGCCAGGTCGAGAGCAGATCCACCACTTGCCCCAGAAAGGAAAACAGCCACGCTTCGTAAATCGACACAGCGGCACTGAGCAATGCCAGCACCAGGATGTAACCGCGGGCACCCCGCGTACAGGCCCACAAAAAACGCGCCAGACCATTGGGCGGCGGCGGTACCTCGTCAGGAGGAAAAGGGTCGAGTCTTCGTTCAAACGCACCCAGCATGGTGGTCTCCAAAACAATCCATTAGTGGGAAGTTTGCCATCGAATGACTGACTTGGGGGTTTGTAACGTTGAAGCATATCGCCGAATGCCGCGAAGACACGGTGTTCCGGGGCCGGACGGACGGTCACGGGATTGCGCTGCGCCAAGGCAAAACCACCGTACCTTCACTACGCTTGTGAAAGCCGCCGCCGCGCAATCATGACGAACCAGCGGAACATCGCGCCAAGGCCGTTGCTCTAGATTGAAATAGACACGGGATCAGGTTGAGCAAATGGATATGTCCACACACGCTGTGCCCGTTCCTCCTTTGCAGAGTGCCGTCACTCGCCGCCTGGCCCTCGCCATCGGTGCGCTGTTCGTTGTCGGCGTGCTTGCCGCGACGTGGGCCCTGTTCAGTATCGCCGCCCGCCTTGATCAGCAAGAGGCCAGGGACGTCCGGTTTTACTCGGCGCGGGCACTGGAGAACCGCATCACCGCGTCAAAGAGTTACATCACCAGCTACGCCAGCTGGACCACGGCCTATGAGCATCTGCACGACCGAATCGACACGGATTGGGCTTACAGCGAACAGAATCTCGGCAAAACCCTGTTTACCAGTGACGGTTATGAAGGCGTGTTTGTGCTGGATCGGCAGCGGACCAAGTACGCCGTGGTGCAAGGACAAATGGTCGATGCCGAGCTGTCCGGTTTGCTCAAGATGTCTGCTGCGTTGCTGGTCGAACAGGTGCAACGCCAGCCCGACCTGACGGTTCCCGTGAGCACTTACTCGTTGTTCGAAGGCTGGCCGGCGCTGGTGACGGCCGCAGCGATCCTGCCCAACGATGAGCGCCCACGGGAAGATCCGCAACAGACCTCGGTGCTGGTGTTTGTCGACACGCTGACGCCGGCCAAGCTGCGCACGATCGGCAGCGCTTATGGCTTGCGGAATTTGACCCTGACCGCGGACGACATGCTCGACGAGGAGCAGCCGCGCGTGCCGCTGGACAGCACCGGCTACAGCCTCACCGCCGACCTGCACAAGCCCGGCCAGCAATTGCTCTGGTCATTGTTACCGCCGCTCTGCGCCACACTGCTGGTGCTGATGTTGTTGACCGCTTATTTCTTTCGCCACGCCTTGCGTTCTTCGACCTACGTCGACAACAGCTTCAGCACGATGCAGGCGTCGAATCAGGCGCTGGAAACAGCCAACCAGGCACTGGAAGCCAGTGAAGAACGTTTTCGTGCGGTGGCCGAAGCGGCTTCGGACTGGATCTGGGAAATCGATCGAGACTTGCAACTGACCTACCTCTCGGCACACTTCAGTGAAGTCACCGGTTACTCGCACACCCAGTGGCTCGGGCAAGGCATCGGGCAACTGGTGTCGTGCGATACCACGCCGCTGGAGCTTTGGTTGAAAAAACTCACTGGCGAAACAAATGCCAGCGACCTGCGCTGTACGTACCGTGATCACACCGGTCAGCAACGCCACTGCCGGCTCTCGGCACGGCCAATTCTCGAACGGCACGCCGTGCTCGGCTATCGCGGCACCGCCAGTGATATCACCGACGAAGTCGCCGCCCATGCACAGATTCAACACCTGTCCATGCACGATGCGTTGACCGGTCTGCCCAACCGCAACCAGTTGGCACGCTATCTGGATGATGCACTGCTGTTAAAGGAACATGCACCGCCGCTGTCCCTGCTGGTGATCGATCTGGATAACTTCAAACCGATCAACGATTCCCTGGGCCATCCGGCCGGTGATGCGGTCCTGCAGGAAGTCGCCAACCGCTTGCGCGACTGTACCCGCGAGCTCGATATCGTCGCGCGGCTGGGCGGTGACGAATTCGTCGTGGTGCTCAACGGCATGGACAGCCGCAATGAAGTCGACAAGTTCTGCACGCGTCTGGTCGCCAGCCTGCACCAACCGGTGGTTTTCGAAGATCACCCGCTGCACGTGGGCGCGAGCATCGGCATCGCTCTGAGCCGCCGCCTGGGTTATGTGCCCGGCGAGTTGATCCGCTGTGCCGACATTGCGCTGTATCAGGCCAAGTCCGAGGGCAAAAACACCTGGTGTTATTTCGAGGCGCACATGGGCGACCAGATCCAGACTCGTCGGCAGATGGAAAGCGATCTGCGCTGCGCACTGAAAAACGACGAGTTCGTCCTGCACTATCAACCGCGCTACAAGGTTGACGGCAAGCACATCGTTTCGGTCGAAGCGCTGGTGCGCTGGCAGCACCCGACCAAGGGCTTGCTCGGACCGGACCTGTTTATCGCCCTGGCCGAACAGACGGATCTGATCGTCCCGCTGGGCCGCTGGGTATTGCGCGAAGCCTGCGAAACCGCACTGACCTGGCCTGAGGACATTGTGCTGTCGGTCAATCTTTCCCCGGCCCAGTTTTCTGCCAGTGATGTCGTTGCAGACGTGCGCGAAGTGCTGATCCAGACGCGCTTGCCGGCCAGCCGACTGGAACTGGAGATCACCGAAAACGTCATGCTGGTCGACACCGACGGTGCGCTGGGCACCATGAATGCCCTCAAGGAGCTGGGTGTGCGCTTGAACATGGATGACTTTGGCACCGGTTACTCATCGCTCGGCTACCTGCGCGCCTATCCGTTTGACGGGATCAAGATCGACAAGCGTTTCATCGCCTCCATCAGCAGCGGCGCCAATGATCGCGCAGTGGTGCAGGCAATCATCGGTCTGGGCAAAGCCATGGGCCTGACCGTCACCGCCGAAGGTGTCGAGACCGAGGAGCAACTGAACATTCTCGGCAAGGATCAGTGCAACGAAGTTCAGGGTTATTTCATGAGCCGGCCCGTCGACAAGGCGGCCTTCGCGCAACTTCTGACCGAGTCCAGAAAACGCCTGCCCGATCCTTCGCCACCCAAGAAAGGTCGTGTGGTATGAGCGACCTTTGTTTGCTGTGCGGTTTTTTCATTGCGGGGTACGAGCAAGGGGCACGCCGGTGAACACACTGCCGGCATCGCGCACCAGTTGGCGCCACTCGGCACTGTTGATCAGTCCCTGTTCTTCCATGTCATCGGCGGCTTTGAGCAACTCGTCGTACTGCTGCTCCGGGTCCATCCTCAGCTGCGCTTGCGTCGCCAGTTTGCGCCATGCGGCCAGTGCATCTTCTTTCGCTGATCGAACATAGGTTTGTCTCGTGCCGGAATATCCGATAGAGAGAACGCGGGCGTCCGGTGTTCAGCGCAAGCGACGAAAGGAGCATTGGCCGGGCTCAGCCATCACAAATACCAGCGATACTCCCGCGCACTGATCTCCTGCATGAATGCCAGATGATCCTGGCGTTTGTTCTCGCAGTACACGTCCACGAACTCGGCGCCCAGGCCTTCACGTAGTTGCGGCTGATGCTGCATCGCCCTCACCGCTTCAAACATCTCTGTCGGGAAGGCGATCCCGCTATTGCGGTCTTCATTGAGCGCTGCGATCGGTTCTTTACCTGCCGCCAATCCATGCTCCAAGCCCACCAGAATCGCCGCCAACACCAGATACGGATTGGCATCTGCGCCCGCCAGTCGATATTCAATGCGCAGGTTCTTCTCATCCGACTCGGGAATGCGCAAACACGCATCACGATCTTCAAAGCCCCAGCTTGCTTTGGTGGCGGTGTTCACCGTGCCACTCAATCGGCGCATGGCGTTCTGGTTCGGGGCGAAGATCGGCATGCTGTGGGGCAACAGCTGCAGACACCCGGCGACGGCGTGGCGCAAAGGCTGCTGTTGATTCGCCGCGAGCAGATTATTGCCGGCCGCATCATAGAGGCTGACATGCACATGCATGCCGCTGCCCGGATGCTGCAGGTACGGTTTGGCCATGAAGCTGGCGCGGTAGCCATGTTTGAGCGCGACGCCACGGGTGCTGCGGCAAAACAAAGCAGCCCAGTCAGCTGCACGCAAACCGTCGTCGAGGTGGCCGAAGTTGATTTCGAACTGGCCGGGGCCCAGTTCAGCGGTAATCACGGTAGCGTCGATGCCTTGAGCACGAGTGGCCTCGACCATTTCGTCGAGCACCGGCGCGAAGCGTGACAAGCGTTCAATGTGCATGTTGGGCTGATCATCGGCGTCGTCGGTCAGGTCGTCGCGGGGGAACTGGGGTAAGCCGTCACGCAGTTTTTTGTCGAACAGGTAGAACTCGAGTTCGAAGGCGACGACGGGGTGAATGCCTTTGCGCGCCAGTCGGTTCAGCACCTGCGCCAGCACCTCGCGAGGTTCGAATTCGATCGGTTTTTCCGTGCCGTCAGAGGTGATCAGCATCTGGCCCAGTGGCTGCGCTTCCCAGGTCACTGGTTTGAGTGTGCCCGGCACCAGTCGGCGCACGGCGTCGGGGTCGCCGTCGTTGAAGCAATAGTCGCCAATCTTGAACAACCCACCCTGCACACCGAGCAACACGCAGTTTTGCGGCAGTTTGAGGGCGCTGCCGGCGGCGACTTTTTCGAGCATGTCCATGGGATAGCGCTTGCCGTAAAAATGCCCCGGAATGTCCAGGGAAATCAGGTCGACATAACGCACCTCGGGGTAGCGTTGGCGAAACGCCCGTACTTCGGCGAGCAGGTCAGCGCAGACAGCGTCCATCGTGTTCATCCTTTTATTGTTTTCAGGTGTAGACCCACAGCACGCGGGTGAGCTGGTCGGTGAGATTGCCGTAGCGGCAACGGGTGTGACTGTCGAATTGAAAACTGTCGCCGGTCTTTAAAGTGGCGGGCTCTTCGTTATCGCCGAGCCATAACGTCAGTTCGCCTTCGAGCACGTAACCGCCCTGCTCCGAGCTGTCGTTCAAGTGCCGGTCGCCGCTGCTGGCGCCGGGTTCAAGGTGACTTTCGAGCATGGAAAACGAGGCGCGCATCTGCGGCGACACCAGAATGTCGGTGATGCCATTGGCGTAATACAGCGTGCGGCGCTCGTCCGGGCGGGTCACCCACGGCAATTCCTTGGCCTTGGGCAAACTGTAGAAATAGGTGGTCGGTACGCCGAAGGTTTCGCTAATCGCCGTCAGGTCCGCCACCGTGGGCCGGGACAAACCGCGTTCGACCTGCGACAAAAATCCCACCGAACGGCCGATCTTGTCGGCCAATTCCTTCAGGGTGCATTTCTTGTGCTTGCGCAGGTCGTGGATCAGGATCGCCAGCGCGGCGATTTCTTCTTGCTTATTCATGGCCGGGATTCCGCAAAATGGATCATCAGATGCTGTCGCGCAGTCGATACCAGGCCTTGCCGATGGCTTCCAGCGGCGCGGCGAAGTGTTTGCCGCCGGGGAAACGGCCATTGCTCAAGCCTTGGTATAACGCCAATTCATCCGCATCGCCGAGAATGGCGTCAGACACCGCGCGAGCCGCTGCCAGTGTCGGCAGCACGCCATGTCCCGAGTAACCCTGCAGCCAATAACGATTATCCTCGCCGCCGACATCCGGCGTGCGGTTCAGGGTCAGATCGATGTGCCCGCCCCAGGCAAATTCCACCGCGACACCTTTGAGCTGCGGGAACACACGTTCGAGATACGGCCGGGTCGCCGCCGCGATGTCCTTGGGCATGCCGCCCAGATAGGTACAGCCACCGCCGAACAGCAAACGGTTGTCTGGCGTACGGCGGAAGTAATCGAGGACGAACTGGTTGTCGGTGACACAGACATTGCTGGGCAACAGTGCGCTGGCTTGTTCCGGCGTAAGTGGCGCGGTTGCGACCTGATAGGTGCCCACCGGCAAGATGCAGCTGGAGAGTTTCGGGTCGAGTTCATCGAGATAGGCATTGCAAGCCAGCACCAGCACATCGGCTTTGATCGAGCCATGCGCGGTGTTGACCCGAAAACCTGCGCCCTCCTCCTGATAACTCAGCGCTTTGCTTTGCTCAAAGATGCGCCCGCCGGCGCGCTCGATGGCAGCCGCCAGACCCAGTGCGAGTTTCAGCGGATTGAGGTGCGCGCCTTCGGGGTCGTAGAGACCCGCCTGATAACGCTCGCTGGCCAGCCATTGCGGCAGCGCTTCGCGTGGGATGAATTGCAATGCATCGTGGCCCCATTTGTGGCTGGCCTCGTGTTGCCATTCGGTCAGCAGACTGACTCGGCGCGCCATCACCGACGTCCACAGATGTCCGGGGCGATAGTCGCA
Source organism: Pseudomonas sp. Irchel 3E19 (assembly GCF_900187585.1). Classification (NCBI taxonomy): domain Bacteria; kingdom Pseudomonadati; phylum Pseudomonadota; class Gammaproteobacteria; order Pseudomonadales; family Pseudomonadaceae; genus Pseudomonas; species Pseudomonas sp. Irchel 3E19. The sequence goes on from NZ_FYDT01000025.1 coordinate 26,044, forward strand.
GTCGAAGCCATGGCGCCTGGGCAATTCGCGAAGTTCCTGAGCTGCCCAGCGCATGCCCTCCCACAGCCGTTTGGCTCGTTCATGACCCAGCGCGGCTTCCAGTGGCGGCATATCGCATGACCAGCCCAGAATCGCTTGCCCGCCATTACGCCCCGAAGCTGCCCACGCCACGCGACTGGCTTCCAGCAGCGTCACGCGCTTGCCGGCCAACGCCAGGCGCAACGCGGTGTGCAGACCACTGAAACCGGCGCCAATGATCACCACGTCGGTGTCTTGGTCACCTGCCAAAGCGGGTCGATCGCAGAGGATTTCGGCGCAACTGTGGGCGTAGTAACTGTCGACATGGCGCAGGGATTGCTGAAACATCTACGGCCTCATGAAATTATCTTTCTATAATTTCATGAAAACTTATACCTAATATTTCACGCAAGCAACCTGAAATTCTTAGTGGGCGGAATCGCCAATCACACGCTCATTGATTGCTCCCATCATGTAGTCGCCATCACTTTGACAGCATCGAAAGTAGCGGCTAAGCCTTATGCAGGTACAGAGAGGGAGCACTGAATGCGCCTGATAGGGATATTGCTTGCGGCCTGCCTGGCCAGTGGTTGTTCCGTTGTCACTGTAAAAGGCGCTCAAACCCAGCAACGCTTCATAAACATTGGCCCGGTCGATCTACGGACCGACATGCCCGCGCGTGCCATCGTCACCAGCGCATTCGGCGTCGGCGCAACGAGCATTCAGGGCACCAACAATATTGGCTACCTGAATCAGGAAGTCGTCGTCATCCCCTCTCCCTCTTCCTGCAACCTGATCCTGATCGTTCGCGACCCCAAACAAATCGAAAACATCAAAAAAGCACTGGGTGAAACCATCAACCACGTGTGCTCTAACTCTGCAGAGGACATCCCTTGAAAAAGTATCTGATTGTCGTGCTTCCACTGGTTGCAGCGGTCGGCTGCACCAGCAAAACGCCCTTGGTGTTTGTATCCAAAACGTCTGTTGGGGTTGAGGTTTCGGCCCCGGGAACAGGCACCGGGGAGTTTGGCGCATCGATTGGCGTGAATACGCTTGATGCGGCTTATGTGCCGGTTGTCGAGCGCACCTCGAAGTCTGGGGAAAATATCCATCAGATCAAGTCGGGCGAATCATTGACCGCTGAAGAGCGTAAGCACCTGGCCAAGATTCTCACTGATCAAATCGGCACCGAAAGCAACAACATCACAGCGCTGCAAACAACCAAACTCAGGGCTACTGCTGCAGAAGATAAAGAGCAGGTCCAGAAAGACATCGACAGCTCCCGGCGGACAATTCAGGACTTAAGCACGGATCTAGGCAAGGTTCTGAGCCGCAATGACGCTCTGTCTGTGTTCTCCGCCTTCGACTCAAACACCCTCCTGCGAGCCGATAGTGCAGGCCAGGGCATTGGCAAAGTATTTGCCACAGGACTAGCCGCACAACACGTCGCGCGAAGCTTCAACCAACAGGCTCTGGCCGAGGCCGGTTGCAAAGAAAAAATTGCACCGACTGCCGCCAAACTGGCGGCGACGGACGATCAACCCAGCAAAGAACTCGCGATCAAATTGCTGGGGGCCTGCGAATAGCATCAAAGTGCATTCGATAACTTTTCAAGAAAGTCATTAATGTCTTTATGGGCAATTCGGGTATTCAGGCTTTCGCACAATTTATCGTTCTTGTCCCAATCGAAGGTGGGTGATCCATTCTTGATAGTGATGGTCACTGCTTTGTCTGGGTCATCACCTTCGGAGGCCTGTCTGGCGATTTCCCCGGTAAAGGTTTGAAGCGCCGCCTCGTCTGGCGCTGAATCGGGTTGGCCACTGGCAAGCGCCGCAAACAGTGAGTTCACGTAGGCGTTGTATTTTTCATAGTGATGGTTGATGAAAATGGCGTCGGGATCATCACCAAAGAGTGAGTCAAACATATGTCCGACACCCGGACCATACGCCTGGGGTGGTTTTCCTTTTACATGCGCATAACTGTCGCCGAATGCGTGAATCAGGAAACCCAACTGCCAATCTGGAACACCAGAATCAGGTTTGACCGCGTCCTCGATCATTTTCTTCAGGCGTGCCCTTCGCTCATAAACCGCATTTGTGTCTCCCCCATGCAAAGAATGAAGTCCGTTCACCACCTGTCTCCGATAGGTCCAAAGCCCTGGCGTGATGCCATAAATAGAGACAGGTACAGCGTTAAGCTTCCAAAATTCCTCATCGGGAGTCTGAGTGAAACATGAGATACGCTGGATCTTGTCGAGATCGTGATACCCCGCCAGATAAGCGACGTAACCGGCGGTATAAAAATGCCCGTCCTTAGCGAAGAAGACGCTCGGATCGTCGACAGTCGCGCCTTGCGCGCTGGTCGACGCAGTGGAGGCGGGTTTCGCCGGAACGGCTTTCAACTGGTGAATCTGCTGATCGGTAGAGCAACTCGCCTGCATTAAAACGATCGCGAGCCATGGGAATGTTCTTGCAAAAGCCCGAAATGAAATCATCTTTGCGCATCCTTGCTGTGGTTTCAGGGAGATGTTTTATCGAACAGTAGTACACGTCAGCTCCAGGAACACTGGAAGCTCATAACAAAATGCCAGCATCGACACAAAAACCTTCTACTCTGCAAATCAGGATGCAACAAACAGAGGACGATGGTGATGCGCGCACTGATCATGGTCATTGTGTTGGGCTTTACGCTCCTTGGCTGTGCCCCGCTCAAACAGTATCACCCTGCCCCCCCGTACCTTAAACCCTACGATCTCGCCCCCCCTCTGGCATCCTGCTCCGTTGATGACGCCCGCAAGGCTGACTTCCAGCATGGTTTCGTCGAGTTCGACGAGTACGGCAACCTGCTGAATCCTGCTGTGTTTGAAGCGCAAATGAGCGAGATCCGCTCAGTTCAAGGGTCAGTCCTTATCGTCACGTATTTGCACGGCTGGAGGCACTCCGCAGCGCCGGATGATGAGGATGTCCGTGAATTCAAACTGGCAATGCGCAACATCGCTGCCATGGATGGTTGCAAGCGTAAGGTGATCGGGCTGTACATGGGGTGGCGAGGCCAGGTATTTGCCAGAAACTCGCCACTTGATCTGATCACGTTCTGGGATCGTAAACAGACGGCGCACAGTGTCGGCAGTGGCGCGGTCACCGAGGTGCTGCTGCGTCTGGACAAAGAGCGCGTGCGGCGTAACAGCAACAGCCAGCTACAGGCAAAAAGCGATACACAAAGCCGCCTGGTATTCATCGGTCATAGTTTCGGTGCTGCGGTCTTGTATACAGCGCTGGCACCGATATTGGTCGAGCGATTCACTCAGAGCACGAGCTTCGATCCAGCCGACGAACTTTCAACAACCGGTTGCCAGAAAAACCCGAGGGAGGCGCTCAAAACAGTCGGTGATCTAGTCGTTCTGATCAACCCTGCGTTCGAAGCAATGCGGTTGGCCACATTGCAGAAACTGAGCATGGGTTGTCATTACACGAATGATCAGCAGCCGGTTCTGGCAATCGTGACCGGCACGACGGACCTGGCGACAAAGCGGGCTTTTCACATCGCCCGGGCACCCAGGGCGAGATTTCAGAAGTACACCACTGATGTACCCGAAGGTTATGAAGCCAACTCAACGGCTGTTGGTCACTACGCCCCCTACCAGACACACTTTCTTTCTTCGCTGGAATATTCGACTGACAGCGCCGCGCGGCAAACCTTTGAGGGATGCGAACAGTACATCAACCCTCAATTGCGAATGAACCTGGCAAAACTTTCAACGACGGCGCCCATAGGCTTCGCCATGTTCCCCTCGCAACAAAAGCACAAAGACGGCTCACAAAAATATTTTGATCTGAAATTTGAGAAGAATCCGCAACTGAAAAATCCACCGGACCACAACCCTGTACTCAACGTCAAAGCGTTTGCTCCGGTCATTGACGGACACGGGGGAATTTATAGCTGCCAGTTGATGACCTTCATTGGTGGCCTGATTACCCAGACAATAAGCAACTGACGCTGGAGGTCTGCAATGGACATGAGTGGATACCAGTCATTTGTTTTCAGCCATTCAGACTACACCCATACCGTTTATATGAAGGGTAGCGGTATTCCTGTCCTGGTCATGCATGAACTGCCGGGGCTCACCCGCGACACCCTGCAATTTGCCGAACGATTGATCAGCGCAGGGTTTCAAGTGTACGTACCGCTGCTGTTCGGCCAACTGCAAGAAAGGGGATCTTTGCTCAAGGGATATTTCCATTGCATCAGTAAAGAGTTTGCCTACCTCAAGGCGGGCCGGAGTGCCCCTGTCAGTGACTGGTTGCGTGCCCTTGTCAGAGAGCTGGGTGCCACGCACGGCCATGACCGGATCGGCGTCATTGGAATGTGTGTCACCGGGGCATTTGTGATTCCACTGATCCTTGAAACCAATGTCGGTGCGGCAGTGGCGTCCCAGCCGGCGATACCCTTCAAGTTCAGATACTGGTTAACCGGCAGGGGTGAAGGCCCCTGGATGAGCGAACTGAACATTGCCGACGACGAACTTGAAGAGGCCAGCCGGACTGCCGTGACGAAGGGGTGCGCGGTATTGATCCAGCACTTCAGCGATGATCGGCTATGCACTTTGCCGCGAATCCAACGACTCGGACAGGCGTTTGCAAAAACCGGCATCGTCTACACATACGCGCCGCCAGCAGATGGTCGGCGCACCCACCACGCGTTACTGACGTATGAGTACGACTCGGCAAAAAAACCCACGCAAAACCACCCGACTCGATTGGCCTTGCAACGTGTTACCGATTTTTTGCATCTCCATTTGCAGGCGTAGCACTCCCATCAAAACACCCCGCGCAGCACCATGAAGGAACGAGCAAATGACAGTGAAGTCAGCCTTGATAGCGGCAAGCATCATAATCGTTTCCCTGAACCCGACAGTGGCGCGGGCAGACGACTACCGCAGCTATCGGTTGCCTCGTGGCTTTGTGGTCGACCAAGGTAGCGACAAGGCAACGATGATGATCGCTACGCGCTGATCGAGTACATGAAAACCCTTTGATGCAGAGGATTGAGCGTGTGTATCTGACGTGTGCGTCTTGAGAGTGGCTCAAGGCGCGTTCATTGAATCGGCAATTCGACCCGCGCGACCAAACCACCACCGTGCCGATTGCTCAGCGTCAGCTCCCCGCCCTGCTCGCGCACGATGGCCCGCGCCGCCGAGAGCCCGAGGCCCACGCCGCCGGTGTGACGGTTGCGTGAGGCCTCGAGGCGAAAGAACGGATCGAATACCCGTTGCAGCGACTCCTCGGGAACGCCCGGCCCCTCGTCGCTGACGTCGATGCTGATCACGCGCTCATTAGTGGTGAGCTCGATGCGCGGGTGCCGTGCGTACTTCGCGGCGTTATCCAGCAGATTGACGATCACTCGCTTGATCCCAAGCGGCCGCCCTTCATAGACCAGATGGGCCGGACCGTTGTAATCGACGGCAATATTCTGATCACGATAGTCATCAACGATGGTGTGCAACAGCTCCGACAAGTCGAACGCCGTACTTTGTTCCGGCTGGGTGTCTTCGCGAAAGAACGCCAGCGCCGCGTTGATCATCGACTGCATCTCCTCGATGTCGCGAATCAGCTTGCCTTGATGATCAAGATCCTCCATGAACTCACTGCGCAAACGCATGCGTGTCAGCGGCGCGCGCAAGTCGTGGGAGATGGACGCGAGCATGTGCGTGCGCTCGCCGATGAAGTGCTGAATCTGCGCCTGCATGGTGTTGAAGGCGATGATCGCCTGACGAATCTCGTCCGGGCCTTCAATCTTGATCGGCGGTGCGCGCAGGTCGCCGCCAAACCGACGCGCGGCGTTGGCGAAACGCTGCAGAGGTTTGGCCAGTTGGCGTGTGGCAAGCCAGGCCACCAGCACCGTGGCGATCAGGCCCAGGGCGATGATGATCGCGATGCGTGTGCCGATGTCCAGTCCCCAGGAGCGCTCTCGCAAAGAAAACAACAACCAGCTGCCATCCGGCAGTTGAATCAGCGCCGCATACCGGCCCTGCTGACTGCCGCTCGGCCAGTCGGCAGGGTTGAACACCCGAATCTGTCGGTCATCGCCCAACAACTGATGCAACACCGATCTCTTGTCTGCCATGAGCGGCGTACCCCCCGGGGGCAAGCCGAGTTTGTCGCGTTGCGCACTCCACATCACCTCCTGTGTCAGGCCGTTTGCCGCTTGCGCCAGTTGCGTGCGCAACGGTGCCGGTGCGGCCTCGATGACCTTGACGGTAGCGGCAATCTGCTCCAGCAGCCCGGTGCGTTCAATCGGCGGTCGCGCCCAGGTACCCGCGACCTCCACGAACAGGAAATTGAGCGCCAGCGACGCCAGCATGGCCGCGACAATGGTCAGCGCGATACGCCGACTCAGCGGGTCGCGCCGCAGGAATCGAGGGATCATCAACCCGTGACCTTGGCGGTGAACATATAGCCGCCGTTGCGTACCGTGCGGATCAGATCGGGACGTTTGCAGTCCGGTTCGATCTTGCGTCGCAGGCGGCTGACCTGCACGTCAATGCTACGGTCGAAAGCGTCGTGGCCCCGCCCATGTGTGAGATCAATCAGTTGCTCACGGGTGAGGATGCGCTGCGGATGTTCAAGAAACACCACCAGCAGATCGAACTCGCCACCGGACAGCGGAATCATCACGTTTTCCGGGGAGCGCAGCTCGCGGCAGGTAACATCCAGATGCCAGCCGGCAAAAGCGATCACCGGCCGCGACGGTTCAACTGAACGCTGCTGTTCACCAGCCCGCCGTTGCAGTGCACGCACACGGGCCAGTAACTCCTGTGGGGCGAAAGGTTTGGTCAGGTAGTCGTCTGCGCCGAGTTCCAGACCGACGATACGATCACTCAGCTCGGCCATCGCCGTCAGCATGATGATCGGAATGCCCATCTGCGCCCGCACTTTCTGGCACAAGCTCAGCCCGCCTTCACCGGGCATCATTACGTCGAGAATGATCGTGTCCGGGCGCTGCTGCGCGATGGCCGCCCACATCGCCTCGCCATCCGCCGCCACGTCGACTTCATAGCCGTGCTGGACGAAGAACTTCTTCAGCAGGGAGAGAATTTCCACGTCGTCGTCGACAAACAGCAGTCTGCTCACAGTCACAGGCTCCGGCCAGAAAAGAGCGCATCTAAAACCATTCTGGCGCTCGGGTCATTTATTTCAATCGAGCAACATTCCTTCGCCACCGACATCAAGCGGACATTTTCCGGCAAAACCCCTCTGGCACCCTGCACGCCTTCCAATTTCCGGGGGCTTTTCATGAAGGCTTTGCACAGCAGGTATACCGCCGAGGGGCCTAGCGCCAACTATCCGTTGATCCTCAGCCAACGCACCAGTGCGCCGGCAGACGATACGCCAATCCTGTTCCAGGAGTTCTGTCTGGGCCTGGCCGGCGACCAGAGCCGGATTGTCCTGCGTCGCTATTTCGAGCAATACAGCCCAGCCAATGCGCAATGGGTGGAGTACGCCCATTCGATCCCGACGGCCGACCTTATCCACTGGATCATGAGCCACGGCCAGTTGCAGATCGAGAGCTCGGAAAACGCCCTTTTAAAGAACACGGAAGCCCCTTGATGAGAAGCCATTGCCTGATGTCGGTGTTGTGTACGGCGTCCCTGAGCCTGTCGGCGTGCAGCAGCCAAAGAGTCGAACACACGGGGTTTGTGCATGATTACAGCGTTTTGCAAGCGCACACGTCGCCGTCGGGTCAGGAAGGGTTGGGCCAGTGATCTGGGTCAATCGTATGCGGTAATTCGGCGGTAGATCATCTGACGAATCAGGCGTTTTTTAGAAAGCAGATCAAAAGATCGCAGCCTTCGGCAGCTCCTACATAGCCCGGTACTGCTGGCATCGCGCAACTGATCATGCTCGGGGATCTGGCGGTGAATCGGGTGCTGGATAATCTGCAGTTGCCGCAGTAGCAGGCCGCTCTGACAAGGCTCGAATGATGTGTTGTGGTTGCTGACGCTTTCGGGAGCAAGCCCCCTCCCACAGGGATCTGTGGTCGACACAGATCCCTGCCACACCGCCAAACCTGCGGGAGCGGGCTTGCTCGCGAAGGCTGACTCACAGGCAATACATTTGTTCTCGGACAAGACCCGCCGCCCCGTTCAATCGGGACGGCGGGTTTTGTCGTTTTCGCAAGGCAAGATCAGCAGATCAAGCCCGTCGACAGCTCCGGCAAGGGAAAAAAAGCAGCGAGCAGTGAATTATTTCGTGTCCGCATGTATCTGACCCAAATAGCACGCGCCATCAAAAAGATGGCAACTACGCTGCAAGATGGATCAGTAAAGAGAAAACCTGGATGAAATCACGTAAAAACAGCGTCAAACCGATCGGCCTGAAAGACATCACCATCGTCGACGACGCCAAGATGCGCAAAGCCATTACGGCGGCTGCGCTTGGCAATGCCATGGAGTGGTTCGATTTTGGTGTGTACGGCTTTGTGGCCTATGTGCTCGGCAAAGTGTTCTTCCCCGGCGCAGATCCGGGCACGCAAATGATCGCCGCACTGGCGACGTTCTCGGTGCCCTTCCTGATTCGGCCGTTGGGTGGTCTGTTCTTCGGCGCACTGGGCGACAAATACGGGCGGCAGAAAGTCCTTGCCGCGACCATCGTCATCATGTCGCTCAGCACTTTCGCCATCGGCCTGATTCCCTCCTATGCCTCGATTGGCATCTGGGCGCCCATCTTGCTGTTGCTGGCGAAAATGGCCCAAGGCTTCTCGGTCGGCGGCGAGTACACCGGCGCTTCCATCTTCGTTGCTGAATATGCGCCCGACCGCAAACGTGGATTCCTCGGCAGTTGGCTGGATTTCGGCTCGATTGCCGGTTTCGTCCTGGGTGCGGGTGTGGTGGTGTTGATCTCCACCACGCTGGGCGAAGCCAAATTCGAGGAATGGGGCTGGCGTCTGCCGTTCTTCCTCGCGTTGCCGCTGGGCATGATTGGCCTGTATCTGCGTCACGCGCTGGAAGAAACCCCGGCGTTCCAGCAGCACGTTGAAAAACTTGAAGAAGGCGACCGCGAAGGTCTGGCCGGCGGCCCGAAAGTGTCGTTCAAGGAAGTCGCGACCAAACACTGGCGCAGCCTGATGACCTGCATTGGCGTGGTGGCGGTGACCAACGTCACTTACTACATGCTGCTCACCTACATGCCGAGCTACCTGTCGCACAACCTGCACTACAGCGAAAACCGTGGCGTGCTGATCATTATCGCGATCATGGTTGGCATGTTGTTCGTGCAGCCGTTGATTGGTTTTGTCAGTGACAAAATCGGCCGCAAGCCTTTCATCGTTGTCGGCAGTATCGGCCTGTTCATCCTCGCCATTCCGGCGTTCATGCTGATCAACAGCGGCAAGATCGGCCTGATCTTCGCAGGCCTGCTGATGCTGGCAGTGCTGCTGAACTTCTTCATCGGCGTGATGGCCTCGACCCTGCCGGCGATGTTCCCCACGCACATTCGCTACAGCGCTTTGGCCGCAGCGTTCAACGTTTCGGTACTGATTGCGGGCCTGACCCCGACCGTCGTCGCCTGGCTGGTGGAAAGCACCAATGACCTGTACATGCCGGCGTACTATTTGATGGTGATTGCCGTGGTCGGCCTGGTCACTGGCGTGACCATGAAAGAAACCGCGAACAAACCTCTACGAGGTGCTGCACCGGCGGCTTCCGACCTTGAGGAAGCGAAGGAGTTGTTGCAGGAGCACCACGACAATATCGAGCAGAAGATCGAAGACATCGACGCCGAAATTGCCGAACTGGAAGCCAAACGCAAGAATCTGGTGCAGCAGCATCCGCGGATTAACGAGTAACACCCTGCACAACAGTGTGGCGACGGAGCGTGCTCCCTCGCCACAGATTCACGGGTCTTCGGGTACCTCGGCGCTTGTCAGAAGGCCGTGGCAGATCAAGCTCAAAACACGGCGCATGTGCAAGGCATGCGCCTCTCGGTCCGGCGTCGCCTCAGTCGCCAGGCGTATAAACGCGATGTTTGCGTATTGGTTGAACAACGTCGCCGCCACGTCGATATCGACTGACTCGCGTACCTTGCCCACGGCCTGAAAATGCCCCAGTAGCGCCTTGGTCTCTTCGATTACCGCCGCATTCCACGGCGTCAATGCCTGCGCCAATTCCCCGGTGAACAGAAACGGCGCCAACTCACGCCACAGCGAGGCCGGCATGGCTTGCAGCTGGTAGTCAGTCATCAGGCCTTCGAATTCGCACAATGCTTGCAGCGGATTGCTCTCGTCATCCAGATTCGCCCGCGCCTCACGCATGGCTTGCTCGTCTGGCTGTTTGAGCAACGCCAACAAGATCTCCTGCTTGCCGCCGAAGTAGTTCGTCACCGTTGGCGCTGAAACCCCCGCCTCGTTGGCAATCTGCTCCAGCGTGGTAGCGCCGAAGCCTTGGGTTTTGAACAACGCCAGCGCGGCCTCGGCAATCACCTGCCGGCGCTGTTCCTTTTGCCGTTCTCGAAGTCCGCTCATGTTGCCTCTGATGATCCTTTGCCGATGCTGCTCAGCCTACGGATATCTTTTTTCATCGACAAATCTTTTCTTTACAAAAATATTTTTAGATGACAAATATTGATCGTGCAACGCTGGAATGAACCTACCCCACTCTGGAGATGAGCCATGTCCGCCGAATTCGATCCGACTCGCAGCACCCGTGATTTTCAAGCCGCCGACGCCGCGCACCACATCCACGCGTTCGTCGATCAGAAGGCGCTCAACGAGGAAGGTCCGCGGGTGATGGTCAGCGGTGATCGCCTGGCGCTGTGGGACAACGACGGCAAGCGTTATCTGGACGGTATGTCGGGCCTGTGGTGCACCAACCTCGGTTACGGGCGCAAGGATCTGGCCGCCGCCGCGACCGCGCAGCTTGAGCAACTGCCCTACTACAACATGTTCTTCCACACCACTCACCCGGCTGTAATCCAACTGTCCGAGCTGCTGTTCAGCCTGTTGCCCAAGCACTACAGCCACGCGATCTACACCAACTCCGGCTCAGAAGCCAATGAAGTGCTGATCCGCACCGTGCGCAAGTTCTGGCAGGTGATGGGCAAACCCGAGAAGAAAATCATGATCGGTCGCTGGAACGGCTATCACGGCTCGACCCTGGCGGCGACGGCGCTGGGCGGGATGAAGTTCATGCACGAAATGGGCGGCACCATCCCCGACGTCGCGCACATCGACGAGCCCTACTGGTTCGCCCACGAAGGCGACCTGAGCCCACAAGAGTTTGGCCTGCGCGCGGCGCGGCAACTGGAGGAGAAGATTCTTGAACTGGGCGCCGACAAGGTTGCGGCCTTCGTCGCCGAACCGTTCCAGGGCGCGGGTGGCATGATCATCCCGCCGGCCACTTACTGGCCCGAGATCCAGCGCCTCTGCCGCCAATATGACGTGCTGCTGTGTGCCGATGAAGTGATCGGCGGGTTCGGTCGCACAGGTGAGTGGTTCGCTCATCAGACTTTCGGTTTCGAGCCCGACACCTTGTCGATCGCCAAGGGCCTGACCTCCGGCTACATCCCCATGGGCGGCTTGATCCTGTCGCGGCGCATGGCCGAGGCACTGGTGGAAAAAGGCGGTGTGTTCGCTCACGGCTTGACCTATTCCGGGCACCCGGTGGCCGCCGCGGTGGCGATTGCCAACCTGACAGCCTTGCGCGATGAGGGCGTGGTGAATCAGGTGAAAACTGACACCGGGCCTTATCTGCAGAACTGCTTGCGGGAGGTGTTTGGCAATCATCCGCTGGTGGGTGAGATTCAGGGCGTTGGTTTGGTGGCGGCGTTGCAGTTCGCGCAAGACAAGCCGACTCGCAAACGCTTTGCCAACGAGCACGACATCGCCTGGCGTTGCCGCACGATCGGCTTTGAGGAGGGTTTGATTATTCGTTCAACGTTGGGGCGGATGATCATGGCGCCTGCGTTGGTCGCCACCCGTGCGGAGCTGGATGAATTAATCGACAAGACGCGGATTGCGGTGGATCGCACGGCTCGGGAGTACGGTGTTCTGTGAACGGCTGACAGGGCGGCTGCTCCCACCGTTTTTATGCGTTTCTCACACCTTAAATCCCTGTGGGAGCGGGCCTGCCGGCGCTGGCGTCAGCCCAGTCACCGCTTCAATACTTGAGCCACCGCGTTCTTGCGCAGTCGCGCTTCATCAGCGCCTGCAGAGGGAGTGCGCTTGTTCAGCCAACCACTTTCGGCAAACGTCGTCGCCACATGATGAGAGAAATAGCGGAACTGCCATCACGGCCAAGGGTCAAGTAATCAGGCAGCTTACTTAAGCCGGCTGCCTCGCTTCCCCTAGTCATGAGAGGGCATTTTTTGTCTACATCTAACGAGTTGAACAATGCGAAAGCCGCCACTGGCATCGTAGGTCTGGATGACATCCTGGCCGGTGGCCTGTCTCGCGGTCATGTTTTCTTGCTGGAGGGCGAGCCAGGCACCGGTAAAACGACAGTCGCCTTGCATTTTCTAATGGCCGGCGCGAAAGCCGGCGAACGCTCGTTGTACATCACGCTCTCGGAAACCGAGCGTGAACTGCGCCAGGGTGCGCTGTCCCATGGTTGGGAACTCAACGACCACATCAAGATCTTCGAGCTGACGCCGCCGGAAAGCCTGCTCAATGCCGAACATCAGCAGAGCCTGCTGTACTCCTCCGATCTGGAGCTTGGGGAAGCCACCAAGCAGATTTTCGAAGCCGTTGAGCGCTTCAAACCGACCCGTGTAGTGCTCGACAGCCTGTCGGAAATTCGCCTGCTGGCGCAAAGCTCCCTGCGCTATCGTCGGCAGATTCTGGCGATCAAGCATTACTTCGTGCGTTACAACGCGACAGTTCTGCTGCTCGACGACCTCACCACCGAATCCCTCGACAAAACCGTACACAGTGTTGCCCACGGGGTGGTCCGCCTGGAGGAGCTCACGCCCAATTACGGTGCCGAGCGCCGACGCGTGCGAGTGGTCAAGTATCGCGGGCAAAAGTACCGTGGCGGTTATCACGACTTCACCATCATGGGCGATGGCGTGCATGTCTTTCCGCGCCTGGTGGCCGCCGAGCATCGCGGCGACTACCCGCGTCTGCAATTGACCAGCAACATCAAGGAGCTGGACGCATTGCTGGGCGGTGGCATCGAAACCGGCTCCAGCACATTGATCCTTGGCCCGGCGGGTACCGGTAAATCGTTGATCTCGATGGTTTTCGCTGCCGCCGCCGTGGCACGCGGGGAAAAGGCTGCGCTGTTTATCTTCGACGAAGAACTGGAACTGCTCTTCGAACGGATGAGAAACATCGGCATTGATCTCAAGGCCCTGCGTGCCACCGGCAACTTGCTGATCGAACAAGTGGACGCCGCCGAATTGTCCCCGGGCGAGTTTTCTCACCGGGTGCGGCGCTGTGTCGACGAAGGCAAGATCAAAACCGTGGTCATCGACAGCATCAACGGCTATCAGGCCTCTATGCCGGAAGAGAATGCCCTGGTGCTGCACATGCACGAGTTGCTGCTGTACCTCAACCGTAGAGGTGCGGCGACTTTCATGACCGTCGCCCAGCATGGTCTGGTCGGCGACATGCAAGCGCCGGTGGATATCACCTATCTGGCCGATACGGTGATTCTGTTGCGTTACTTCGAAGCGCTGGGCAAAGTCCGCCGCGCCATTTCCATCATCAAAAAACGCACGGGCAGCCATGAATCGACCATTCGCGAATACCGCATTTCGACCCAAGGCATGACCATCGGCGAGCCGCTGGAAGCCTTTCAGGGCGTGTTGCGCGGTGTACCGACCTACCTCGGCGCGAGCAAGCCGCTGCTGCAGGAAGAGAGCTTGTGACAGCCTCGGTACCGATTGCCGAGCGCGCGTTGATACTGGCGCCTCTGGGTCGCGATAGCCAAATTGCGCTGACGATTCTCAAAGAGGCCGGTTATGGCGGTCTGATTACCCCCGACCTGGCTACGCTGTGTGCAGAACTGGAGCCCGGCGCCGGGCTGTTGCTGATTTCTGCAGAAGCCTTGCGCGGCCCGGAGCTGGAAGCGCTGTTCCTTTATCTGGAGCAACAACCGGCTTGGTCGGACCTGCCGATCGTCCTGTTAACCCACCACGGTGGCCAGGAACAAGGCCCCTCCTCACGGCTCAGCGCTTTGCTGGGCAACGTGACGTTCCTTGAGCGTCCATTCCATCCGGCGACCCTGGTCAGTCTGGTGTCCGCCGCCCTGCGCGGGCGACGACGCCAATACGATGCCCGCGACCGTCTGATCGATCTGAGTGAAAGTGAACGGCGCCTGCAATCGACCCTGGAAACCCTTGAGCAACAGGTCGAGGAACGCACCGCGCAACTGCGGCATAACGAAGAAGCGTTGCGTCAGTCACAGAAAATGGAAGCGGTCGGTCAGCTCACCGGTGGTATCGCCCACGACTTCAACAACATGCTGACCGGGATCATCGGCAGTCTCGAACTGCTGCGCAGGCGTCTGGCGCGCGGACGCACGGACGATCTCGACAGTCTGATCGATCTGGGCGTGACCTCGGCCAACCGTGCCGCTGGCCTGACCCATCGGCTATTGGCGTTTTCCCGGCGTCAGTCGCTCGACTCCAAAGCCGTGCAGATGAACACGCTGGTGCTGTCGATGGGCGAGCTGTTGCAGCGCAGCCTCAACGAAAGCATTCAACTGGACATGCGCCTGAACGACAACCTGTGGATCGCCGAGGCTGACCCCAATCAACTGGAAAGCGCCCTGCTCAACCTGGTGATCAACGCCCGCGACGCCATGCCCGAGGGCGGCAAACTGGTGGTCGAGACCAGCAACCAGGTGCTCTCACGCGAATTCACCGAGGCCTACCCCAATCTGGAACCCGGTGACTACATCATGCTCAGTGTCACCGATAACGGCAGTGGCATGCCGCAAAGTGTAATCAGCCGTGCTTTCGACCCGTTCTTCACCACCAAACCGATCGGCCAGGGCACCGGGCTCGGCCTGTCGATGATTTATGGCTTCAGCAAACAGTCGCGCGGCCACGTCTCGATCGACAGCGAGATTGATCAGGGCACCACGGTCAGGCTCTACCTGCCGCGTTTTTGTGGTGAAGAACTTGAACACCCCGCCACCGATATCCAGCAAACCCCGCATGCCATGGATGGCGAAACCGTACTGATCGTTGAGGATGACCCGGCCGTACGCCTGCTGGTCAGCGCAGTACTGAGTGAACTGGGTTATGCGTTTGTCGAGGCTGGAGATGCCGACGGTGCCGTGCCGATTCTCAACTCGGCGCAGCGCATTGATCTGCTGATCAGCGACGTTGGTTTGCCAGGCATGAACGGTCGGCAACTGGCGGAAATCGGCCGGCAATACCGCCCAGGGTTGAAAGTGTTGTTCATCACCGGATACGCCGAGCATGCGGCGGTGCGTGGCGGGTTCCTCGACTCGGGGATGCAGATGATCACCAAGCCGTTCACCTTCGATCTGCTGACCGCCAAGGTCCGGGAAATGATCAAAAGCTGAGCCGATATACAACTGTAGGAGCGGCCGGAGGCTAGGGCCGCGTTCGGACGATCTTTTGATCTTGTTTTCAAGATCAAAAGATCGCAGCCTGCGGCAGCTCCTACAGGGAGATACTCAGGTCAGGCGCTTTGGCTCAGGCTAGCAACTCTTGAATCTTTTCCTGCAGCACGTCCAGGTCGAACGGTTTTTCCAGAATCGGCGCCTTGAGCGTGATCGGGCTGCCGGTCTCGCGAATTTCCTGCGGATAACCGCTGATGAAAATCACCTTTAGATCAGGCCGCAGCTTTACGGCGGGCTCGGCAATCTGCACGCCGGAGATACCACCGGGCAAACGAAAGTCGGTAATCAATACATCCAGATGCGGTTTGCTCGCCAGAATCTCGAACGCCTGTTCGCCACTTTCTGCCTGCAACACGCGGTAGCCCTGCCCCGACAGATAATCTGCCAGCACCATCAAGATAACCGGTTCGTCCTCAACGACGAGTACTACATCTTGCGCATCTACGCTCATGGGAAGCCTTTGTTCGGTCAATAGCTGCTGATACGACCGTGCGGTCACTCAGAGGTTGCGTCGGATTTGCCGTTTTCCTGAATCGGCAGACAAACGCGAAACAGGGCGCCTTCGTTGATTTCACTCTCGACGACGATAGAACCGCCATGGGCGGCGACGATCTGCTCGGAAATGAACAGACCCAGTCCGAGCCCGGCCACTACCGTCTTGGCGGAAACCCGTTCGAACTGTTGGAAAATGCGTTTCTGGTTCTCGGCACTGATGCCGATCCCGTGGTCCTGCACCTCGACCCGCGCTTCGTTGCCTTGACGGTAAACGCGCACCTGAACCGGACTTCTGCCGCCGTAACGCAAGGCGTTGGTCAACAGATTGGAAATCACCTGCTCGATGCGGAATTCGTCCCAATAACCCTCCACCGGCAACTCTGCCTCAAAGGTCACTGCCGTTTCCGCCGCCTCCATCTGCTGTGCGAAGTTTTGCAGCAGATTGGCGACCAGTTGCACCAGATCGAAACGGTTTGGCCGGATCGATAACTTGCCGGTACGAATCCGTGACACGTCGAGCATGTCCTCGATCAGACGAATCAGGCTTTTGATCTGGCGCTCGTCGCGATCGACCATGGCGTGCATTTTGTCGAGGGTGAACGCCGCGGCGTTGTCTCGCGCCAGGTGCATCTTGCGTAACTGGGTTTCGAGGATCAGGCCATTAAGCGGCGTGCGCACTTCGTGGGCGACAATCGACATGAAGTCATCACGCATGCGCACCGCTTGCTCAAGCTCCAGCTGGGTACTCTGCAACTGTTGCAGCAGCGCTTCCTGCTCGCGTCGGGCCTGCTCCAGCGCTTCGACCTGTTGCTTCATGGCCTTGCTCTGGCGGTACAGATCAACAAAGACGTTGACCTTGCTCTTCACCGCATGGATATCCAGCGGCTTGTGCAGGAAGTCGACGGCCCCGCTTTCGTAGCCTTTGAACGCGTAGTTCAGTTCACGGCCGGCAGCGCTGACGAAAATGATCGGGATGTTCTTGGTTTTCTCGGTGCCGCGCATCAACTCGGCCAGTTCGAAGCCGTTCATGCCGGGCATCTGCACGTCAAGGATGGCCATGGCGAATTCGTGTTGCAGCAGCAGCGACAGTGCTTCGTCCGCCGACAGCGCCTTGTAGACAGTGCGATCTTCACGTTTGATCAGCGCTTCAAGCGCCAGCAGGTTCTCGGGCAGATCGTCGACGATCAGCAGTTTTGCCTGGATATTACTCAGCATGCGATTCGTTCCAGCTCGACAAGCAGACGGCCGATGCCGTGGATGGGTAAAACATGATCCGGCTGCTGGGTTTTCAGGGCAGCCAGAGGCATGGTCGCGACTTGGGCGTCGGCGGGGTCCTGGACGACGGTCAGCCCGCCACGGCGTTTGACCTGTGCCAGTCCACGCGCGCCATCATGGTTGGCGCCGGTCAGCAGCACAGCGGCCAACTTCGGGCCATAGACGTCGGCGGCGGACTCGAACAAGTAATCAATCGAGGGCCGGGAATGATGATTGCGATCCTCTTGGCTCAAGGACAGGCTGCGATCCTGTTCCACCGACAGGTGATATCCAGGCGTGGCGAAATACACCGTGCCCGCCTCGATATCCTGCTTGTCCGTCGCCTCTGCCACCGGCAGCGACAGACGTCGGGCAAACACTTCAGCCAGTTGGCTACGGCGCTCTTCCGGCAGGTGCAGCACGATAATGATCGGCAATAAAAACCCTTGGCGCAGTGGCGCGAGCAGGTTCAGCAAGGCCTCAACGCCACCGGCAGAAGCACCGACCACAATAGCCTCGATTCGAGGCAGATCCGCAGTGTCGTTCATGATTTGCGGTAGATCCGTTCTTGTTTCACCAGTGGTTCGAACTGGTTGGCGTAGCTGGAAAAATCCAGCGTTTCTTTGCTGCCCAGCACCAGAAAACCGCGATGGCACAGTGACTCATGGAACAACCCGAACGCCCGATCCTGAAGCTTCTTGTTGAAGTAGATCAGAACGTTACGGCAGGAAATCAATTGGGTTTCGGAGAACACGCTGTCGGTCGCCAGACTGTGGTCGGCGAACGTCACGTTTTCGCACAGGCTCTTGTCGAAAATCGCGTAGCCGTAGGCCGCCGTGTAGTAATCGGCAAATGAACACTGACCACCGGCCTGCTGGTAGTTGGCGGTATAGGCGCGGACGTTTTCCATTGAAAAGATCCCCTGCTTGGCCTTGTCCAGCGAGCGCGGGTTAATGTCGGTGGCGTAAATGATCGTCCGATCGAGCAGGCCTTCTTCGCGCAGCAGAATCGCCATCGAATAGACCTCCTCCCCCGTGCTGCACCCGGCGATCCAGATCTTGATCGACGGATAGGTTCTGAGCAGCGGCACCACTTCCTGGCGAATCGCCAGAAAGTGCGACGGATCACGAAACATCTCGCTGACCGGAATCGTCAGCAATTGCAGCAACTGCATGAACGCGGTCGGGTCGTGCAGGACTTTTTCCTGCAACGCCGAAATCGTCGCGCACTCGAACTGGCCCAATGCGTGTTGTACCCGGCGCTTGATCGAAGCGCCGGAGTAATCGCGAAAATCGTAGCTGTACTTGAGGTAGATCGCCTCAATCAACAGCCGCAATTCGATTTCGGTATTTCGTTCCTGAGGATGACTGCGTTCCACTAAATGCGTTCCATCTTCGGTAACCACACGCGAATCAACGAGAACAAGCGATCCAGGTCGATGGGCTTGGCCAGATAATCGTTGGCGCCCGCCTGCAGGCAGCGCTCCTGATCGTCCTTCATGGCCTTGGCCGTCACCGCAATAATGGGCAGTTTGCGCCAGCGCGGATCCTTGCGGATTTCAATAGTGGCTTCGAAGCCATCCATTTCCGGCATCATCACGTCCATCAGCACCAGGTCGATGTCCTCGACTTCATTGAGTTTCTCAATCGCTTCACGGCCATTACGACCGATCACCACGACTGCGCCTTTGGTCTCCAACGCACTGGTCAGGGCGAAAATGTTGCGCACATCATCGTCCACCAGCAACACTTTGCGCCCCTCAAAGACCTTGTCGCGACTGCGCGCGGTCTTGAGCATCTTCTGCCGTTCATGGGACAACTGCGATTCGACTTTGTGCAAAAAGAGTGTGACCTCATCGAGCAGGCGCTCCGGCGACCGCGCACCCTTGATGATGATCGAGCGCGAATACTTGCGCAGGTCGGCCTCTTCGTCACGGGTCAGGTTGCGCCCGGTGTAGACAATGACCGGCGGGAACGAGCAGATGTCCTCGGTGGACATGCGCTTGAGCAGTTCGTTGCCGAGCATGTCCGGCAGCTTCAAGTCGATGACCATGCAATCGAAAATCGTCGTGCGCAGCAGCTCCAGCGCGTCCTGGGCCAGGCCCACGGCGGTGATTTCAATGTCGTCGTCGCCAATCAGCCGCGCGATGCTCTCGCGCTGCAAATCGTCGTCTTCGACCAACAGCACGCGCTTGACCTTCTGGGTCAGCTTGGCTTCGAGGCGGGCGAAAACGTCCTTGAGCTCTTCGCGTGTGGTCGGTTTGACCGCGTAACCGATCGCGCCCATGTGCATTGCCGCTTCGACCCGATCCTCGACCGAGATCACATGCACCGGGATGTGCCGGGTTTCGGCGTGTTCTTTCAGGCGCTGCAATACAGTCAGACCGGAATGGTCCGGCAGGCGCATGTCGAGCAGGATCGCATCCGGGACGAACTCGCGCGCCAGGTCATACCCTTCATCGGCGCCGTGGGCGACCAGGCACTGATAGCCGAGTTCGTGGGCCAGATCGTAGAGAATGTGTGCAAAGTTCGGCTCATCTTCCACCACCAGAATGCAGCGGGTGGCGAACGGTGCCTTGTCGCGGTCATCGGCAAAGCGCGGGATGTTCACCGGCGCCAGCGGTGAAACCACAATCGCCGGGGCAACGGCCGCTGTCACGGTGTGTGCAGGCGGGGTGAAGGTCAATGGCGCATGCGATACGTCGGTGGACTCGTTGTACTGCTGCGGCAATACCAGCGTGAACACACTGCCCTGCCCCGGCGCGCTGCTGACGCTGATCGAGCCGCCGAGCAACGTGGCCAGATCGCGCGAAATCGACAGGCCCAGCCCGGTGCCGCCGTATTTGCGATTGGTGGTGCCATCGGCCTGACGGAACGCCTCGAAGATGCTTTCCTGCTGATCGGCGGCAATGCCGATGCCCGAATCGCGCACGATGAACGCAATGCGCTCATTCGGCTGACCGCTGATGGTCAGGCTGACAGTGCCCTGTTCGGTGAATTTCACGGCGTTGGACAGCAGGTTTTTGATCACCTGCTCCAGGCGCTGGCGGTCGGTAAACAGTGTCACCGGTGCGTCCGGAAGCAGATCAACGCTAAAGGTCAGGCGCTTGTCGGCGGCCAGCGGTTCAAACACGCTGCGCAGACCATCAGCCAAGCGCGCGACGCTGGTATTTTCCGGGATCACTTCCAGCTTGCCGGCCTCGACCTTGGAAATATCAAGAATGTCGTTGATCAGGTTGAGCAGATCGTTGCCGGCAGAGTAGATCGACTCGGCAAACTTGACCTGTTCGGCGCTGAGATTGTCCTGCGGGTTCTCCGCCAGCAACTTGGCCAGAATCAGCGAGCTGTTCAGCGGCGTGCGCAGTTCATGGGACATGTTGGCGAGGAATTCGGACTTGTACTTGCTCGAACGCTGCAGTTCTTCGGCGCGCTCTTCAAGTTGCACTTGCGCCTGATTCAGTTCGGTGTTTTTCAGGTCCATGGCGTCGCGTTGCTCGGCCAGGGTCTGCGCCTGTTCGGCGAGCTGTTCGTTGGTCTGCTCCAGCTCGATTTGCTGGGTTTCCAGATGCGCCTGGGATTCCTTGAGGATCCGCGATTGCTCTTCCAGCTCTTCGTTGGCGGTCTTCAGCTCTTCCTGCTGGACCTGCAACTCTTCGTTGAGTTGCTGGGTTTCGGCCAGCACTTCCTGCAAGCGCTGACGGTAGCGAGCGGCCTCGATCGAGGTGCCGATGTTGCCGGCAATCAATTCCAGCAATTCGATATCGCGGTCGTTGAGCGGACGCAGGAAACCCAGTTCGATCACGCCGTTGACCCGTTCGTCATCGCTGGTCGGCACCACCAGCACGCTGTGCGGCAGGCCTTGCCCCAGACCGGAGCTGACTTTGAAGTAATCTGACGGTACTGAATCGAGACGAATAAGCCGCGCCTGCTGCGCGACCTGGCCGACAATGCCTTCGCCGCTGTAGATCGACTGGTCCTGCTCTTCCTGCTCGCGAGAGAAGCCATAAGTCGCCACTCGCTTGAGGCCACCGTGCTCTTCGCGTACGTAAAGCGCCGCCACGGCGGTGCCCAGGTATTGCGCGCAGAACTGCAAAATATTGCGGCCCAGCAGGTTGAGCGTCAGTTGTCCCAGCACCTGCTCGGCCAACTCGGTCTGCCCGTTACGCAGCCATGCTTGCTGCTCCAGGCGCTCGGCACTGGCATTCTGCGCCGCCAATGTGGCGCCGTAGCTTTCGGACAGGTTGACCAGGTCACGACGCCCGATGTACGCCAGCAACGCACTGATGCCCGCCACAAAAATCAGGTACAGGGTGATGCTCCAGATCGTGGTGCGGCGCACTTCTTCGTTGCGTGTGGTGCGCAACTGCTGCTCCATGTCGATCACGTCTTCAAACTGCTTGCGAATCTCGTCGGTCAGGCGCTTACCGCGTCCGGCCTTGACGGCGCCTCGGTAATCCCCGCTGCTGCGCTGCAGATCGATCATCGATTGCGCGTAGGTTGCCCATTCAATCTGCAAGGCCTGGAGACGGCGCAAGCGATCGGTCTGCACTGGATTGTCGGCGGTCAGTTCGAGCAAGGTATTGAGCGCAACGGCGATTCGCGGCTTGGCCGTTTCGTACGGATCGAGGAAATGCTCGTCGCCGCTGAGCAGAAAGCCGCGCATGCCGGTTTCCAGATCCACGGTAAGTTTCACCGCTTCGTTGGCGTTATTGATCACCCGGTCTGTGTGTTCGACCCACTGAATAACCGACAGCAGATACGTGATCAGCGACACGAAGAACACTGCACTGAGCACGCCAACACCCAGCGGCAGGCTGATGTTGCGACTCAGGAGTTTGCGAAACCGTTGCTCATCTACCGAAGACGGAGAGGACATGGGGCAGCCTTGTCGAACTGTTGAAAACCAGAGAGTTTGCCCCAAAACAGCGGTATGGATCCATTTTTCCTGCAGCTTTAGCTGTAAATCGGCGTAATTGCCCACACCGGGGCCTCGCGCAGCAGTTATCCTTCCCGAACGTTCAGCCGCTATGCTTTTTGGCGTTCATGCGGGGAACTTGTGGCACTGCGCCACTTACTGATGCACGAGCCCGGCATATTTGATCGACCGGACGACACTGAATCCACTTTTTCGAGACCCTTATCATGTCCGCCACCGCCGCCACCATCCTTGTAGTAGAAGACGACGCCATCGTGCGCATGCTGATCGTCGATGTGCTGGAGGAACTGGACTTCAAAGTGCTGGAAGCGGACGGCAGTGAGCAGGCGCTGGAATTCCTCAAGAATGAAAATCAGCCCATCGATCTGATGATGACCGATGTCGGCCTGCCGGGCATGGATGGCCGCGAACTCGCCACCGAAGCGCGGGCTCTGCGCTTTGAGTTGCCGATCCTGTTTGCCAGCGGTTATGCCGAGAGCATCGATGTGCCTGCGGGCATGCACATCATTGGCAAACCGTTCTCAATTGATCAATTGCGTGACAAGGTCAGTGAAATAATCGGCTAACGTAAATTTCCCAATGAAAACTTCGAGGCCAGAAACATAACCTGACAGTAATAACCGGGCCTCTTGTCAACGGCACCCGACACATTTTACCCACGCAAAGCCAATGGCCGTCACAACAACAAGTTGTGACGGTCGTTTTTATTTATCTCATATAAAGTTCTCGCAATAGAAACTTACGCCACAGCGCTTGCCTGCGATCAATCCATAAAAGAAAGTTCCCGAACTGCAAATACAGTTCACCCAGGGTTCTTCATGATCAATATCAATATCAGCGCCTCGGCGTACAAACTATCTCGTGGCGCACCGACAAAAGTCGCCCATTATGATTCGTTAATGACTGACAGACGCGAACGCCTGCAAGTTATCGATAAACTGACCACCGTTGTGCGCAGGTACGCACACGCTGAGAGCATCGTTCACTGGGACGCCCAGATCTTTCTGGCGCCTGAGTCAGCGCTGCACAATGCCCTCAAACCCGGCATCGCCATCTTGCAGGAAATGACCGCGAAGGTTGAATTGCAGCGACTGCTGGGCAAACTTCAGATTCCTTCTCATGCCGTATTGAGTGTTACCGCCAGTGGCCAGATAGATGCCCGCTTCGACGGCCAGGCACGAATATTCAGTCATGCAGAAAAACTTGCGCCGACACTGCAGGAAGACCTTCAGCTATTGTATGAACTGGCGGAACTGGCCGGTGGCAGTATTACTCTCGACGACCACGTTGATATCGTGCAATGGCTTAAGTTTCACCAATTCAATGTTCCGCAAACCGCGATGGACGCGCAGCGGTTGCTGGCTTTCCTGCAATACGAATATCCCGCCAGCCCGCCCTTGGGCAACTATTGGGAAATGCTCAATGGCAACGACGTCAACGCAAAAGCCCTACTGCCAGAGCAACGTGACCAGATCCGCGCCTTAACCCGGCAATACACCGGCGGACAGCCATTGCTGAGCCATCTGGCAGACATCACTCACGGTGGGCGCGCCGCTCCGTTCAAGCGGTCCGAGGCACAATCGGTCGTGTCGGCTCTCGCTGCCAGCCCTATTGCACGTCGCTACGCAGAAACTTACCTCAGGGATCTGGACTGGTTCGGCGCACGCGATGATCAGCGTGTTGCACAGGAACACTTACAGCAGTTGCTGTTGACCGCCATCGTGCTGGATCTCTATCCAGCGTGCGCAGAAGACGAACCCCGTAATCATGTCGCCGGCTTCAATCTCTACGCGGCCGAACATATGGAAATGACTTTTGCCGACGTGCACACAAAGCTCGAAGAACATTTGCTTGAGCATTGTGCAATCGGTGAGATGGAACTCGCACTGGCGACCCATTTGCTGTTAGCCAGTAAAGCGCCGGAGTTCCTCGTCAAGGATTTACCGCCGACGCTTTTTCTCGGTACGCCGCAATGGGTCGATTATTGTCGGGCAGTGGCGACCGTCGAGATTGGCGCCCCCGGTGCGTCCAGGCTGATGAATTACCGACAAGTGCTCGACGTGTTGAGCTTCGCGTCGATCAGCGAATCTCAACAAGCGCTCAATGCGCTGGCGTCAGTGGACCCTGTGGTTGACTGGGCCCTGCTCAACAGCATTATCAGCCTGGATGAAACCAAAACCTCACTGCCACGCTCGCTGGAAAAGGCACTGTCAGCGTATGAGCGTTATGCGCAAAGTTACACCGACACGGCGAACACGCTGTCTCGGCCACTGCCGACCCGTCGAACGATAGCGCTGGATATCCTCAAACACGTCGCGCCTGGCTGCAGTTATCTTGAGGATGAAGTGGTTTATCAGGTTCGCAATAGACAATATCAGGACAGCTTGTCCGAACCATTGGCGATGTCCCTGGTGGACCTGCACATGTCCAACGATCTTGCGCCAGGTGATTGGGATGTCAAACAAGGCACAAGTCTTTACACGGCGTATCCAGGTCTGCTTCGCGAACTGGTCTCTGCGCAAAGTCTGTTTCATCGTCAGTTCCATCGCGACTATGTGCCACATACAGAGGCGATGGCCACGCACCTGAAACTTGCGTTCTCCTCAATACCCAAGGTTGATCGTGAGCGATTGCTGCAAGGGCGGATCACGCTCTTCACCGTGAGGTCTTCTGCGGCAATAGTCCCCACGCCCTCCATGGACATTGCGTTAACGCCGTTCGATCTCATCGGCAACGTCATAGACGCGGTGCACAACTTGCGACTGGTGGAAAATCAGCAAGGCAAAGACGCCGCCACCGGACGTTATGGCGTGGTGATCTGCGCGTCTGTGGAGGGGCAAGTCTATTGTTATGAACTCTTCACTTTGCAGGGTAAATGTCTCGCCAACCCCGCGCTGGGCAAACTGATCAATGATGCTGGCTTGCTAAAAACCCCTGCCCGAGAAGACTTTACCGGCAATCTCACGCAATACGGCGCACCCGCCGCCCTTATAAACATTCCCACCAACGTTGAATGCTATACGCACGGTGTACCGCCCGGTTTCGTCGCTGCCAGTCAAGGCATCATCGAGAAACTGGCCGTTTTGCCCGCGCTAAACAATCTTGATATTCAACCCAAGGGCTACTACCAAAGCTTTTTCGACGGCGATTTTGATCGGCTCGCCAACTTCGTACTCAAACATCGGCCGATTGCGACCTACGATGAATTGGTCAAGGAATGCTGGGGACACACCAGACTGGAAAAGCTGCGCGCCAAGCGTGAAGCCGATCTGGACACCCTGCTCAACATCATTGTGCCGTTCAAATCCTGTATTGAAGACATCGCCTCAGGCGACACCGACCGTCAGCTGTCCGGGGCGAAGTCCTGCATCCTTGAAGCCGCGATGACGCTGTTGCTGGTGGTCGCCGTGGTCGGAAAAATCGTCACCATCGGTGCCCGGACGGCCTCACTCGCCTCTAAAAGCTTCCAGTTGGCCAAGGCGTCCATCGGCTTTATCAATGCTGTGTTCAACCCGTTGGATGGTTGGGTTGAGTTGGCGCAAGCAGGCCTGAAAATGCTTGGCAAAGGGGTTTCCCGATTCGGCCGCGCAGGCCAGCAATCGCTGGAAATCGCCACTTTTCAGATACGCAGGCTGACCGGGCACGCGCAATCCTACGATCTGATCAAGGCCGCAGAGCGCACAGACATCGCCCACGGCATCTGGCGACCGAGTGGCGCAGCATCCGAACCGCTGAGGATTCTGGCTACGCGCTACAACGATGACTGGTACGCCTTGAATCGTTTTCGTCAGCCATGGGGGGAGAAGTTGAGGAACTTCGATTTGAACATCACGCTCCCGCGCCCGCACTGGAACAAGATCCTGCCCAACACCTATGCCCGCGCGATCATCAAAAAGAGCCTGCCCGTCGCCAGCCGGAAAGTGGACGACGCCATCAAGGTCCTGGACGATCCGAACCTGATCAGCGAGTCCGGCATCGTGCTTGAGCTGCTCCTGGGAGACAACTCCGTCGATGCGCGACGCGTGTATCGGCAGTATCTGACCGACGTCAAGACAGACCTTTCACGGGTGGAACCCAAAAACATTCAGCTCGACAGCACCAAAAACAGTGATGCCTATGCTGCGCTGGAATGGGGGAAATACAATGACTGGAAGAATGGAGACAGGGTTAAAAATGCAGAGAACCAGTTCATTCACGTTTACACCCGTAACTTTAATGATGCGTATCGCAACGACCATTTCAACCCTGCCGCGGCGGCAGATATTTTTGTCCATGAAATTTTCCATGGAACGCCAAGAACCAAGGATTTCGCCTATGCGCTGGACACTGGTGTTTACCAAAAGGGCTATCAGCAACTTGACTCTGCGCCGTTGCTGAATCTTGCCAACGGCATGGTGTCGATGAATTTACCCAGCTTCCCGGACGTCAATTACAACCGTGGAACAGCGTTGAAAAATGCGGATTCGTTTTCGTTGGCCACATCGTTGTTAAGCCAGTTGAAAACCAACAAACCTGCGTATCAGCAGAATGTAAAAGTCATGAGAGAAGCACTGGAGCGGGCTCGGTACGGGTTCATCCATGATCGGGCATTGATAAAACTCAACATCCTCTGATGGCCTTGTGCGCTCCTGGCTGTTGAACGCGCCTTGGGCAAATCAGGGCGCAGGTTAGATCACAGCGACCTCAAGCATTCGACACGCAAAGAAAAACCCCAGCGGTCTGGCGATCACTGGGGTTCTTTTTTGTGCCGGCTTTGCCG
This sequence comes from Pseudomonas sp. Irchel 3E19, assembly GCF_900187585.1. Classification (NCBI taxonomy): domain Bacteria; kingdom Pseudomonadati; phylum Pseudomonadota; class Gammaproteobacteria; order Pseudomonadales; family Pseudomonadaceae; genus Pseudomonas; species Pseudomonas sp. Irchel 3E19. Next base: position 53,094 of record NZ_FYDT01000025.1, read on the forward strand.
GGTATCGGCGCTGAAGTTTTTAGTCCCAACCATGTTTCCCGGGGCTCCTCAGAGCACGCCCTTGGGGCTGAGGTGGCTTGTCATCGCTTTTGTCACTCTCCACCTCGCCTGAATTTTCCAGCGCATCCTTAATAGAGACTTTAAGCTGCCTCTGTGTCACTGGAGCCTCGTAGCTTTTAGCCTGCGCATTTGTTTTGTCATCCGTGTTTTTAAGGGCCATGACCATCACTCCTTATGCATCGATAGAAACACCATCCTGGCGCACCACCCCTCGTTTGAAACCTGTAAGAACTACCAGTTTTTAGATTGCCTGGCACTTGTGCCAATCACCAAAAAACATAAGCCAACGCGAAAAACCTGCCTGGCATAGAGCACACCAACGCGCCGATTGTCGCTCAGCGTCCTGCACCCGCCGGGTGCAACCCTACGCAGGAGCCCAAGGTGTCAAATGCTGTGGTTTAATTGCCGGCTTTTTTCGTTCCCCACCCGTTGTTTGCTCAGGATTACCGCTCATGATTCAGCCCGCCGCCACTAAAGTCCTGGTCATCGGTTACGTGTGGCCGGAACCCGCGTCATCGGCGGCCAGTGGGCATGTGATGCAAATCCTCGAGACCTTTGTGCAGCAAGGCTGGGATGTCACGTTCAGCAGCCCTGCCGGCCCCGGCGAGCACATGGCGGACCTTGCGCAACTGGGCATTGGCAAAGTAGCGATCGAACTGAACAACAGCAGTTTCGACACCTTCGTCAGTGAACTGGCCCCGGATATCGTCTTGTTCGATCAGTTCATGATGGAAGAACAGTTCGGCTGGCGCGTCGAAAAACACTGCCCGAACGCGTTACGCGTGCTGGAAACCTCCGACCTGCAGAGTCTGCGCCATGCCCGCCATCAACGACTCAAAGATCGTCTGAAACACAGCGATGACGCCAACGACTTCTCCTCGCTATTCGCCCCCGCATTGACGCAGGAGTTCGAACTGATGGCCGATACCGATCTGGCCAAGCGTGAAATGGCTGCGCTGTATCGATGCGACTTGAACCTGATGATCTCCGAAGTCGAAATCGAGTTGCTGGTCGAGCAATTCGGATTGCCGCGGCAGATCCTGCACTGGTGCCCGCTGATGATCGAGCCGCCAGTGACTGCGCCGCGTTCTTTCGACGAGCGGGCGCACTTCCTGAGTATCGGCAACTTTCGCCATGCGCCCAATTGGGATGCGGTGCTGTGGCTGAAGAACACGCTGTGGCCATTGATCCGTGCGCAACTCCCCGGTGCGCAACTGCACATCTACGGCGCTTATACGCCCCCCAAGGCCAGCGCCCTGCACAACCCGGCCCAGGGTTTTTACATCATGAACTGGGCGGAGGATGCCCTAGAGGTCATGTCGGCAGCGCGGATATGCCTGGCGCCCTTGCGTTTTGGTGCCGGCATCAAAGGCAAGCTGATTGATGCGATGCTGTGTGGCACGCCCAGCGTGACGACGCCGATTGGCGCCGAAGCCATGCAAGGCCAACATCCTTGGCCGGGAGCCGTGGCAACCAGCGCAGCGGCGTTGGCCGAAGAGGCGGTTCGACTCTATCAAGACGAAACTTGCTGGGTCGCGGCTCAATCCGCTGGTCAGTCACTATTGAGTGAGCGTTATTCAAAGCTGGAACATGGCCCGGCACTGATCGAAAAACTACGACATTTCCAGCATGACTTGCAACAACTTAGAAAGAACAATTTCACTGGAAGCATGTTGCGTCATCATTCGCACAAAAGCACTCAATACATGTCGCAGTGGATTGAAGCAAAGAACAAACAATTACAGTAGCACCCTATATTCAGTATCAATTGTCATATTGGAAAAATAACAAGCATTCGATATAAACATCCTGTTCGCGCCGCCTACATCTAACTAAGCGGCGCGCCATTTACCTAAGGATGTTATATGAGCAATCACTATTCCAACCACAACTGGATGGCCTCTACCCCTGCCATTGACACGCTGTCTCTCAGCGAACTGAGCCTGCCGGGCACTCATAATGCCGGTAGTGACTGGAAAGCCTCTTACGGGTTACTGACACCGCGCCATTTCGTGGCGTGCCAGCATGATTCTTTCTACGCACAACTGAATCACGGTTCCCGCGCGCTCGACCTGCGGTTTGTGTGCATGCCAAAGACTCAGGGTATCAAGAAATTCCGCCTGCACCATGGAGGCTTCCTGTCCTCGCGGACACTGGAGGATCTGTTAACGGATGTGCGCAAATTCCTCAGTGCCAACCCGGATGAGTTCATTATCCTGGATTGCCATGAGCTGTCGGAAAGCGAAGGCGACTTTGATGCGAAAATGTTCAGTGACACCATAAAGGATTACATTGGCCCGCTGGTTATTCGAAAAGGCGACGCACATCAGAGTCTCGCAAAGTTAAAGCAGGCCAGTGCCTTGCGGCGTATTCTGCTGGCTGCACCTACGCACCCGGACCTCGACTATGAACTGTTTACCAGGCAAGTCCACCATCAATGGAATGGTACCGCCGCAAAAAGCCACGCGACGCTAAAAGACTATATTGGGGAAGTGATAAATGACCCACCCGGCAAATGGTCGCCCTGGTCGTTATCTGCAGCCGCCTATTTCAAATTGGGCGGGCCTGTCGACATTCACGACGAGCTTGATATCTGGTTCGATCCAACCAAAAACAACTGGGCTGCCCAATGCAACATTATCAACGTCGATTTTATGGAAGAATCAAAAATCGTGGATTATTGCCGCACAGCCAATCTGGCCAAAGTGCAACGCTAGGGCAACATCAGCTCGCCATTAAATAGCTATCCTTGTGCGAATGTTTCCAAGGCTTGGCAACGCCGTCGCTGCCCTCTACGCTGGAACTTCAAGGCCCCCCGCTTGGGAGGCTCTGCAAGATCAATGCTTCGCCCCATGGACGGGGCGAATTCCAGCGACAAGGAGTTTGTCATGCCGCAAAACACGTTCGATAAAGAAAACTGGATGGATCAGGTGCTAGATGTCGGTCGATTGAAACTGACCGACATCGTCTGGCCCGGCGCACACAATTGCGGGATGGACCAAAAGGCCCCTGGCCATACGTTGATCCTGGGTAACTGGACGGCGTGCCAGGACGACTCGTTCACTGCACAATTGACCCATGGTGCCCGTGCGCTCGACATCCGGCTCGGTTACAGCTCGGGCTCCACGGCCTCGGCGTTCTACTTTCATCACAACGGCTTCAAGTCCGGGCGCACGCTCGATGATCTCATCAACGCCGTGACAAGGTTTCTCGATAAACACCCCGGCGAGTTCATCGTCCTCGACTTTCATGAGCTGAGCGACGGTGACAATTCGTTCAATTACCCGCTGTTCAATGAGGTGTTGATACGCGAACTTGGCCCGCGACTGGTTCCCTCAGAAAATGCCTCGCTGACGATTGAACAGCTCAAGCGAGCGAGCCCGCGGCGCCGAATCGTCATGGCGGTACCGCCAAGACGGGAACTGGATGACGATGTTTACTGGCCGAGAATCATCCACAGATGGACTGGATCAACGTTCACCGGCCCCGAGGAACTGCGTACGCACATCACCAACCAGCTTGCCGAGGCGCCCTACCGGTTTCTCTGGTCATTGTCGGCGACCGGCTACACGTTGCTGGGCGGGGCAACGCGCCTGAGCGAGCATATCAATGACTGGTTTCATTCTTCACGCGGCCTGATCAACCGCTGCAGCATCATCAATATCGACTACTTCAACGACTCGGATCTCGCCCGCTATTGCTGGATTGCCTGCAGTGAAAAGGCTGTTTATGGGGAGCAGGCGACCGCGCGGGCTTGAGCATCAGTCATCGCACGCTGGTGAAGGGCAGGCGGAAAGAGGCATGATTGGCCGGCGATAACAACAAAAGAACTTCGTCATGACCCGATCGGCCCGCGTCACCGACCCTTCTTATGAACTGATGGACGACCATAACGGGTTGTCCATCATCTACCGTCAGCACGGTTTCCCTTGCCCGTTGGTGCGTTGGCATTTCCACAAGGAATACGAGCTGCATCTGATTGTCGCCAGTTCAGGCAAAGTATTCATCGGTGATTACATCGGTAACTTCTACCCGCAAACGCTGTTCCTCACCGGCCCCAATCTGCCGCACAACTGGATCAGCCAGGTCGCTGAAGACGAAGTGGTGGAAAAGCGCGACATGCTGGTCAACTTCACCGACGAATTGTTCGAGAGCGGCCATCAGGTGTTCGCCGAGCTCAAGACCCTGGCCCCGCTGCTGGAGCGCGCGCAGTACGGGATCGAATTCCGCTGCAAACACACGATTCGCCAGGCCATGACACTGATGCAGCGGATCGCTGACAGCAAGGGCATCACTCGTCTGGGGCACTTTTTCATCCTGATGGAGTTGCTCGCGGCCAGTGATGATTTCCAGTTACTGTCCGGCGCGACCACCCCGCAACTGGCCGACGAACACAATATCGACCGTACCAACCGCGCGGTGGATTACATCTTCAGCCACTACGCCCGAGACATTTCCCTGGAGGAAGTCGCCGAGCATCTGGGCATGACGCCGACTTACTTCAGCCGCGTGTTCAAACAGGCGACCGGACGTAACTTCATCGAATTCGTCAATCGCCTGCGCATCAGCAAATCCTGCGAGCTGCTGGCCGACGGCGACAAGCCAGTGACCGACGTGTGCTTTGAGTCAGGATTCAACAATATTTCCAACTTCAATCGACGCTTCCAGCAGCTCAAGGGCATGACGCCTTCGCATTATCGGCGCCTCGCGGTGCAGCGCCTCACTGAGCAGAACCATAACTAAAACTACGACCCACTGTGGGAGCTGGCTTGCCAGCGATGAGGCCGGCATGACCTGCATCTCCATCGACTGACCCACCGCCATCGCTGGCAAGCCAGCTCCCACAGTTTTGGCCTGTCTGCATCGCAAACCTGTACGTAACCGATCTCGCCTCTGCTCTGAAAACCCCTTCCCTGCGTTTCTCCGCGCGAAGCCCAGTGCAAAAAAGTATCGATCAAAGTGCTAGGGATGATTTGTCAGCCCTGCGATTGAAGGCTGTAATCACTGCACATTCTTCCTGCACAGGAAGACACAAAAACAATAACTGTCCTTCTGCCCCCTCTGGGTTCAGAAAAGGAGTGCACGATGCAACCCACTGCAAAAGCTCTGCTTGCCCTCACCTGCATGACCCTGAGCAGCGTCAGCCTTGGCGCCCAGACCCTGACCATCGCCACCGTCAATAACAGCGACATGATCCGCATGCAAAAGCTCTCGAAAACCTTCGAGACCGAGCATCCGGACATCAAGCTCAATTGGGTGGTGCTGGAAGAGAACGTCCTGCGTCAGCGTCTGACCACTGACATCGCCACTCAGGGCGGCCAGTTTGATGTGTTGACCATCGGCATGTACGAAGCCGCACTGTGGGGGGGCAAGGGTTGGCTGGAACCAATGAAAGATCTGCCGGCCAATTATGCCCTTGATGACGTGTTCCCGTCGGTGCGCGAAGGCCTGTCGGTCAAGGGCTCGCTGTACGCGCTGCCGTTCTACGCCGAAAGCTCGATCACCTATTACCGCACCGACCTGTTCAAGGATGCCGGGCTGACCATGCCTGAGCGCCCAACCTGGGAGCAGATCGCCGGTTTTGCCGAAAAGCTCACTAACAAAGACAAGGAGCAGTACGGCATCTGCTTGCGCGGCAAGGCCGGTTGGGGCGAGAACATGGCGCTGATTACCACCGTCGCCAACGCTTACGGCGCCCGCTGGTTCGATGAAAAATGGCAGCCTGAATTCAACGGCCCCGAGTGGAAAAACGCGCTGAACTTCTATGTCGACACCATGAAGAAATCCGGCCCGCCGGGCGCGTCCAGCAATGGTTTCAACGAGAACCTCGCCCTGTTCAACAGCGGCAAGTGCGCGATCTGGGTCGATGCGTCCGTCGCCGGTTCGTTCGTCACCGACAAGACCCAGAGCAAAGTCGCCGATCACGTCGGCTTCACCTTTGCACCGCATCAGGTCACCGATAAAGGTTCGGCCTGGCTGTATTCGTGGGCACTGGCGATTCCGACCAGCTCCAAGGCCAAGGACGCCGCCAAAACCTTCAGCGCTTGGGCGACTTCCAAGGAATACGGTGAGCTGGTGGCGAAAACCGACGGCATCGCCAACGTGCCGCCAGGCACCCGTGCCTCGACCTACAGCGACGCGTACATGAGCGCCGCGCCGTTCGCCAAGGTGACGCTGGAGTCGCTCAAAGCGGCCGACCCGAGCAAACCGACATTAAAACCGGTGCCTTACATCGGCATTCAATTGGTGACCATTCCTGAATTCCAGGGCATTGGCACCCAGGTCGGCAAGTCGTTCTCGGCAGCGCTGATCGGCCAGACCACGGTCGACCAGGCGCTCGGCGCCGCGCAGCAAACCACCGAACGCGAGATGAAGCGCGCGGGTTATCCCAAGTAACCCGTAAAGCTCGCTCCTGCCTCCTGTGGGAGCGAGCCTGCTCGCGAAGGCGTCGTACCAGCCAATACACATGGCACTGATCCACCGCTTTCGCGAGCAGGCTCGCTCCCACATGGGATCTCCATAGGTCTGTATGACTCGGTTGTGATCACCATGAATACTTCAACTGCCAAAGCCCACATCGACCTCGCCAAGCCGCAGCGCAAACGTCGCGTGGCCAATCCCGGCTGGTTTCTGGTCAGCCCCTCAGTGGCCCTGTTGCTGCTGTGGATGATCGTGCCGCTGGGCATGACCCTTTACTTTTCGATGATCCGCTACAACCTGCTCAACCCCGGCGAGAACGAGTTCGTCGGGCTTGAGAACTTCACTTACTTCCTGACCGACTCGGGCTTCATGCCCGGTGCCACCAACACCCTGTTGCTGGTCGGCAGTGTGCTGCTGATCAGCGTGGTGTTAGGCGTGTTGATCAGCGCCTTGCTGGAGGCCAGCGAGTTTCTCGGTCGGGGCATCGTTCGGGTCTTGCTGATTTCGCCGTTCTTCATCATGCCCACGGTCGGCGCGCTGATCTGGAAAAACCTGATTTTCCATCCGGTCTCCGGGATTCTCGCCTACCTCTGGAAACTGTTTGGCGCGCAACCGGTGGACTGGCTGGCGCACTACCCGCTGCTGTCGATCATCATCATTGTTTCGTGGCAATGGCTGCCCTTCGCGATCCTGATCCTGATGACCGCCATGCAGTCTCTCGACCAGGAGCAGAAGGAAGCCGCACGCCTCGATGGCGCCGGACCGATCGCGATCTTCTGGCACCTGACCTTGCCGCATCTGGCCCGACCGATTGCCGTGGTGGTGATGATCGAGACGATCTTCCTGCTCTCCGTGTTTGCCGAAATCTTCACCACCACCAACGGCGGCCCCGGCTACGCCTCGACCAACCTCGCCTACCTGATCTACAACCAGGCGCTGGTGCAGTTCGACGTCGGCATGGCCTCGGCGGGCGGCTTGATAGCCGTGGTCATCGCCAACATCGCCGCGATCATTCTGGTGCGGATGATCGGCAAAAACCTGACTGACAAAGCCTGAGGCCTGCCATGACTCTCCAACAATCTCGTCGGCTGCAAAGCCTGCTGCTCGGCACCCTGGCCTGGGCCATCGCGATCGTGGTTTTCTTCCCGATCTTCTGGATGGTGCTGACCAGTTTCAAAACCGAAATCGACGCCTTCGCCACACCGCCGCAGTTCATCTTCACGCCGACGCTGGAGAATTACCTGCACATCAATGAGCGCAGCGATTACTTCAGTTTCGCCTGGAACTCGGTGGTGATTTCCTTCAGCGCCACCGCGCTGTGCCTGTTGATCGCCGTGCCGGCGGCCTACTCGATGGCGTTCTACGAAACCCAGCGCACCAAAGGCACGTTGCTGTGGATGCTCTCCACCAAAATGCTGCCACCGGTCGGCGTGCTGATGCCCATCTACCTGCTGGCCAAGAGTTTCGGCCTGCTCGACACGCGCATTTCATTGATCGTGATCTACACGCTGATCAACCTGCCGATCGTGGTCTGGATGATTTACACCTACTTCAAGGACATCCCCAAAGACATTCTCGAGGCCGCACGTCTTGATGGCGCCACACTGTGGCAGGAAATGGTCCGCGTGCTGCTGCCGATTGCCAAGGGCGGCCTCGCCTCAACGGTGCTGCTGTCGCTGATCCTGTGCTGGAACGAGGCCTTCTGGTCGCTGAACCTGACCTCCTCGAAAGCCGCGCCACTGACCGCGCTGATCGCCTCCTACTCAAGTCCCGAAGGATTGTTCTGGGCCAAGTTGTCGGCGGTCTCGACCCTGGCCTGTGCGCCGATCCTGATCTTCGGCTGGATCAGCCAGAAACAACTGGTGCGCGGCCTGTCGTTCGGCGCCGTGAAATGAATATCTCTAACTCAACGCATTCCCTTGTGGGAGCGAGCCTGCTCGCGAAGGCGTCGGCACATCCGGTGCAAAAGGTGCCTGAGCCACCGCTTTCGCGAGCAGGCTCGCTCCCACAGAAAAGCCGATCTGGTTTAACCCAATAATAAATTGCGGAGGCCCATCATCATGGCCAACCTGAAAATCAAGAATCTGCAAAAAGGCTTCGAAGGCTTTTCCATCATCAAGGGCATCGACCTTGAAGTGAACGACAAGGAATTCGTGGTCTTCGTCGGCCCGTCCGGCTGCGGCAAATCCACCCTGCTGCGGCTGATCGCCGGCCTGGAAGAAGTCAGCGGCGGCACCATCGAACTTGATGGCCGCGACATCACCGAAGTCAGCCCGGCGAAACGCGATCTGGCGATGGTGTTCCAGACCTACGCGCTGTACCCGCACATGACCGTGAAAAAGAACATGTCGTTTGCGCTCGATCTGGCGGGAGTGCCGAAAGCCGAGGTCGAGAAAAAGGTCGGCGAGGCGGCGCGTATTCTCGAACTGGGGCCGATGCTGGAGCGCAAGCCGAAGCAGCTCTCCGGTGGTCAACGTCAACGCGTGGCCATCGGCCGCGCCATTGTGCGCAACCCGAAAATCTTCCTGTTCGACGAACCGCTGTCCAACCTCGACGCCGCGCTGCGGGTGCAAATGCGCCTGGAACTGCTGCGCCTGCACAAAGACCTGCAAGCGACCATGATCTACGTAACCCACGATCAGGTGGAAGCGATGACCATGGCCGACAAAGTCGTGGTGCTCAATGGCGGCAAGATCGAACAGGTTGGCTCGCCGCTGGACCTGTATCACCAGCCGGCCAACCTGTTCGTCGCGGGATTTCTCGGCACGCCGAAAATGGGTTTCCTCAAGGGCAAGATTGCCCGGGTCGACAGCCATGGCTGCGAAGTTTCGCTCGATGCCGGCACCCGCATCTCCCTGCCGTTGAACGCGGCCAGCCTCAGCGTCGGCAGCGCCGTGACACTGGGCATTCGCCCGGAACATCTGGAACTGGCGCAACCGGGCGACTGCACCCTGCAAGTCACCGCCGATGTCAGCGAGCGACTGGGCAGCGACACCTTCTGCCACGTCACCACCAGCGCCGGCGAAGCCCTGACCATGCGCGTGCGCGGTGATCTGGCGAGCCGTTACGGCGAACAGCTGAGCCTGCATCTGGACGCAACCCATTGCCATCTGTTCGACGCCGACGGCGTGGCGCTGACCCGCCCGCTGCGTGCGGCGGCCTGATTTTCGAGACTTGCCCAATGAAACTGAACCAACAAAATCTGCATCGCCTCGCCACCCAAGTGCAACTGCCGGCCTACAGCCTGCGCGACACGCGCCAAGGCATTGCACACATCGGCGTCGGCGGTTTCCATCGCGCGCATCAGGCGTATTACACCGACGCCCTGATGAACACCGGCGAAGCGCTCGACTGGGCAATTTGCGGGGTCGGCCTGCGCGCCGAAGACCGTCGCGCCCGCGACGATCTCAAGGAACAGGATTACCTGTTCACCCTGTTTGAGCTGGGTGACAGCGACGATACCGAAGTGCGAGTGATTGGCGCGATTCGCGACATGCTGCTGGCCGAGGACGGTGCGCAGGCGCTGATCGCCAGGCTTGCCGATCCGCAGATTCGCATTGTTTCGCTGACCATCACGGAAGGTGGTTATTGCATTGACGACAGTACCGGCGAATTCATGGCGCACCTGCCGCAGATCCAACACGATCTGGAGCATCCGGAGGCACCGACAACCGTTTTCGGTTTCCTCTGTGCGGCACTGGAAAAGCGCCGTGGCTCGGGCACTCCGGCATTCACGCTGATGTCCTGCGATAACCTGCCGCACAATGGCGCGGTGACCCGCAAAGCGTTACTCGCGTTCGCTGCACTGCGAAACGAAGGCTTGCGCGACTGGATTGAGCAGAACGTCAGCTTCCCCAATGCTATGGTCGACCGCATCACGCCCATGACCAGTACCGCGCATCGCCTGCAACTGGCGGACAAGCACGGTGTAGACGATGCCTGGCCGGTGGTCTGCGAACCGTTTGTGCAGTGGGTGCTGGAAGATAAGTTCGTCAACGGCCGCCCGGCCTGGGAAAAGGTCGGCGTGCAGTTCACCGACGATGTTTCTCCCTATGAAGAGATGAAGATCAAACTGCTCAACGGCAGCCACCTGGCGCTGACCTATCTGGGTTTTTTGAAGGGCTATCGTTTTGTTCACGAGACCATGAATGACCCGCTGTTCGTGCGCTACATGCGCGCTTACATGGACCTGGATGTAACGCCGCAACTGGCGCCGGTGCCGGGCATCGATTTGACCAATTACAAAAACACGCTGGTGGCGCGCTTCTCCAATCAGGCGATTGCCGATCAACTGGAGCGGGTGTGTTCGGATGGGTCGTCGAAGTTTCCCAAGTTCACCATTCCGACGATCAATCGGTTGATTGCCGATGGGCGTGAGACCAAACGTGCGGCACTGGTGGTGGCAGCCTGGGCGCTGTATTTGAAGGGTGTGGATGAGAATGGCGATACGTACTCGATCCCGGATCCGCGGGCGACGTTTTGTCAGGCGTTGGTGGCGGACGATGCGTTGATGACTGATCGGTTGCTAGCGGTGGAGGAGATTTTCGGCACGGCGATACCGCGTTCGGCAGCGTTTGTGGCGGCGTTTGAGTGGTGCTGTGAGAGTTTGCGGGAAGTGGGCGTGACTCGGACGCTGGAACGGGTGTTGGCTTGATTGAAGCGGTGATGCGACTGAAGCCTTCGCGAGCAGGCTCGCTCCCACAGGGGAACGCATTTCAAAATGTGGGAGCGAGCCTGCTCGCGAATGGCGTCACCCGGATGGAACTGACACCCTGAGGATCTTACTGTGACAACCCGACAACTCTTCCTCGGCATCGACTGCGGCACCCAAGGCAGCAAAGCCATCATCCTCGACGCCGCCAGCGGTCAGGTGCTCGGCCAGGGCGCCGCTGCGCACACGATGATCAGTGGTGCCAATGGCCGCCGCGAACAAGACACGCATCAATGGCTGGACGCCTTCGCCCTCGCCACCCGTCAGGCGCTGCTGGCGGCGCAGGTCGACGGCCAGTCGATCCTCGGTATCGGCGTTTCCGGCCAGCAGCACGGCCTGGTGCTGCTCGACGATCAAGGCCAGGTATTGCGCCCGGCCAAGCTCTGGTGCGACACCGAAACCACCGCCGAAAACGAGCGACTGCTCAGCCATCTGGGCGGTGAAAAAGGCTCGCTGGAACGCCTTGGCGTGGTCATCGCGCCCGGCTACACCGTCTCCAAACTGCTGTGGACCAAAGAGCAACATCCGCATGTGTTCTCGCGTATCGCCCGCGTTCTGCTGCCTCACGACTTCCTGAACTTCTGGCTCACCGGCCGGGCGTGCAGCGAATACGGCGACGCCTCCGGCACCGGCTATTTCAACGTGCGCACCCGCCAATGGGATTTGCAGCTGTTGCGCGACATCGACAGCAGCGGACGCCTGCAAGCGGCGCTGCCGGAGCTGATCGATGCACACCAGGCGGTGGGCACGATCCTGCCCACCATCGCCGAGCACCTCGGCATCAACCGCAATGCGCTGGTCGCAAGCGGCGGTGGCGACAACATGATGGGCGCCATCGGCACCGGCAATATTCAGCCCGGCGCGATCACCATGAGCCTCGGCTCCTCCGGTACCGTGTACGCCTACGCCGACGCACCGAAAGTCAGCCCGGACGCCTCGGTCGCGACCTTCTGCTCCTCCAGCGGCGGCTGGCTGCCGCTGATCTGCACGATGAACCTGACCAATGCCACCGGCGCGATCCGCGACCTGTTCGACCTCGACCTCGTCCAGTTCAACGCTCTTGTCGCTCAAGCGCCCATCGGCGCCGAAGGCGTGAGCATGCTGCCGTTCCTCAACGGCGAGCGCGTCCCCGCCCTGCCCCATGCCACCGGCAGCCTGCACGGCTTGACGCTGGACAACCTGACCCAGGCCAATCTATGCCGCGCCGCCGTCGAAGGCACCACCTTCGGCTTGCGCTACGGACTGGATTTACTGCGCCAGAATGGTTTACAAAGCCGCAGCATTTGCCTGATCGGCGGCGGTTCGAAAAGCGCGGTGTGGCGGCAGATCGTCGCCGACACCATGGACACCCCGGTGATCTGCACCGAACACAGCGAAGCCGCTGCCTTGGGCGCGGCGATTCAGGCGGCGTGGTGCAAATCCTGGTCGAACGGCCACGAAGACACACTGGCCGACCTCTGCCAGCGCTGCGTGACCCTCGACCCGAGCAGTGAAACCCTGCCGATCGCCGCCAACGTCGCGGCGTTTCAGCAGGCTTATGAACGCTATCAACAGCATGTCGCAACCCTATAAAGAGCAAACAATTATGTATTTGGTGTGTGGCGAAGCCCTGTTTGATTTCTTCAGCGAAGACGACGCCAGCGGTCTGGCCTCGAAAGTGAATTTCAAGGCGATTGCCGGCGGCTCGCCGTTCAACGTCGCTGTGGGTTTGCGCCGCCTGGGCGTGGACTCGGCTTTGTTCGGTGGGCTGTCCACCGACTACCTCGGCCGCCGCTTGCAGCAAGTCCTGCAGGAGGAAGGTGTACGGCCGGACTATCTGGTGGATTTCGCTGCGCCGACCACGCTGGCGATGGTCGCAGTTGGCGCCAACGGCTCGCCGCATTACAGCTTTCGCGGCGAAGGTTGCGCGGATCGGCAATTGAGCGTCGCCCACCTGCCGACACTTGGCCCTGAAGTGCGCGGTTTGCACATCGGTTCGTTTTCGCTGGTGGTGCAACCGATTGCCGACACGCTGCTGGCCCTGGTCCAGCGTGAAAGCGGCAAACGCCTGATCAGCCTCGACCCCAACGTACGCCTCAATCCCGAGCCGAATATCGACCTGTGGCGCGAGCGCATCGCCACGCTGGTGCAATTGGCCGACCTGATCAAAGTCAGCGACGAAGACTTGAGCCTGTTGTATCCAGAACAGGATCCGCAGCGCGTCATCGACGGCTGGCTCGAACACCGCTGCCAGATTGTGTTCCTGACCCGTGGCGGCGAAGGCGCAACCGTGTTCAGTCGCGCCCATGGCTCATGGTCGGTGCCGGCGTGTTCGGTGAAGATCGCCGATACCGTTGGCGCCGGCGATACCTTCCAGGCCGCGCTGATCACCTGGCTGACAGAACACGGTCTGGACTCGGTCGACGGCGTGCAGCAACTCGGTCGCGAGCAGATCGACGCCATGCTCAAATTCGCCGTACAAGCCGCAGCGCTGACGTGCAGCAAGACCGGTCCGGATTTGCCCTATCGTCAGCAATTGACCTGAGCGCGTAGACTGTCGCCCTTTTTGCGCATGACGGGATGACGGCTTTTGAATTCAGGGCAGACGGTTGGACTACTGATACTCGCGGGACTGTTGACGGGTTGCGGCACCTCGCCGCCCCGCTCGCCTGAAGACATTTGCGAGATCTTCCGGGAGAAAAGCGATTGGTACGACGCCGCGCAAGTCACACAAAAGCGCTGGGGCGTACCGATCCAGGTGCCCTTCGCGATCATGTATCAGGAATCCGGCTACCGCTACGACGCCAAGACCCCGCGTAAATACTTGCTCTGGGTAATTCCGTGGGGTCGCGTGTCCACCGCTTCCGGGTATGCGCAGGCCAAGGATGAAGTCTGGTCCGACTACCAGAAAAGCACTGGCCGAAACTGGGCCGACCGCGAAGACTTCGACGACGCCATCGACTTCGTCGGCTGGTACATGGACAAAACCACGTCGATCAACGGCGTCTACAAATACGACGCCTACGGCCAGTACCTCAACTACCACGAAGGCTGGGGCGGCTATCGCAACAAGACTTACGCCAGCAAAGCCTGGCTGATGCCGACGGCACGCAAGGTGCAGGCACGTTCCGATACGTATGCCCGGCAATATGCCGGCTGCAAAGAGGATTTGAATCGCGGTTTCTGGAGCCGCTTCTGGCATTGGCTGTAAGGACGCCTTCGCGAGCAGGCTCGCTCCCACAGGTCTCCCAGGTGTACACAAAATCTGTGTTCATTGAAGATCCCCTGTGGGAGCGAGCCTGCTCGCGAAAGCGCCGGATCAAGCGAAGCACATCTAGGGCTTACAACACCGAAAAGCTATAACTCACAATCACCCGCGTCTCATCCACATCCCGGGCGAACTTCTCATAGTTCGTCCGGTAAGTCGCATTACGCAAACGCAGACTCACATCCTTGAACGTGCCGGTCTGAATCACGTACTTCAACTCGCTGTCACGCTCCCACTCTTTACCTTCCTGATCACTGCCCAACACCTTGATGTGATCACCGTTCACGTAGCGGGTCAGGAAACTCAGACCGTTGATGCCGATCGCCTTGAAGTCATAGTCGTAACGCAGTTGCCAGGAACGTTCCTGCGCGGCGGCAAAGTCGTTGACCTGCACATAGTTGACCAGATACGGGTTGCTGCCATCGAGGTACGGCATCGAGTTATCGCCGTTCATGCGCTGCCAGCCGCCACTGAACGTGTGGCCGCTGATGGCGTAAGACAGCATGCCGCTCAACGCACGGTTGTCGATGGAACCGGCTTTTGCATTCCCACTGTCGGCACTTTTCAGCAAGCGCAGATCGGCCTTCAACACACCGCTGCCCAGCGGCTGATTGCCCAGCAGCCCCACGAAGTGCTGACGGTAGATGTCTTCAAGTTCCGCGTAGTGATACTGCGCCGTCAGACGATCATTGATCTTGTAATCAAAGCCGTACATGTCGAAATGGTCGACGGTGGTGTTGCACGCATAGCGCTTGTTCTTGCAGTGCACGCGGATGTCTTGCGAGTCGGTGGAATCACGCGCGGTGTACTTGTCCAGACGCGCCGCCATAAAGGTCAGATCCTTCACTTCCTTTGAAGTGAGCATCGCGCCGTTGAACATCGTCGGCAGCAAACGGCCGTCGTTGTATTTCAACAGCGGCAGATCCGGCAGCAGCGCGCCGTACTTCAGCACGGTGTCCGAGACCTTCACTTTCGCCGTCAGGCCCATCTTGGCGTACTGGCCTTTCGAACCGCGCGGGTCGCTGCCGCTCGATGGCAGCAAGCCGCTATTGCTGCGGTCAGGGCTGGAATCGAGTTGCAAGCCGAGCATGCCCAGCGTATCGATACCGAAACCCACCGTGCCCTCGGTGTAACCCGATTGCAGATTGAAGATAAAGCCCTGTGCCGACTCTTCGCGCTTTGATCCGCCCTGATCACTGGACGTGTGCCCGTCACGGAAATCGCGGTTGAAATACACCGTGCGCGATTCGATTTTCGCCGTTGTGTCTTCAAGGAACCCGCTGGCCTGAATCTGTGCGGTAAAACCGGCGCACAGCACAAAGGCTCCGAAGCCAAACGACTGGCGCGCGGTGGTGAGGGGAAATGGGGGACGCATGAAAAACTCCAACAATGCAGCGTTTGCGCAAGCGCGCAACAAGCCAGAAAAATAGCTTCCGCCCCAGATCAAAATGAGCCGGGAGGAAGTGGACACGCAGGGGTGAGCTGCAATGATGGCAGATGGCTTTGACGTGCCACAGGCGACTTTAGTCTGAAACTGACCGGCAATTCTTCAGCGCATGGCCAGTTGATCGCGCGCAAACTGTTCTCGTACAAACCCAGCAAACGCCCGGTTTCATTGGCCCCAAAGGCCCGCCTAAGGGATTCCCTTATGCACCGCAGCCCCTCTGCATAGGCCATTTGCGCCTTGAACGAGGCGGTCTAATCCTCCATCATCCGTCCCCTGCTTATTCAACGGACGGAATTCAAGGCATGCTGGACGCCAACGCAACCCACATCATCCTCACGCTAGAAGGTGCCAACGCCGACCTGCAAGTCCTCAGCTTCACCGGTCGCGAAGCCCTCAACGAACCGTTCCGTTTTGACCTCGAACTGGTCAGCGCCCGTCCCGACCTGAAACTCGAAGAGCTGCTGCACAAGCCCGGCGTGCTGACCTTCGGCGCCACCGGCGAAGGCAAGATTCATGGCCTGGTCTATCGCATCGAGCAAGGCGACTCCGGCAAGACCCTGACCCGCTACAGCATCAGCCTGGTGCCGCAACTGGCGTACCTGCGGCACAACCACGATCAGCAGATTTTCCAGCAGCTCACGGTGCCGAAGATCATCGCCAAGGTGCTGGAAGATCGCGGCATCCTTGCCGACGCCTACAGCTTCCAGCTCAGCGCCGAATACCCGGAGCGCGATTACTGCGTGCAGTACGACGAGTCCGACCTGCATTTCATCCAGCGCCTATGCGAAGAGGAAGGCATTCACTTCCACTTCCAGCACAGCAGCAGCGGCCACAAACTGGTGTTCGGCGACGACCAAACGGTGTTCCGCAAACTCAAAGCCGTGAGCTACCAGCAAGACTCCGGCATGAGCGCCGACAAACCGGTGATCAAGCGTTTCAACCTGCGCCTGGAAACCCGCACCACCCGCGTCAGCCGCCGCGACTACGACTTCGAAAAACCGCAGATCCTGCCCGAAGGCGCGGTCAAAACCGAGTTCGCCCCGGACCTTGAGGACTACGACTACCCCGGCCGCTTCACCACCCGCGAGCGCGGCAAGTTCCTCAGCACCCGCGCGCTGGAACGCCATCGCAGCGACTACAAACTCGCCGAAGGCAAAGGTGACGAGCCGACCCTCACCAGCGGCCATTTCCTCACCCTCGCCGAACACCCGCGCGCCGAGTGGAACGATATGTGGTTGCTGCTGGAGGTGCTTCACGAAGGCAAACAGCCGCAAGTGCTCGGCGAAAACGTCACCAGCGACGTCACCGACAACAAAAGCGACTTCCACCAGGGCTACCGCAACAGCTTCCTCGCCACCCCGTGGGACGCGCACTACCGCCCTGCCCTCGAACACCCGAAACCGAAAGTCCTCGGCAGCCAGACCGCCATCGTCACCGGCCCGCAAGGCGAAGAAATCCACTGCGACCAGTACGGCCGCATCAAAGTCCAGTTCCACTGGGACCGCGACGGCCAGTCCGACGACAAAACCACCTGCTGGATGCGCGTCGCCAGCGGCTGGGCCGGCGCCGCCTACGGCGGCATCGCCATCCCGCGCATCGGCATGGAAGTCCTCGTCACCTTCCTCGAAGGCGACCCCGACCAGCCCCTCGTCACCGGCTGCCTGTACCACAAGGAAAACGTCGTCCCCTACGACCTGCCGGCAAACAAGACCCGCAGCACCTTCAAAACCCTCAGCTCCCCGGGTGGCAAGGGCTACAACGAATTTCGCATCGAAGACAAAAAGGGTGTGGAACAGATCTACATCCACGCCCAGCGCGACTGGGACGAAAACATCGAGCACGACCAGAAGATTCGGGTCGGCAATGAGCGGCATGACACCGTTGAAGCCAATACACTGAGTGAGTTCAAGGTTGAGGAACACCGGATTACGCATCTGGATCGGATTAGCGAGATGCGGGCGGATGATCATCTGACAGTTGCGGTGACGCAGCATGTGAAGGTGGGGACGGCGCAGTTTGTTGAGGCGGGGACGGAGATTCATTACTACGCAGGCGACAAGGTTGTGGTTGAGGGTGGCATGGAGCTGACCGCCAAGGCGGGTGGGAGTTTTGTGAAGGTTGATGCTGGCGGTGTCACGATCAGTGGCGCTGAGGTGAAGATTAATACCGGTGGTGCGCCGGGGGTTGGTACGCCTGCTGCGCCGTTGCTGCCGGGGCCGATGAAAGTGGCGGATGCGGATAAGGCTGGCAAAGCACCACTCCCCGTCCGCCTGAATGAATCAGGTATCACCCCGTTGTGCGGCAAACAGAGTAACGGCGCTTGCAGCCGTAAGGATTGCACATGCATGTAAAAACGCTGAGCGTTCTGCTGGCAGAGCCTCGCTACAACTTTTCAGACCTGCCGGCGGCCAGCGAGTCGCTATGTTTCATCATCGACCGAGGTCTTCAGCCAGAAGCCTTGGTTCGCCTCTACCGAACAGGCGAACCGGTTGTTTCCCAAGAGTTGTTTTTCTCAACAGATTTCGCAGAGATGCCTGATGGCCCCTTTTGGCTGGTAGCGCCCAAGGGCAGCAAAGTGGCCGTCGAAGCTGCCAAACTTTGTGAGGAACGCTTTTCGGGAATTGCGATCTCAACCCCTGATCCTGAAAAGGCCTTGGCTCACGCGCGCTGGCTACTCAGAGCCAACGACGGCTCCGGAGGCCAGAGTTTGTTGAGCTTCCATAAACCGAGCTTGTGGGGGGCGTTGGCTTACACCGCCGATGAAACCTTTGATCAATTATTGGGTTGCTGGAGCGCCGTCTACTCCCCTGCGCCAATGCATTTCGGCCAACAACGTGGACCCTGGCTTTCATGGATTGCCAAAGAAAAATCAACATGGCTCGATGATAGAGCGCCATTCAATCTTCCTCAGACCGCCGCGCAAGTTCAAGCGCGCCTGGGATGGGTTTATTGGGTGGATGAGGAATACGCGGCATTCGACAAGCCAAGTGATGAACGCTTGAACGATATCGCCGACAACCTCGATCTGCTGCTCAAAAGCAATATTTATGACGGTGATCACCTGCTCAAGCTTGGCCATGCCGTGAACGGTCCGCTATTCGAAACACAGCCTGAGATCATGGCGATCCTGCAGTCAAAGGACGAGTCGTTTATCAAAGTAGATCGGCTCCTGGAATCAGCCGCCGTCGCCCAACATTAAGGCGACGCGACATCAGAACGGAATCACCATGGAAATCACGAATCACGCCGTCATGCCCGGCGAAACCCTGGACCAAATCGCTTCGCGCTACAACAGCACCGTGGCTCAACTCCGCCAGCTCAACCCCTTCATTACCAATCCGGACAACGTCAAAGTCGGATGGAATTTGAGCGTACCGAAGAGCGCGCAAGCGGCCGCCACGCCCGCCGCTCAATCGCCCGCTGCGCATGAGGCCCCTGCACAGGCAACCTCAGAACCCGCAACTCAGTGCTCTGCTGAAGATCTGGTTGAACTGGATCCCGTGAAGGACGCCCCAGATAGCGCCTCAAAAACCTTCAAGCCTCACGCACCTCCTTGCTCTAAAAAGTTTGCCAGCGCTATTTATGCAACTGAGGAGCAAGAGTTCTGGCTGCTCCCTGAGCGGGCAAAGTCTGCCATCAAAGAATCGATGTTCGCGCTGGATAAATTGATTGCCTCCAGCAAACCACGTGATGCACGCCTGAATGGGCTACAGGAATCGGGTTTGCTCGAATACTTCCTTGAGCCCAAGTTGAGCAACTTCCTCACGGGCGCGAAGCGTACCCGTATGGAAGAATTTGAAGCGATGGGAGATGAGATCGAAATCGATCCCGCCACCGCCAAAAAGAGGCAAAACGAAGCTAACGGAAACAAACCAGCAGCGGCTCCTGCACAGTCTCCACAAGAGGACACCCCGCAATCGCGCCTGGACCGTCTAACGGCAGACCTGGCTACTGACCAGGAAGTCCACAAAGCCTATGCCGACTTTTACAAGCAGAGGGCTGAGTGGCATGCGCTGAAAAAAGAAGCGGTAGCAGCTGCGAAGCTGGAAGGCTACACCTACGAAAGTGGCTCGCTGTACTCCAAAGAGGCGATTGAAGCGCGCGCACGCGTGCAAGCTTATCTGGAGGCTCGCAAGAAACTCCTCAGCAACAAAAACTTCAAGCAGATTGCACAGGACGACGTTGCCAAAGCCTTGGCGGAAAAGAAAAAAAGTTACGAAAACATCTGCAGCGGTATGAATGACTGCACCGCCGATCTCGTCGGGTATGTTTACACGCTACACAAAAACGCCGATGCGCTTGATTACCATGATTACACTGAGACCATTATCAAAGCGTCGGAATATGGTATCGCGCTCCCGGAGTTCGCTCTGATCAGCGATGGCCTTCCGTCAGGCATTGAGCAATTCAAGCTGTATCTGGACACCGAGAAAAAACAATCGGAAGTAACCGCACAGCTTCAGGAAAAATACAAACGCTGGATCGAAGCCACAGGCCAAAACGCCCAAGCGCCGGCGGGCTTGGTTGATGTAGAGCGTGCCGAATGGGACCGCTTACAGAAAATCAAGGACGACCTGCAAACCACAGCTCAGAACAATGTGAAGGCCGCAGAGCGAGGGCTGCACTTGATTTGGGAGCCGGAAGAGTTCCAGCCAAAGCCAGTCGATCGCATGGTTAAACCCGGCTTCCCTCTGCGTGAAGTCAGTCTTTCGGATGCCGAGGGCACGCCCTTAGGCTGGTTCAGCATGTCGAACCTGAAAGACGCAAAAAAGATCATGAAGGAAGATTCAAAAAATGCGACCGCTGCGGTAAAAAAAGTCGGTAAAAGCGTGCCTGCTGATGCTACTGAAGGCTCCGATAAAAACAGTGAAATCAGCTCGTTCCGCCAATGGCTGCAAGACCAGGGCGCCATAAAGTTCAGTGATCAGGTTGGCGACTGTTTCGACAAAAAAGGCTGGTTTCAAGCTAAAGACTTTTACGCTTACTTGAAAAAACAAGGCTATGAGGTCACTGAACTTGAAGACGACGCAGCCCTGACGAACTGGGGCAAGCATCTTCAGCAACTGGTGTTCCAGAAAAGTGTACGCGGCAAAGTAAGACTGTTTGATAACAGTCCTCAGGCTCAATTAGTCCGCTGCCTGACACCTCCGCAGCCAAGTATTCACGGTGAAGTGAAGCTCGAAGGCCCGAAAATGTCCGCCGCCGAGGGCTTCCAGATATCTGGCGAGATGGGTTTGAGCCTGGACCTGGCCCGTGGCGAAGTTCAGTTGATGAAAGTCGACATGCCTGCAAAAGCCAGTGCTCAAGACATCACGCTTGATTACTTCCTGGACGGCAGCCCGCAAAAAATGAATTTCGGCCGCTTCTCCTTCCACTTTGGCGTGAAAGCATGGGGCTACGCTGGAGCGTCGTTGCTGTTAGCCGGCAGCGTCGAGTTAAACCCGATCTTTGGCAACGTAAAGTACGGTGCGTCGCTGAGCCCTGTAAAACGCGCACAGCGTGAAGACGCTTCCGCAAAAGAAGAACGCGCCGATCACGCAGCCGCCAAACAAGCCAAGGCGGACAGCGGTGACGACAGCCCTACTCCCGATCTTGAGCACAAGTCGAAATCCGCCACCTACACCGATTCCAAGAGCACAGATCAACTGCGAGGCGGCCGCTTCGCCAAAGTGCAAGTCGAAAACGGTGCAAAAGCCAACTTCAATATTTTTGGAGGCTTGCAAGCCGCCATCGAACTCACCGGGGCACTAAACTGGGCACCGCCAAAAGACCTCGTCGCCTTGCGCACCGCTCCAACAATGGGCATTGGTAGCGCCAAAGACGCGAAAAGCGCGAATCCATGGCTAACCCTCGCAAAACTGAGTGGCTCTGTAGGTGTTGCGTTAGGTGTAGGCTTTCAGGGAACGGCGCAGATTTCTCTGGATAAAGGGCGATTTATTCTCAACTTGAAAGCGGCGGTCGTGCTGGGTCCTGGCGCTAACGGTAGCTTTAAATTTGAAGTTGGATATGAGGCAGTAGTTGACCTTATCAATTTGTATCGCAAAGAACTTCATAAGACTAAAGGGCGAACAGTTGAGTGGATGGATCCTGAAGCAGGAAAATTCGCCTCCGCTCTGAACGTATTAGGCGCTACCGGGCTTAATGTAGAAACGGCCTATCTCATGGGTTGGGATTTGGTTATGAGTTTATATGAGACCATGACCAGAGGAGGAAAAGGTGGACCAATCGCTCACACAATTGTTGAATATCAAAACCCAGATGAATTAAGAAGCTGGGTAATTCAAGCAACACCATCTGCGCTTGGCCCCATTCTAATGACCCTTATGGCGAACCCTGAAAAATTCTCAATTGACACTCGCGCACCAGAAAGCGACTCCTCTTCTAGTTTGAGCAAGCGAACATACCCAAGAGAAGAAGCACATTTAGCTCAACAACGGGCAATTGGGATAATAATCGACCACATAGTCGTTAATGCGAAAGAACAAGGCACGCTTGAAGAAGCTCAAAAACAATTTGAGCTAGCATGTGCCTGCATGAATCAGTTTGGAGTCGAGCCCGTTGACATCGGTCAGAAATACTGCGAGAACCGTCACTCTCTCGATGCATTCATGAGTGACCCTGTACTAAGCTTTACCGATCCAAGGGGAAATAAAGCAAGAGCACGCTACAAGGAAAACTCAGAACTTTTAGGCCTGCGAATTGATGGCGCTTGTAAAATCGTAATGGGTGAAAACAGTTATATTCCGAAGACATCCATAAAATATTTGCCTCCAGCGAGCGCATCAAATTGAAAGTAAAATCAAATTTACCGCTAAAATTTATTCACGCTATTCTTCTGTTGGTATGTGCAACTGCGCACGCAGCACTCACGCCCCAACAACAGGAGGCAAAGCAGAAAGGAATCGAACTTTATAATCAATACAAAGCTATTTCCGCAATTGAGTTCCTGGAAGTAGCAGCCGAAGGCGGAGATGACGAAGCTCTTTATTATCTCGGCGAAGCAATAAGAAAAAATAGCAGGCATATGACCCCGGCGGCGCAAAAAGCGTACGAGAACTCGGCAACAAAGGGGAATATATATTCTATGATTCGCCTAGGAAGAGTCGAAGAAGACTTGTGTGTAGCTATGAAAAACTGTCCCCAAGGAAAAGACACTTCCAGCAACTGGGTAATTCGAGCGAAAGAATTAGCAGTTCAGCGAGCAACGCAAGGAGATGCCGAATCAATGTACCTGTTATATGACATGACGGGGAACGATGACTGGTTAGTGAAATCAGCAGAAAACGGTTTTCCCTTTGCTCAGTTTCGGCTAGCGACGAATTACCAGGAGGGTAATGGCTCTTTCTTATTGCCTTCAAGGCGCTCGCAAGCAATCGAAAAATGGATGAAAGCTTCGGCTGAAAATGGTTACCCTCGCGCAATGATGGGTTTAGCCGCACTTATGATAAAAAATAAAGATTTAGCTTCTTTCAGAAGCTGGAACGAAAAAGCTGCTGAAACAGGCTATGTAGAAGGGGTTTTTGGATATGCGTCATACATAGGCGAAGAAAAATCGAAATACGGTTTCGAATTTGACCCGATAAAATCATATGCTCTACTGTCAAATCTGTTGGAGCTTAATGGCGGTGGCAATGTAATTCGTGACGTCAACGACACTCTTCCCGACATAGAAAAAAAAATGACCAAAGAGCAGGTGACAATGGCAAAAGAACTCGCCAAAACATGGAAGGCCAACCACCCGCCTCTTTCATTTTTCCCTGACAAGCTAGGCTACTAAAAGCAGTGCGAGTATCTAGTTTGATTTTTGCAATGGTACTTTCGAGCTACACTGGAATCAGTTCGGCGACCCCAGAAAGCAACGAACGGACCAAGGGAGTGATTTTATACAACCAACTTAAATTCGACTCAGCCGTTCCCGAACTTGAAAAAGAAGCAACATCCGGAAACGTGGAGTCGCAGTATTATTTAGGGGAGGTTCTACGAAAGTGTAATCACTGCTCAGAACAATGTGAAGGCTTCGAAAATAGGACGTCACTTGATTTGGGATGCAGAGGCGTTTCAGCCAAAGCCAGTCGACCGCATGGTAAAACCCGGCTTCCCGCTGCGTGAAGTCAGTCTTTCTGATGCCAAGGGCACGCCTTTGGGCTTGTTCAGCATGACGAACCTGAAAGACGCAAAAAAGGTGTTGAGTAGGAAGCCATTAATGAGTAGCAAATACTTTTCTAACAGCGCTCAAGCTGCATTTTTCCTAGTATTACCGTTGATTGGTGCATGCAGTTTTGCTGGACAGATAGCGAAGGACTCTGTTGAGGGTGCGACGAGTTACTACAGCAGAGAGCATTTCACGCTGATTGCCACTGTTCCTGCAAAATTTGACTTTACTTCAAAAGCTCAGTATTCACCTAAGCAGGGTGAAACCTGTCAAGTATACAGCTCTGGTTTGGGTGGTTCAGTGACCCGTCAACAACAGAAATCAAATACGATCGACGCGAAAGACATTGAACAGACGGTGTCTACAGACGTTCCATTAGAGTTTCACATTGCGGATTGCTCGATGGAGCTAACGAGGGTGAGCTACGAAGTTAATGCCACGTATGGGTCGGACGCTTGGGATCATGGTTTGGAGATGGCGGGTGGGCTTTCTATCAAGACCGAAAGCACAGACAGTAACGCGACACCTTACCCGGATCTAATCGAGCAAAGAGGTCTCTGTGCTTGGAGTTTTCAGATAAGCACCGCTAAAGCCAAGAAAGATCAGATTGAGAAGTTATTATCGTGTTCTGCTGCAGATCCTGAATGGAAAATTCCAGAGAGTCGTTTACAGCGTCGCAAACCAGGCGGATCCTTTTCAAAAAAAGCGATTACTGATAAGACGATCCATGTGACACTCAAGCTGTCAAATGATGAAGCACCCAGCTACTTACGCTACTGGGTAAAAGTTCCTAACGGCTGGAAACCTTGTACCGGGAGATGGAACTCTGGAAGAGAAGAGTTATGCACAACACCGCCTCAATTTAGAACTTTCAAACAAGATGGACATGAGTGCACCGTGTATCCTGGCTGTAATGAATAAGGATTTTTATGCAGAACCAAGAAAAAACATTGCTTTCTGACCAAAGCCGAACTTGCCCGCCACTCCCAAGCTCCTCGCCCTACTCCGTACGCCCGGCGCCATGCTGACTTCAGAAAACTACACGAATCGTCCAATTTTCAGTTTCTGGGTAAATGATTTCTGGGGTGGCAATCTGTTTGCAATGGGCGGTGGTGGGGGTATGTGCTGCCAACGTATCGAGGGGAAAACGGTTCGCGTCTCTTGGATACTCAGCCGGACAGGCGAACAGTTCAGGCAAGGCGTGCAGAAAGAAAACCATGAGGTCATCTTGCCGCTCCCTCGCCGAGAACGCGGAGATTCTTATTTGCACGTTCGTTTTCTGCCCGGAAATATTGTCGAGCTGAAATGGGCCCCTGACTTGATTAGCCCGTTTGATCCTTTTCCTGCTGAAAAGCCTGCCCTTTAACTCATCGAGCCACACCAACGTAAGCACGGGCAGAAAAACGCTTCCGCCCGTGAATGCTAGAGCGTGCAACCAGCCTTTATACCGGCGCCTTCCAATTCAACATCTGCTGCTGCGCCACCTGCAGCAAATTATTGCCATCCTGCGTTAGCAGGTACAGCGCATGGGTAATGTGCGGAATGTCCTGCACGTCGGCGTGTTTGAAGCAGAGACAATGCAGGGTTTCGAGCAGGTCGGCCGAGGCGCGGACGCGCTGGACGGCGGCTTCGAGGATGTCTTTGGGGTTGGCTTCAGTATCGATGACCAGGGGCGCGCTTTCAGTGACGCCGCTGTTGAGGGGGATGTAGCGGTTGGGGAGCGGATTAATTATTGGCATTTTGATTACTCGATTTTTTCGAAAGTAACCGCCAGCACCGTGACCAAACAGTGGGAGGCGGCCGCGTGCAGGATTGGTCAACCGAGACAACACCAAAACTCAGCTCGCCCGAAGGCGCCCTGCACACAGCCGCCATAACAGTGCACTGCGAAGACATAGATGTCCGCAACGCAAATGATGGCACATCTGCAATGGTGTAGTGCTCAGGTGACCAAACCCGAATCGCTGATTTTGCAGCGACACCAAACCATAACTGCCCCGCTCCAGCCGCCGAAAGCAGACAAGGCATCTGTCTTTGTAGGAATCCGGCCTGCCTGCGCAGGAAATCGCCCCGCTCCCTGACAGCCGGCATTCAGCCTGGTTAACCATCGCTTAACGCTGCGGTCAAAAACTCTACTGAACCGCACGCCCTCAGCACTTTTGGCTGACGCCCAGTGCGGCAGGTTTGGCTGAATCTCGCCGAACTCTAGAACCGCCACACGGGAGTTCCCTTATGAACATTCGTCCGTTTCTGCTGACCACCGCCCTCGCCTGCACCGCATTCGCCGGTTTGGCCCAAGCCAACGACACCAGCGCCACGTCCAAAGCCGTGCCTTATGAATACGGCATGCCGTTACACGTGGCGAAGATCGTTTCGCTGACGGAGCCGCCCACTCTGGATTGCAAGGTGATCACGGCGGACATGAAGTACATCGACAACAACGGCAAGCCTGAGGAAATCAGTTATCGGAAATTGTCTGACGCGTGCAGTTATCAGAACTGACGGAAAGCTCTGATTTGCGGGTTTGCGGTAGGCGGGAAGTGTTTCGCGAGGTTATGCTCGAGGCCCTTCCTCACTGCCGCAAGGATTCGCCATGCAGTTGTCGTTTCGCACGTTGTCGACTCTAACTTCTTCGTTGTGTTTTCTCTTGGCGTTGGTCTGGGGCTTTTTCCCCGATATGTTGCTGGCGATCTGGAGCATCGCGTATTCCGACGCAGCCGGTTTTGTCGCGCGGCGCAGTGCGGTGCTGTTTGCAGCATTAGGGGTGATGTTTTATCTGGTGCGCAGTGCGCCGCCTTCGCTTGGGCGTAATGCCCTGAGCAACGGTTTTATCGTCGGTTGTTTGGGTTTGGCGGTGCTGGGCTTTGCGGAATGGCTTAACGGCCACGCCGGCCCCGGGATTCTGCTCGCGGTGGTGGTCGAGTTCGCGCTGGGCCTTGGTTTTGTGCAGGCCCGGCGCGTGACGGTCGAACTGGGTGAAACGGTGCGTTAAAGAGCTCGGGATCGTGGACTGTAATGATGTGGCGTCGCTTGTCGTGCCAGATCCGAGCGTAGCCCGGCGATCAGTTCGTTGATTTCGCGACAGCCGTTCAAATGGCTGGCATCAATGCCGCTAACCAATAAATCGACCTGGTCGGTCTGGTGATCACCGAAGACTTTGACGGTCATCGAAAGGTCTGGCGACAGCGTGCATTGGCAGCGTTTAGGCAGAAAACTGCTTTCAATGATATTGCGTAGTTCCAAGGCAGACAGAAACATGGTGAACCTCTCCTTATTGATGAAACTGCCAATCAACTCTTCACGTTGACCGTTCGTGCTGCTCCTGTACGGGTGTGTCCCCGCTGTTTCCTTGGTGCGGCAAACGGTGAGACGGCGAAATGCCTCTTGGAGTGTAGGCGCCCGAACACGGTGCGCTGCACCCTATAGACGCATAAAGCGTGCCTTCCATCGGATCGTTTTGACCCTTGAAAAATCAAGCACTTGGCGACAAGGCCAGCATTTAGCCAGTTGCAAAATGCAAGAACAGGGCTTCCAGGCCCTGCAAATTGCAACTCGGCGCCGGTTTGCATTCGACGCGCGTGAGGGTAAGAATGCCCCTCAATCACACTACACCCGCAAGGAGGCTTCCATGGGTTCTTTCCGCGCCTGCGCGACCACCGGCCTGATCATCGCCAGCCTGTCCACGTTTGCTCACGCCGGCAAACTGGAAGATGTAGCGCCGTATCCCAAGGCTGAAGCCGGTTTCACTCGTCAGGTCATTCATCTGCCCAAGCAGGATCAGGAAGAGAACTTTCAGGTCGAGATCCTCGCTGGCAAAACCCTTGAAGTTGACTGCAATCGCCAACGTCTGGGCGGCATGCTGGATGAGAAGAACCTCGAAGGCTGGGGTTACTCGTTCTACCGGCTGGAAACAGTCATCGGCCCGATGAGCACGATGATGGCCTGCCCGCCCGGCTCGCAGAAGAAACGCGCATTCGTGCCCGTGGTCGGCGACGGCTTCATGCTGCGTTACAACAGCAAGCTGCCGGTGGTGGTTTATGCGCCGTCGGACGTCGAAGTGCGTTACCGCATCTGGTCTGCGTCGGACAAGGTCGGCACCGCCATTAAGGAATGACCTGTGCTCCTACGCCGGGACGCCGCACGCAGCGGCGCGCTCGGCGACATGCCGCAAGCTGTCGAAGTTGATGTTGGCGCCGGAGTCGATCGCCACGAAGGTCTGATCCCGTACACCGTTTCGCGCCACGTACTGTTTGATCCCGGCGACGGCCAATGCACCGGAAGGTTCGGTGATCGAGCGGGTATCGTCGTAGATGTTCTTGATCGCCGCGCAGAGGTCGTCGTTACTGACGGTAAGCACCTCATCCACGCAAAAGCGGCACACCTCAAACCCGTACTCGCCAATCTGCGCCACGGCCACGCCGTCGGCGAAGGTGCCGACGCTGGGCAGCACAACGCGCTCATCCGCCTGCAGTGCGGCCTTCAGGCAGGCGGAATGCTCAGACTCAACGCCGATGATGCGCACTTGTGGGCGCAGGTATTTGACGTAGGCGGCGATGCCCGCGATCAAACCACCACCGCCGACCGGGATGAAGATCGCGTCCAGCGCGCCTTGATGCTGACGGAGGATTTCCATCGCCACGGTACCTTGACCGGCGATGACGTCCGGATCGTCGAAGGGGGACACGAAGGTGCGGCCGGTCTGCTCGGCCAGTTGCAGCGCATGGGCCAAGGCAAACGGAAAGCTCTCGCCATGCAGCAGCGCTTCGGCACCGCGACTGCGTACGCCAAGGACTTTCAGTTCCGGCGTTGTGGAGGGCATGACGATGGTCGCCGCGATCCCGAGCTCGCGCGCCGCCAGCGCCACGCCTTGGGCATGGTTGCCCGCCGACGCGGTGATCACCCCGCGCGCCTTCTGCTCGTCGCTCAACTGCACCAGTTTGTTGTAGGCGCCGCGGATCTTGAAGGAGAACGTCGGTTGCAGGTCTTCACGCTTGAGCAGGATGCGGTTGCCCAGCGCTTCGGACAGTGCCGGCGCGGCCTGCAACGGCGTACGCACCGCGATGTCGTAGACCGGCGCGGCGAGGATCTTCTTTACATAGTGCTCAAGCAGGGTTTGCTGATTGTTCATCATCGACGTCTCCTGATTCCCCCCCTGTAGAAGCGGCCCGAGCCTTCGGCAGCTCCTGCAGGGGTAGGCGTTTTGGGTTAAGACCCCGGAGACAGAAAATGAAAACCCGCCTCTAGGGCGGGTTCGGTGCTGCAGTCGTGAGCTAGCCCGCCAAATGAGGAATGGCGGTAATAATGCTTGGCTGGCAGCGCAATACGGTGGAAGTCATGGGCCTGAAATTAGCCTGCGCGCTGCTGGCAAGTCAATGGCCAATTGTGCGTCGCGGTTGTAGGCTGGCGATTCTGCTCAGCACTTCAAGGAATGAACGCATGATTGCTATCGCCCTGCCCCTCACGGCTTTGCTCGCATTTACCGGCTATACCGTTTCAGTGATGCTCCAGGCCGAGCAGTCGTTGATCGATTTCGGGATCAGCCTGATGTCGCGCCCGGATACCGCGCAGGTGGTGATCGATCTGTATTTGCTGGCGACACTGGCCGCCATCTGGATGGTCAAGGATGCCCGCTCGCGTGGGCTGTCGGTGTGGTCGGTGGTTCCGTATCTGTTGCTGACGGCGGTGTTTGTGTCGATCGGGCCGTTGTTGTATCTGGTGGTACGTGGGGTTCGGGACAGAAAGGCATCTGTTGAAGCTGTGCGAGCGAGCTGATCGGGTTTTTTGGCTGTTATCAAGAGAGCTATCGCTGGCTTGCCAGCGATGGCGTCTGGTCAACCCACACAGGTCACTTGGCCAATCGCCGCAAGCCAAACAAAATTCCCCCCGCCCCCAGCAGCATCACCGCCAGAAACACCGGATACGACACCCACCACGGTGTCCCCGCCGTCATCATGCTGAACTCCGACATGCCACCGATGCTGGCGATCAGGTTGAGCGGCAAAAACACCACGTTGATCAGCGTCAATTTGCGCAGCAGATTGTTCATGCTGTTGTTCATCAGATTGCCACGCGCGTCGATCAGCCCGGAGAACACCGTGGAGTAGATCTCGGCCTGTTTGTAGCACTGGTTGTTTTCGATGATCAGGTCGTCGATCAGGCCCAGTGCTTCGCTGCTGAAATGCTGTTTCTCGGCATGATTGCGCAGGCGCGTCAGCACCGCGCCGTTGCTGTGCAGGGCGTTGATGTAATAGATCAGGCTTTCACTGAGGTTGAACATCTGCACCAGATGCTGGTTTTGCATCGAGGCGTTGAATTTTTGTTGCAACTCGCGGGCGACCAGTTTGATCACCTTCAAGTGGCCCAGGTAGTGATGGATGTTGTTGAACAGCAGGTCGAGCAATACATCCAGTGGCGCATTCAGCGGCTGGCGCGTGCCGATACCGTGCAGCGGCGTGTCGTCGGTGGCGATCACCAGCAACTGGCCCGGCGAAAACAGCAAGCCGCAAGACGACACTTCGAACGCCAGGCTGCCACCCCCCGAGTAGTTCTCTGGACGCTTCCAGATCAGAAACAGATGGTCGGGGTGGAATTCGATGCGCGACACTTCGTCCGGGTCCAAAGCCGAGGCCAGTGCGTGTTCATCGAGCTTGTAGTGGCTGTGCAGCAAATCACGCTCGGCAGCATCGGGATTGCTGAACAGCATGACCTCGGCGTCCAGCCGTTCAACGCGCTGCAGTGCGCCATGCCTCAAGGCAAAACTGCTGATCATCGGCGCATCACCAGGCCTGACCGCGACGTTTGAGTTCCAGCCGTCGCACGAACTCTTCCAGCACCAGTGAATACAGATCGTCCTGTAAATAGGCGTCTTCGATACCGGCATCAAGGTTCGGGTTGTCGTTGACCTCGATCACCACCACTTTGTCGCCGGCCTGTTTCAGGTCGACACCGTAGAGGCCGTCGCCAATCAGATTCGCGGTTTTTACGGCCAGCTCCACCACCGCCCGCGGCGCTTCGTGAATGGCCAGGGTGCGACACTCGCCATTGACGTCCTGACCTTTGGCCTTGTGGTTGTAGATCTGCCAGTGGCCCTTGGACATGAAGTACTGGCAGGCGAAGATCGGTTTGCGATTGAGCACGCCGATGCGCCAGTCGTACTCGGTGTAGAAAAACTCTTGCGCCAGCAACAACACCGAATGTTCGAACAGTTCGGCGGTGGCTTCGAGCAGCGCCTGTTGGCTTTCGACCTTGATCACCCCGCGTGAGAAACAGCCATCAGGGATCTTCAGGACCAGTGGGAACCCCAGGCGCTCGCCGACCCGTTCGAAGTCTTCGGGTCGTTCCTTGTAGAGGATTTCCGTGGCGGGCATGCCCAGTTGATGGCTGTTGAGCAGATCCGTCAGATAGACCTTGTTGGTGCAGCGCAGGATCGAAGCCGGGTCATCCATCACCACCAGCCCTTCGCTTTCGGCTTTCTTGGCGAAGCGGTAGGTGTGGTTGTCGACGCTGGTGGTTTCGCGGATCAGCAGGCCGTCGTACTCGGCCAGACGCGCGTAATCCTTGCGTTCGATCAGCTCGACATCGATGCCCATGCGCTTGCCGACGCGGATGAAATTTTCCAGCGCCTTGCTGTTTGAGGGCGGTAACGCCTCTTGCGGATCGTGCAGAATCGCCAGGTCATAACGCGCCACTTGCGGCGAACGCGGCACCCGCCAGACTTTACGGCTGAAGCCGTCCAGCGCATTGGCAAACTGATCTTCCTGATCATCGCGCAACTTGTGCAAGGCACCGGACTTGATGCCTTCGATGTGCCAACCGTTAGTTCGGCGAAACTCAACTAACAGAATCGGACAGGGAAACACTTCAAATAACTGACGGGCCAGATCCTGCAACGGTTCGATGTGTGTCTTGCCGAAGTAAAGTGTCAGGGTAAAGCCTTCGGTATCGCTGTAAAGGTGATGACTGAGAGCTTTTTCCAGAGTTTTATCCAGATCATCCAGCGCCAGACCATAGAGCGATTTTTTGGTCAGTTCGCTGATCGTGCGCACCGATGGAATCACCTTGTGCCCCCGCGCCTCGGCCAGCAGCGAGCAGTAATAACCGTGGCCGAGATACTTGTAGCTGCGGCACAAGTTGATCACCTGGACGCGCTTGCCCGACTCGTTTTCCGGGGTTTGCTCGAGGTATTGCTGCGCCGTGATGATGTCTTCGCTGGGAAAATACGAGGCCCAGTCTTCCTTGCGTTCGACAATGATCAGCACTTGACTGGAGGCTCTAACGACTGGATTTAAATAAGTTGCCGCCGGCAAACTTTGCTCGGATACTTCGCGCCAATGACCCTGTACCGCTGACATAGAGATTGATCCGTTGGAGAACAAGACCATTTCTATTAAGCACGAAGTTTTTCGAAAGTCCCGTTTCGTTACGCAACTTTTACGGTGGTCATATGAGTGCTGTTTTTCGTTTGGCGGTAGTTGAAGACTTGCCGGCGTTGCTGGCATTGGAAATGCAATGTTTCACCACGGACCGGCTGACGCCTCGCAGTTTTCAGTGGATGATCACCCGCGCCCACGCACAGTTGCTGGTGGCCGAGCGTGAGGGGCGATTGGTCGGTTACGCACTGGTGCTGTTTCATCGCGGTACGTCGCTGGCGCGGCTCTACTCCATCGCGATTGCCGCCGAGGCGCGCGGTACCGGGCTGGGCAAGCAGTTGCTGCAACACATCGAAGCGATTGCGCTGGACCACGACTGCGCCTATCTGCGCCTTGAGGTGCGCACTGACAACCCCGCCGCCATTCATCTGTATGAACGCAGCGGCTTCCGCCGTTTCGCCTTGATTCACGACTATTACGAAGACCACGCCGATGCGCTGCGCCTGGAGAAACGCATTCTCCAGCACCGCGACTCGCGCAGCATCAAGGTGCCCTGGTATCGCCAGACCACCGATTTCACCTGCGGCCCGGCGTGTCTGCTGATGGCCATGGGCGCGCTGCAGCCTGGGCGTTTATTGGAGCGACGCGAGGAGTTGCAGATCTGGCGCGAGGCGACAACGGTGTTCATGACCTCCGGACACGGCGGCTGCAGTCCGCAGGGGCTGGCTCTGGCCGCATGGCGGCGGAGTTTTCGCGTGCGCCTGCAACTGAGCATGGCCGGGCCACTGTTCCTCGATGGCGTGCGCGATGAGCATAAAAAAGGCGTCATGCGCCTGGTACACGAGGCGTTCACAGAACAGTTGGCAGAGACCGATGTCGAGCAGGTGATCGGTGCGGCGCTGGACCTGCCGCGCCTGCTCGATGCCGGCGGCCAGCCGCTGGTGTTGATCAGCAGCTATCGCCTGACCCGCTCCAAGTCGCCGCACTGGGTGGTGGTGACGGACTGTGATGAGGACTTTGTGTACCTGCACGACCCGGATGTCGATCACAGCCAGCATCGCCAACCGATGGACTGCCAGCATGTGCCGGTCAGTCATGGGGAGTTTGAGAAAATGAGCCGGTTCGGACGAGGGAAGCTAAGGGCGGCGGTGGTTTTGTATTCCCGCAGTGAGTAAGCCTGGCGCTACAGGAGCTGCCGAAGGCGGCGATCTTTTGATCTTGAAAAATCAGATCAAAAGATCGCCGCCTGCGCCAGCGCCTACAGGGAATGTATTTCAAGGTGTGGGTTTCAGGCCGATTTTGTAGAGCGAGCCATTGTCCTCATCCGTCAGCACATACAAGTAACCATCCGGGCCCTGGCGCACGTCGCGAATGCGCTGCTGCAGCTCACCGAGCAAGCGCTCTTCATGCACAACTTTGTCGCCATCGAACTGCAGGCGAATCAACTCCTGACTCACTAGCGCGCCAATAAACAGGTTCTGCTGCCACGGCTTGAAGCGATCGGCGTCGTAAAACGCCATGCCCGTGACGCCCGGTGATTTTTCCCAGACGTGGCGTGGATCAACGCCTCCTTCAACGCTTTTGCCTTTGGCTTCCGGAATCGGCTGCAGCGAATAGTTGATGCCATGGGTCGCCAACGGCCAGCCGTAGTTCTTACCGCGCTCGATGATGTTCACTTCATCGCCGCCACGCGGGCCGTGTTCGTTCTCCCAGATTGTGCCGTTCCACGGATTGAGCGCTGCACCCTGCGGGTTGCGGATGCCGTAGGCCCAGATCTCGGGGCGCACGCCGGACTGCCCCACGAACGGGTTGTCGTCCGGTACTTTGCCGTCCGGGTAGATCCGCACGATCTTGCCTTGCAGCTTGTCGAGATCCTGCGCGGTCGGCCGGTCGTTGTTCTCACCGAGGGTAATGAACAGATAACCGTCGCGGTCAAACACCAGGCGTGAGCCGAAGTGGTTGCCGGTCGAGAGTTTCGGCTCCTGGCGGAAGACCACCTTGAAGTCTTCGAGCGTCTGCAAATCATCGGACAAGCGCCCGCGTCCCACGGCCGTCCCGGCCTTGTCGCCGGCACCGCCGCCCTCGGCGTACGACAGATACACCAGCCGATCCTGTTTAAAGTCCGGCGACAGCACCACATCGAGCAAACCGCCCTGCCCCTTGGCCCAGACCTTGGGCACACCGCTGATCGGTGCCGACAACTTGCCATCGGCACCGACGACCCGCAGATTGCCCGGCCGTTCGGTTACCAGCATGCCCTGGCGATCCGGCAGAAACGCCAAAGCCCACGGATGCTCCAGGCCCTGGCTTATCGTGGTGACTTCAAGGGTGCCCTGCTCGCTTTGCAGCTCTTTGGGCGCTGCGGCGAATGCCGGAACACTGACCAGCGCGCCGGTGCACAGCGTGGCTAAAAGGGTTTTACGCAACATGCACGATTCCTTTTGTTCATTTGAATGGCTGACAGAACGTCAGTCCTGCCGTTCAACGGTTGCTACCGCTACCGCGTGGAGGCGGATTGGGGATGAAGGTCGGTGGCGTACCCGGCACCGAGCGGATCGGCTGGCCGTTGCCAATGCCACGGTTCTCGACGGTGGGCTGACGCGGTGTCGGCACCGTGCCCGGCCCGCGAATGGCCGGAGCGCTGGGTTGGGTGCCCTGCAGGCTGTTGGGATTGGCCCGGCGGATCGGGCTGTTGTAGGGGTTGTTGCTGTTGCCGGTCGGGCTTTGAGCCAGCACGACGTCGGCATGAACCAGACCGCCACTGAGTGCCAGGACGGCGATGCCAAACATAATCCGGTTCATGGGGCGGCCTCTCGATGTGCAGGGAACAGAGCCTTCGAGTCCACGCTACGCCGTGGGTTCGGATTTGTTAACCCATCGCCCTTAAACAACATGTAACACGGCTTGACCAAGTCATCGGAAACCGCCGCACCCACTGGAAACTTTCGCGCCCGCGTACAGGTCACCTGAACATCACTCGGAGAACTCACCATGGCTCGGGCAATCTGGAAAGGCGCGATCAGTTTCGGACTGGTTCATATCCCTGTCGCGCTGGTGTCGGCGACGTCCTCGCAGGGCGTCGATTTCGACTGGCTCGACAGCCGCAGCATGGATCCGGTGGGCTACAAACGGGTCAACAAGGTCACCGGCAAGGAGGTCACCAAGGAAAACATCGTCAAAGGCGTGGCTTACGAAAAGGGCCGTTACGTAGTGCTCAGCGAAGAAGAAATCCGCTCGGCGCACCCGGTTTCGACGCAGACCATCGACATTTTTTCCTTTGTCGACGCCGAGCAGATTCCGCTGCAAAACATCGACACGCCCTATTACCTGGCGCCGGATAAACGCGGCGGCAAGGTCTATGCGCTGCTGCGTGAAACCTTGAGCAAAACCAACAAAGTCGCCCTCGCCCGCGTGGTTTTGCATACGCGGCAGTATCTGGCGGCGCTGATGCCGCTGGAGTCAGCATTGGTACTGGTCAAGTTGCGCTGGCCGCAAGAGGTGCGCGGCCTTGATCAACTGGAACTTGGCAGCGAAGTCACCAAGCCACAGCTGGCCAAAGGTGAATTGGACATGGCCAAGCGGCTGGTTCAGGACATGAGCGGCGACTGGACGCCGGAAGATTACAAAGACGAGTTCGAAGACAAGATCATGGCGCTGGTGGATAAGAAGGCCCATGAAGGCAAGATCGAGGACGTCGAGACGGTGGGTGGCGAACAAGCGCGCAAGACGGCCGATGTGATCGACTTGACCGAGCTGCTTAAACGCAGCCTGGGTGGCAAGGCACCGGCCAAGCCGAAGGCCAGGACAGCCACCAAAGCAGCACCGGCCAAACGCACCCGAAAAGCGTCCGGGGAATGACAACTGAGGGATTGTCAGGCAACTGACAGGTTGCTTTTGCGACAGTCATCGCTGGCAAGCCTGCTACCACAAGGTTTAGCCGCGTGAATGAAGTCTGTGTATCACATCGACCACTGTGGGAGCTGGCTTGCCAGCTACCACAAGGTTCAGCCGCGCGAATGAAGTCTGTGTATCACATCGGCCACTGTGGGAGCTGGCTTGCCAGCTACCACAAGGTTTAGCCGCATGAATGAAGTCTGTGTATCACATCGAGCACTGTGGGAGCTGGCTTGCCAGCGATGGCGTCAGCTCATTCACAACCTATTCAGATCAGAATGAAAACGGCCAGTAAACCACCAAAGA
The DNA here is from genome assembly GCF_900187585.1 of Pseudomonas sp. Irchel 3E19. Classification (NCBI taxonomy): domain Bacteria; kingdom Pseudomonadati; phylum Pseudomonadota; class Gammaproteobacteria; order Pseudomonadales; family Pseudomonadaceae; genus Pseudomonas; species Pseudomonas sp. Irchel 3E19. The sequence goes on from NZ_FYDT01000025.1 coordinate 89,700, forward strand.
TCGCCCATTTTTCCAGGTAATAGCGCGCACGATTACGTTTTTTCAGCTCTTTACCGCGCAGGCGAATCTTGTAGATTTTTGTGAAGAAACGGTTGATGCCGCCGGTGCGGTCACCGGCATCGTTCGGCGCACCCGCCGCAGACATTACGGTGCGGCTGAACCAACCATTGAACGCCGCGGCCCAGCGATACTTCATCGGTCGCTCAATGTCGCAGAACAGAATGATACGGTTTTTGTCCGTGGTGTTTTCCGCGTAATGGATGAAGGTCTCATCGAACATCACCGCTTCACCGTCGCGCCAGTGATAGTTTTCACCGTCGACATTGATGTAGCAGCCGGCATCGTTCGGCGTTTCCAGACCCAGGTGGTAGCGGTAGGAGCCGGCATACGGGTCGCGGTGACGGACCAGCTTGGAACCCGGCGGCAGTTCGGCAAACATGGCGGCCTTGATTGAGCCGATGCTCTGCACCAGTTCTGTGGTACGCGGGCACAGCTTCATCGCCGATGGATGGCTGTCGCCGTACCACTTGAGGTAGAAACGCTTCCAGCCGGTTTTGAAGAACGAGTTGAAACCGACATCGTCGTACTGGTTCGAACGCTTGATCTCGCCGGCGCGGAGCAGGTTCTGCCCTTCTTCGCGGATCTCTTCCCAATGCGCCTGCAACGGACTCAGGTCAGGAAACTCAGCCGGATCGAGGAACGGCTTGTTCGGCTTCTTCGAGAACAGGTACAAAAAGCAGTTGATCGGCGCGAGGAACGTCGAGTGGTCGCTCAATTGCCGACCCAACTTGTGGCGCACCCGTCCACGCAAGTGAACGTATGCAATGGAAATGACATAAATAGCGGCAATGATGAGTTTCACGGAAATCGTCACACGTCAAAAGTGAACAAACTGCGCGTCTGCCGGCCTTGGGCCAGCGTCTGCAGCAGTGGCATAAATACAGAAAATCGTCCCGGTGGCACGTCCTTGAGCCCATGCCGTTAGCGGCTTTTGGGTAATTCGCTGGCATTTTAGCCACACTTTGTAACCGATGGTGAACCTCATCTGTGAAAATCTGTCACGCGAATCTGCAATGCGCCACTGATGGCACTGCCGCCCGATCGTCCAAAGGCCCGAAACCGTGGGGCTTGCCCCTGATACCGGTACGCAACGAAGGCGCAATGACGCGTGTCACTGCGATACCTGGAATACATTTACTCTTTGGTTGTTTTCAAAAACACTGATGCTCTGCCCTGCGAGCTTGTGACCCGCCACTTCACGTTCACGCTTGTCAAAATTGGCCAGCAACTGCGTTCCATCGGCGAATGTGGTCCGTTGCACCAGCCTGTCCTCGCTCACCCAGTGAAAGTCAGTCATTTGCTGTATCGCCAGACGCTCGTGGAGCGGCCGGAAGAAGGCGTCCTGCTTCGCGATCAATGGCAAGCGTTGTTTTAATGTCGCAGCGCTGAGGTGATACAGCGGCGGGACGTTGTAGAGCAACTGGCTCAACTGATTCTCGGCGCGCACATTGCTCAACTTCAAGCTGTCGAACAGCCAGTGATGCGTGGTGATGACTGATCCGTGGAACACCGCCTGATACAACGGCAAACGTGTCTGGGGCGCAAAATGCACTGTGCGATAAGGCTCTTTGAGCGGAACGCTTTTGAAAAACACTTGCGGCTGCTCGTCAGGGAACCAACGACCGACGTAATACGGCGATTTGCGGTTCTTGCTCATGTCCGGGTCGCCCCAGCCAATGACCGGCGTCTGCATGCCGTGGGCAAACAGCACGCCTTGCGCTGTGGTGGCATTGCCGTCCTCGGAGCCGCTCGGCAACTGCAGGGTTTCGTTCAGCCAGCGTGAAGCTTCGATATTGCCCTGGGCATTTTGCGCTTGCGTCAGAGGGCTATCTGCCTGGTAACTGTCGAACAGCATCCCGGTGGCATAAGCATCGAGAAACCAGCTATTGAAGCCGGCGCCACCCTGTACTGCCTTGATGCGAGCCTCCAGTAACGGGCGCACGCAGCGTGGGTCGGTGTAATGGCCCGACTGCTGAAATCCGCGTTTGAATTGACCACTGTTCAACACGATCGCGCACTGTCGGTTGGCTCGCGAGCCCAGGTGCGCCGTGGTCCAGTCCGGATTCTCAGTGGCCGTGAGCGCTGTTTCATAGGAGTCATAAGGCGCCAGCAGATACCCCGCCGCTACGCCTTCGCGCACCGCTTCGGGGTGCCAGAGGCCGCCCTCCCAGCCTTCGCCCAGTCCAATCCATAGGCGCGACAACCCGGCTGCCTTCAACTGCGCAAAAGTATTCGCTGACAAGCTACTGCCCCAACCCTGCGCAGACGCGGTCAGCGCCTCGGAAAATGTGCTGGCCAGCTCCGCGCGCAACGTGCCGTAGCCCTCGGCGAGTTGCTGCATGTCCGGTTCGACGACGGCCTGCCAGGACTTTCTGGCCTGGGTGTTGAGGGCGCCATTGAGACTGCGCAGCAATGTCGCCATTTGATAGCGATTCAGCGGCGGTTGCGCGTTCGCCAGAATATCGCGGGTTTCAGCATCAAAACGGCTACGCAACTCGCTGGCCAGCGCGCCATTGCCGCGCAGCAGTTTCACCAGTGCCGGCCAACTGCGGACGTCCTTTGGTCCGAGCAGGTCATTGCCCCACAAATAAATATGGCTGGCGCCGAGGATTTTTTTTGCTTGTGGCGTTTTTTGCAGTTTTTCACTCAAGGGTTCGTATTGGCCGTTGTCGATCAGCCAACGTCGATAGCGTTTGGCCGGTGCCAGCGGATCGGCGGTGCCCAGCGAAAGTAGGAAGGTCAGCGGTTTGTCCGGTTCAAGCGAGGTGAATTCATGGCGTACGGCCAGGCCGAGGTTTTTACCCTCGGCACTGAAAGTCAGACGATTGTTATAAGGATTGGTCAGCAGCCAATTGAGCGTGAAGCTGCCGTGGTCGACACCCCACAGGGGCAGGCTCAGGTCCTGCGTGCTATTGAGCTCGCCCTGTTCGAGGAGAAAGCCTTGCCACACTGCATCGCCTGCCGGCACGTAATGCCCTTCGGCCAACGGCCAGATCAAGCCGTTGCCCATGGCGCGGCCAGGTTGTCGGAGAAAACCCAGTTCACCGGGATCACGGGCGGTAATGGACAGCGACAGATCGCGCTGATCGAGACTGGCACTCAGGCGCCAGGCGCCGTCATCCCAGCGCCAATCGATGCGGTTGGCGGTCTGGGTCAGGCCGCTCACCCCATGCGCGGCGACGCCCGCCGAAGCCTGTACGGTATTCGCCTGGGACGGCGTGACTTGAATGGCCAGCGTTGCCGGATCGATTTCAACGCGCCAGAGCGCGTTTTCCAGCAGGACATTGGCACTCGCCCACGACGGAATCAGCATGAGGCCAATCAACAGCAGACAGCGAGCAATGAATGGCATGTGCTTTCCTTTTTCCTTCACTGACGCATGGAAACAGGGACTGCGGTTTTTTTCTACAAGCACACGTCACTCATCGGCAGGTCATTCGGCATCGAAGACAAAGACCACCGCCAGAAGGAAAGTTTCTGTCAGACATTTCGCCACTACCTTGCGCCGTGCCTGAAAGCAGCACTTCGCGCCCGGAGCCTGGACTGCTCACGTCAGAGTGAATGGCAAAAGCATTAACCCTCATCAGCGCAAGGTTCGTTATCGCCCGTCATACAACTGCCGCCGTACTTATGCGACAATGCGCGCAATGTCCAAACACAGACCCCGTATTCGTCGTTCAGCAGCGTGGCCACAGCGGTCAACGGTGCTGGCGACGTATGCGCGTTGAATCAACTCAAGCTCAGACTGGGTGGAGCTGGCAAAGCTCCGGATTGGTATCGAAGCGGTATCAGGCAAACAAAACACCAGCTCTAACCCATTGATAGGTAAGGTAATTGATCTCCACAGCTAACATCACGATGCAGTTCGGCGCCAAGCCGCTGTTCGAAAACGTTTCGGTCAAATTTGGCGCGGGCAACCGTTATGGCCTGATCGGCGCCAACGGTTGCGGCAAGTCGACCTTCATGAAAATCCTCGGCGGCGACCTCGACCCGTCCGGTGGTCAGGTCATGCTCGAGCCGAACGTGCGCCTGGGTAAATTGCGTCAGGATCAGTTCGCCTACGAAGAATTCACCGTGATCGACACCGTGATCATGGGTCACGAAGAGCTGTGGAAGGTCAAGGCCGAGCGCGATCGTATCTATTCGCTGCCGGAAATGAGCGAAGAAGACGGCATGGCCGTGGCCGAGCTGGAAACCGAATTCGCCGAAATGGACGGCTACACCGCCGAATCCCGTGCCGGTGAACTGCTGCTGGGCCTGGGTATCGGCATCGAGCAGCATTTCGGCCCGATGAGCGAAGTGTCGCCAGGCTGGAAGCTGCGTGTGTTGCTGGCGCAGGCACTGTTCTCCGATCCGGAAGTGCTGTTGCTCGACGAACCGACCAACCACCTGGACATCAACACCATTCGCTGGCTGGAAAACGTTCTGACCCAGCGTAACAGCCTGATGATCATCATCTCTCACGACCGTCACTTCCTGAACAGCGTGTGTACCCACATGGCTGACCTGGACTACGGCGAGCTGCGTCTGTTCCCGGGCAACTACGACGAGTACATGACCGTGGCGACCCAGTCCCGCGAGCAACTGCTGTCGGACAACGCCAAGAAGAAAGCGCAGATTTCCGAACTGCAATCGTTCGTCAGCCGCTTCTCGGCCAACGCCTCGAAAGCCAAGCAGGCCACTTCCCGCGCCAAGGCGATCGACAAGATCCAGCTGGCCGAGGTCAAGCCGTCGAGCCGCGTGAGTCCGTTCATCCGTTTCGAGCAGAACAAAAAGCTGCACCGTCAGGCAGTCATGGTCGAAAAAATGGCCAAAGGCTTCGACGGCAAGCCGTTGTTCAAGGACTTCAGCTTCCAGGTTGAAGCGGGCGAGCGCGTAGCGATCATCGGCCCGAACGGTATCGGTAAAACCACCCTGCTGCGCACCCTGGTCAACGAACTGACCCCGGATGCCGGTAGCGTCAAGTGGACCGACGCCGCGGAACTGGGCTACTACGCTCAGGACCACGCGCACGACTTCGAAGACGACGTCACGCTGTTCGACTGGATGGGTCAGTGGACCCAGGGCGAGCAGATGATTCGCGGTACTTTGGGCCGTATGCTGTTCTCCAACGACGAGATCCTCAAGTCGGTCAAAGTGATTTCCGGTGGTGAGCAAGGTCGCATGCTGTTCGGCAAGCTGATCCTGCAAAAGCCGAACGTGCTGATCATGGACGAACCGACCAACCACCTGGACATGGAATCGATCGAGGCGCTGAACCTGGCGCTGGAAAACTACCCGGGCACGCTGATCTTCGTCAGCCACGACCGTGAGTTCGTATCGTCCCTGGCCACGCGCATCATCGAGCTGAGCCCGGATGGCGTGACCGACTTCAGCGGCACCTATGATGACTACCTGCGCAGTCAGGGTGTGGTGTTCTAAGACTCAATTTGCGCTCACTGAAAGCCCCGTCCCTGTGACGTAATGCTGTTCACTTAAGCGGAGCAGCCTTGCGATCCACCGGAAACCGGGTTTTTGGGATCTTCACCGTCCTTGGCCTCGAAGGCCTTGGACGGTGATCCAGAAACAGCCCGCCAACGCCTTTTCT
>NZ_FYDT01000108.1:0-1235 GCF_900187585.1 Pseudomonas sp. Irchel 3E19
TGTAGTGGTCTAATGAAACCGGACACCCATTTAGGCGAGAATGCTCGCCAGATAGAGGTGTCTGATGACCAAACAACGTCGTTCTTTTTCCGCTGAATTCAAACGCGAGGCCGCAGGCCTCGTGCTCGATCAAGGCTATAGCCATATCGAAGCCAGCCGCTCGCTTGGTGTGGTTGAGTCCGCGTTGCGCCGCTGGGTTAATCAGCTTCAGCAGGAGCGCACTGGCGTTACTCCGCAGAGTAAAGCGCTGACGCCAGAGCAACAGAAAATCCAGGAATTGGAAGCTCGAATCGCTCGACTTGAGCGGGAGAAATCCATTTTAAAAAAGGCTACCGCGCTCTTGATGTCGGAAGAGCACGAGCGCACGCGCTGATTGATCAACTGAGCCCCCAAGAGCCGGTTGATTGGCTTTGCGCAGTCTTTGACGTCACTCGTTCGTGTTACTACGCCCATCGTCTCAGGCGCCGAACTCCAGACGTTGAGCGGCTTCGGTTGCGCAGCCGGGTTAACGAACTGTTTACGCAAAGTCGAAGCGCCGCCGGTAGCCGCAGCATCGTGTCGATGATGCAGGAAGACGGCGAGCAAATTGGGCGGTTCAAGGTGCGAGGCCTGATGCGGGAACTGGAGTTGGTCAGTAAACAACCTGGATCACATGCCTACAAACAAGCGACGGTTGAGCGGCCTGACATTCCGAACATATTGAATCGAGAGTTTGATGTGCCGGCGCCGAATCAGGTCTGGTGTGGCGACATCACCTACATCTGGGCTCAAGGGAAATGGCATTACCTGGCTGTCGTTATGGATCTTTACGCGCGCCGAGTGGTGGGCTGGGCGCTGTCGAACAAGCCGGATGCGGATCTGGTCATCAAGGCGTTGGACATGGCTTACGAACAGCGTGGCAGGCCTCAAGGGCTTCTGTTTCACTCGGATCAGGGCTCGCAATATGGCAGTCGCCAGTTTCGCCAACGGCTCTGGCGTTACCGCATGCGCCAAAGCATGAGCCGTCGTGGAAACTGCTGGGATAACGCGCCGATGGAGCGTGTGTTTCGCAGCTTGAAAACTGAATGGATACCGACCGTGGGCTACATGACAGCTCAAGAAGCGCACCGCGACATCAGTCATTACCTGATGCATCGGTACAACTGGATTAGACCGCACCAATTCAACAACGGACTGGCCCCAGCTCAGGCCGAGAAAAAACTTAACGTCGTGTCCGGGATTAGTTGACCACTACA
>NZ_FYDT01000071.1:0-24648 GCF_900187585.1 Pseudomonas sp. Irchel 3E19
TGGAAAAACGCTATGAATCAGTTTGCGATTTTGTACGGAGATCGATTCATCAGGTCAAACTGGTGAAATGAAGGCCTGCCTAACGGCAGGCCATTACCAGCCCGCACACAAAAAATCTGACACTCTCTGTCGTCACTATAGCTCTGCGTTGTGGCGGCCGGCCCCTTCGCGGGCAAGCCCGCTCTCACAGGTTCAGCGGTCGTACACAAAATGTGTGGTGACTCATTCCCTGTGGGAGCGGGCTTGCCCGCGAAGGTCGCGACTCGGTCTATCGACCCTGCACAACCCTCAATTCGGCGCCCGCTCATTGGCAAACATGCTCACTGCCTGCACCGCTTCACTGGCGCCATCACGAATCTGCAAGATCACCGTACCCGCCTGATCCGCCAGTTCAACGCCCTGAGCCGCGCGATCGCGGGTGTCGTCCATGCTCTTGATGGCCTGGCGGGTTTCACTCTGGATCAAACCGATCATGCTGGAAATCTCCGCCGTCGAGCCGCTGGTACGCGCCGCCAGTTGCCGCACTTCATCGGCCACCACGGCAAACCCTCGGCCCTGTTCACCGGCTCGCGCCGCTTCGATGGCAGCGTTGAGCGCCAGCAAATTGGTCTGGTCGGCAATCCCGCGGATGGTGTTGACGATGGCCGTGATCTGCTCGGAGCGTTCACCCAGTTGCGCGATCAGCGTTGAGGATTGGGCAATGTCCTCGGCAATTTCGCGCATCTCGCTAGCGGCTTGTTGAATGACCTGGGTGCCTTGTTCGGCGACCTTCCGGGTCTCGACCGAGATGTGATAAGCGGCGCTGGCACTGCGCGCATCTTGCTCGTGTTGTTCGACCCGCGCGGTGACGTCCGAAGCGAATTTCACCACTTTGCACAAACGCCCGGAGGCGTCGTAAACCGGGTTGTAATTGGCCTCTAGCCAAACGGTCTGGCCGCGCTTGTCGATGCGCTCGAACTGGCCCTGGAAGAACTCGCCATGATTCAACCGCCGCCAGAAATCCTGATACGCGCTGCTGTTGACCAGTTCCGAGGTGCAGAACAAACGGTGATGTTTACCTTTGAGCTCGGCGAGTGTGTAGCCCATGCGCGTGAGAAAATTCTGGTTGGCGGTGATAACGCTGCCGTCGAGGTTGAATTCAATCACCGCCATCGCCCGGTCGATCGCCTCTAACTTGGCGTTGGCCTCGCTTTCCTGTTGCACCTTGGCCGTCACGTCCATGGCGTACTTGACCACTTTCACCACGCGTCCGGAGGCATCCTTGATCGGGTTATAACTGGCTTCGAGCCAGACCGTCTGGCCTTGGCTATTGACGCGTTCGAACGTGCCGGATTGAAACTCACCGTTTTTCAGGCGTGTCCACAACTCGGTGTACTGAGCGCTGCGGCCAAACTCAGGGGTGCAGAACAGACGATGGGGCTGGCCGATCGCGTGTTCGGCGCGGTAACCCATGGTCTTGAGGAAGTTGTCGTTCGCGCTCAACACGACGGCGTCGAGATCGAATTCAATCACCGCCATGGAGCGGTTGATGGCATCGAGCAGGCCATTTTGTTGAGTGAGGATTTGCTGAAGGTCGTCGAGGGCAGATTTGTGGCGATTAAAGAACATGGCGCAGTACCTGGAAGTAGGGAAAGACTGGGTTTTGTCCCTGTTTCCGCGTGGGCAGACCAAGCCGAGGGGGTGGCATTGGCCGCAAATTGTCAGCATCCAGGCTGACGGGTGAATCTTATGCAGACTTATTGGTTCCGTACAAGAAACTGCTGTTCTGAAATTGTACGAAAGTGTTCAAATACAAAACGTGTAGGCATCCCGACGCTTTACACATCAGTGTCCTTCCAAGGCATTTAATCAGCGGCTCGCGCAGGAGAGGGGCGATTTAGAGCTGATAGTGCGCCAGAAACATCTCCAGCGCCGATTCGGCCACGTTGCGCTGCGTCGCTGTGTCGAGCGGCGGCTGGCCCATGGAAATCTGCGGCCAGAAACCGAACGACTTCAGCAGGCCCTGGACCTGGTGTGCGGCGAAGTCCGCGTCTACCGGTTTCAATCGGCCGTCCGCCTGAGCAGCGCGAATCCACACGGTCAGGCCTTCTTCGCGCTCACCCATGCGCGCCACCATGTTCTGCGCGCGCTCCGGTGAGTGGATGGTCGCGGCAATCGCTACACGCGCCAGGCTGAGGAAGTTGTCATCGGCCATCAGTTGCAGTTTGGCCAACAACATCTGCCGTAACTGATCGTGCAGCGGCTGATCAGGGCGGTAAATGATCGACTGCTCGGCGCTGATCCGCGCCCATAACTGGTTGAGAATTTCGGCGAACAGCTCTTCTTTGCTGGGGAAATGGTTGTACACAGTGCGCTTCGACACGCCGGCGGTGGCCGCGATCTTGTCCATGCTGGTGGTCTCGAAACCATTGGCGCGGAATTCGGCAATCGCCGCCTGAATGATGGCTTCGCGTTTACGGTCGGTGAGGCGCTGTGGGACTGTCATAAGTACGCTTTCGGCAGGAAGAGGGTGAAATTACACTTGGCAGTTTACTTGTCATCAAGATTGATGCAACCTAGAAACTACACCGGAGAGTGTAATGTCGCGTTAATCCTCGCAACCTAAAAGACAGACAGTCCGGCTAATGCGTGCGTGCCTTGGCCATTTATCGTCCCACCGTGGAAAAACGCGAATTGCGCGGTTTTTCAGGAGTCATTCAGTCATGGCCAATCCAATATCTACAGCGGACAACACCTCCACGCCTGAAGCCTCTCGACAGGATCAAGGCCTGTTTCGCAATCATGCGCCGGTGCAACGCGAAGGCGTGCGCAAAATGCTGCGCATCATGTGGAACATGATCTTCCACAAACCGCGTAATACTCGACCTGCTGCGCCGATCCCGGTACAGCCACTGACCCGCGAAGACCTGCTGGCCGCGCCGAACCACAGCGTCTATCGCCTTGGCCACTCGACCTTGCTGCTGAAGATGCAGGACAAATTCTGGATCACCGACCCGGTCTTCGCCGAGCGCGCTTCGCCGGTGCAATGGGCCGGGCCGAAACGCTTCCATCAACCGCCGATCAGCCTCGACGAGTTGCCACCGATCGAAGCGGTGATCCTGTCCCACAACCACTACGACCACCTCGATTACGAGGCCGTGCTGCGGCTGGCGGTGAAAACCAATCTGTTCCTGACCCCGTTGGGCGTCGGCGACACCCTGATCAAATGGGGCATCGACGCCAACAAGATTCGCCAGTTCGACTGGTGGCAAGGCACCGAAGTCGCCGGCATCCGCTTCATCGCCACGCCGTCGCAACACTTCTCCGGCCGCGGCCTGTTCGACAGCAACAGCACCCTGTGGGCGTCGTGGGTGATGATCGACGGCGACACCCGCATCTTCTTCAGTGGCGACACTGGTTACTTCGACGGCTTCAAACGCATCGGCGAACAATTCGGCCCGTTCGACCTGACCCTGATGGAAACCGGCGCCTACAACGTCGAATGGCCACACGTGCACATGCAACCGGAAGAAACCCTGCAAGCCCACCTCGACCTCAAGGGCCGCTGGCTGTTTCCCATCCACAACGGCACTTTTGATCTGGCGATGCATGCGTGGCATGAACCGTTTGATCGGATCCTCGCACTGGCCTGGGAGCGCAGTGTTTCGATTACCACGCCGCAGATGGGGGAGGCGTTCAACATCGCTCAGCCGCAGCGTGGGAATGCGTGGTGGATGGGGGTTGAAGGGGAGAGTGAGGGAGTGGTGCAAAACGCCTGATGTTTTGCATCCGGTTCGTTCCTGGGAGAGCGAACCGGCTCATTCCGCCATCGCATAATCCCCACGCCCCACTGATTCCGCAGCCACCCCGTTCAAACTCGCACTCCGCCCCGGCGCAAACCCCGGAAAGAACACCAACCCCCGCGACTCAAATCGATACGCCAGCGCCAGACGCGCCGCATCCGCCACCTCTTGCTGCGCTTCAAAGCGCTGAATGTCTTCCACCGAAACCTCTGCTTCCCGTGATAGCTGTTCCACGCTCCAGCCCAGCATCGCTCGGGCCTGGACGCAGTGGGTCGGGGTGAACTGGAAAAGGGCAATGCGTTCGAGGATGTGGTTCATCGCAAGAGAGGCCATGGTGTGCTCCGGGCTCAAGAGTGCTGATTGAAAATGTACTGTGTTTTTGTACAGTTGTTTTCGGCCGGGATCAAACGCATTTTTTGATTTGCCCTAATTCGCCGCCTCCAACCAGACGGACGGTGGCTGACCAAGGGTGCGCCGGAACATCGTCGAGAACGCCGCCGGGCTCTCGTAACCGAAATCCAGCGCGATCCTCGTCACCGCTTCACCGGCTGCCAACCGTGCTAGCGCCAGCACCACGCAGGCCTGCTGGCGCCATTGGCTGAAGCTCAAACCAGTCTGCTGCCGAAACAGTCTGTTGAAGGTGCGCAAGCTTATGTGTAACTGCTCGGCCCAGTGCTGTGGCGAGTCATGGGCGTTTGGTTGATGCAGAAAGTACTGACATAGCGCGAGGAGCTTTCCGTCAGTCGGCAACGGAATGTGCAGGGGCAACGGGGCACTGCGTACCAGTTCATGCAGCAACAGGTCGATCAACGCGCCGTCCCGTCCGTCGAGGTCATAGGTCAGCGGCGCTTGCACTGCGTCCATCAACAAGTGGCGCATCAACGGCGAGACACTGATCACCTGGCAGCGCGGCCCCAAATCCACTGTTCCCGGCTCGATGTACAAACTGCGGGTGCTCACGCCCAGCATCAACACCTCATGCGCCACCCCCGGCGGAATCCATACAGCCCGTTGCGGTGGCACCACCCAGTTGCCGTCATGAGTACGGACCTGCATCACGCCGGTCGCGCCGTACAGCAACTGTGCCCGTCGGTGCGTATGAAATGGCAGCAGATGGCCGTGGGAATAGTCGGTGCCGATCGCCACCACTTGGCGCGGCGTGTCATCCAGCAGATTGATCGAAACATTGCGCATCGAGCGGCACCCAGCGATTGGCGTAAATGCAAACATTATTGGCTGAGTTGCTGAAGCAGGCCAAGTCGCGCCACTCTATCGTCGACCGTTCTCCACCATCGGAAGACGCGCCATGTTCTACCTCCTGCTGACCCTCTTTGGCTGCCTGACCGGCATCACCGCCGTGCTGTTTGGTTTCGGTGGCGGCTTCGTGGTTGTGCCGCTGCTCTACCGGATGCTCACCGCCAGCCACGGCGCCGACGACCCTATTGGCCAATCGGCAATGCACATCGCCGTCGCCACCTCGACCTGCGTGATGATCGTCAACGCACTCATTGCCACGGATAAACATCGGCGCGCGGGTAATCTCATTCGGCATTACCTATGGCCGTTGGGCGGGTTCATTGCGGTGGGCGCGATCATTGGCGCGACAGCGGCCGTGTGGGTCAGCGGCGAAGTGATCCGTTATGCCTTCATCGCCTACCTCGGCGTGACCATCGTCGATTGTCTGCTGCGCCGCGGATTTCTCACACACGCCGCAGACCTCATCCCGCGCCGACTCGGCAATACGGAAACATCTGCCGGCGGTGTAGGCATTGGCGCTATCGCCACGTTCCTTGGTGTAGGAGGAAGCGTCATGACCGTGCCGCTGTTGCGTCGCTGTGGACTGAGCATGTCCCAGGCCACCTCCATGGCCAATCCGTTGAGCGTGCCGGTGGCATTGGCCGGGACCCTGACGTACATGGCGCTGGCCGGTTTTAGCGAGACGGATCTGGGGGCGTGGTTTATCGGGTATGTGGATTTGCTGGCGTTTTCAGTGCTGACGGTTGGGTCGTTGCTGGGGATTCGACTGGCTACACCGTGGATCGGGCGGATTCCGGATCAAGTGCATGCCCGGGTCTATATTGGGTTGCTGATTGTGGTGATGCTGAGTATGTGGACGTAATGAGTTGATGCTTTGTATCGTTGAGGCGTCAGACAACACATTCGAACGTTTCAAGAAAAAGTGCAGAGGGGAACCATTTCGATGATTGAGAGTGACTGGAAGAAGTTCAAGGAACTGCGCAAGATTGCACTTGATCGATTTTGCCAAGGCGTTCTCGCCGACACCAAAACCATTACTCAGCACGGTGCTCTTTCGGCGCATTCCCGCTACGGCATGATTTACGGACTGATCAATAATCGGAATCGCGATATGGCTCGAATGTTCGATGGTCTCGCTCGATCTTCCGCGTCATGGAAATTGACCTTGATGGTCTCGCATGACCTGCTGACTGACGCGGAGTTGTCAATATTGAGCGATGACGCCCGGAGGGCGGTTTCCGATATTGAGCGCCGACCCTACGAAATCGACTGGGTTGAAGAAACTGCTCATCACGACTGATTGATGCGACCCACACTTACTAGAGAACCGGGATGTTGATCTTCAATTGCACCGAAGCTGCCAGCAAGTTCTTCAGCCGCATCCATAAAGGCAAAAAGATTACACCGGTGGACAACAAACCGCCGTCGCCGGCCATCGAAGATGACGAGGCCAGCGGTTCCGTAGAGCAGTGGCTAGTCCATGCGGTCACTGTGCAACGTAAGCACGTATTGTTTGTTATCCATGTGAAAACCCGTTACTGCATGGTCTTTGCCGATGCGAAAAAGGCTGACGCAGAGGGTTTTGTTACTTGGTTTGCTGATCGCTGGCGTGAAGGCTTGATCCGCGATGCGATCAATCATGACTTCATGCAATGGACTGATGCCGAGATCATGTTGGATCGCTTTAAAGAAGCTTGTACAGAAAATCGGTTCTATCGTCGCAGCCATCGCGGAGCACAGAAACACATTGAGCAAATCGCCTGGTTTTTCCAGGACTGTGCTGCAGAGTGGGGGTGTTTGCCGCAGGGCGAACGCGCGGCCATCGGGTTCGATGCGCAAATGAACAACCGCCTCAGAAACAGTAAAGGGCGCAAGGATTACTTCCGACCAGACGAGGAAATGATCGCCCATTGGTTGCGTCAATATTGCGCTGTCGACGAAGCTGGCGCCCAGGCTGCGCTGGAGCGACGTAAACAGGCAGAGCGGGATATCCAGGCATTTCAGAGTGAAGCTTCAATAGCCTGAAAAATAACTTCGGGTCTCGCATCCCGGGTTTGCTGTCGCCATAATCCGCCCCGACTTTAACCGCGCCGGCGTGCAAACACCGGCGCCGCCTCCGCCTCTTTCAAGGATCGATCCATGCTCAAGGGACTGCTGCGCCTGGCGCCATACGCCGCGGCGCTGTTCACACTGATTTCCACCGCCCATGCTGAAGATGGCCGACGCGTGTTCACCGGTACGTTGGGTAAAACACTGATTGTGGTGGAGCTCAACACTACGCAGCCGGACGAAGTGAATGGCCGCTATTTCTACGAGAAATACCATCGCGATCTGGCACTCAGCGGTTCGTTGCACGAAAGCACTTTGACGCTGGTAGAAGGTGAAAACCGCTATGGCGAAGATGAGCCGTTACCAACTTTGAAGCTGGAAGAAACCGGCAATGGCTGGCAGGGCGAATGGCAAAGTCCACAGGGTAAAAAACTGCCGGTGAAGCTGGCTGAGGCCAAACTCCCAGCGCCGACCTCAATGACTTTGCCATTTATTGCCACGCTGCCCCAAAGTGCACCGTATGAGTATTTGCGCCTACAGGGACTCAAGCTCAAACCCGCGAAGAAAGAAAACTTCATGGGCTACGACCTGCAATGGTGGACTGAGCCAGAGTCGAAGATCTCCTTGTTCAGCGTGGAATCCGGTTTACCAAAAGATGACCTTCAGCGGGTCAATCAGCAGTTGCTCGGCAGGTTGTGGCGCGAGGTGATCAGTTATCACGGTTGCCTGCTGCAAGGCGGCGTGAACACCGACTTCATGCAACAAGCAGAACCGAAGATGATCTCGCCAGCGGTGGTCAGTCTTAACATCTCCACCAGCTATTACTGTGGCGGTGCACATCCGGACTTCGGCGATTCACCCCTCAACCTTGATGTGCGAACCGGCCATCCGTTGTCTTTGACAGACGTGTTATGGGTCGAAGCGGGCAAGCCACTGTCACATGCCGACCGCGACAGCACAGGTGACCAGCCGCTGAGTGCTTCGGAAAGTGCAGCGTATTCAACTTATCAGCGCGAAGTGCTAGTGCCTTGGCTGATCAAGCAGTTCACCACGCTTTACCCCAATGAAATGAAGAAACCAGCGGAGGACGACGACAACGCTTGCGACTACAGCGACGAAAGCATTTGGGGATACTCACCCTGGTACTTCACCACGAAAGGTCTCTATCTCGGCCCTTACTTTGCTCGTGTGGCCCGCGCTTGCGATGCGCCAGACTGGTCGATCCTGCCGTACTCCGTCGTCAAACAACACCCCGGTGCCGTCAACCTGCAACTGCCCCAGGGCTAACCGTCACTCCAGCCCCGGCGCTTCACGAATAATGAAGTGATCCAGGTTCTCGATATTGGCATTGAAGACCTCGAAAGGCTTTTCGGGGTTCTTCTTGCCGGGCACCTGCTTCAACTCCGGCGTCACGCCATAGAAGAAACAGAACAACGCTTTGTCGCTATCCACCGCGTGCTTGATCTCTTCCAGAAACGCCTTGCGCTTGCGGTAGTTGTCGATCAGCTTCTTGTTCAGATAAACGCTGACCGGGTACGGCTTCTTCTTACTGTCCTCGGGCTTCTTGAACCAGACCTTGTCCTCGAAATCGATACGAAAACTGGCACTGTGGAAGTCCTCGATTTTTTTGATCCGCCCCCAGTAAATCAGCCCCTTGTTGTCCGTCAGATACTCAATCTTCTTGAAGAACGAACTGTACGGCGCCGAATGCTCACCGACCTTCAACGGCATGCGCTTGAGCAACTCCTTGTCCGCGAAGTTGGAAACAAAACACTCCACCGGATGCGCAAACACACTGGTCTTGTCCGGCGCCGACTCACGACTTGCTGACTCTTTACCTCTGTCCGACGCCACTCGCACCGGATCATCGCGCAACACATCCGCCCCCACCGCTGGCGCGGCAGGCTTGCGGACATACTCACGCCGGGTGAGCAATAACTCCGACGGGAAATGTTCCTCACGACCGTCATCAGTCTCGCCGTCCGCCGTCTCAACGCCCGACGCTGAGGCCTTCAAACTCACATATGGACAACCCGCCACATGCTGCGTAGTGGGCAGATTCTTGAAGTGCGGCGTGCGCACGTAATTCACGTTCTTGGCGTTGAACGTGCCCAACTCATTGGAAGCCTCGAACGCCGAACGACAGGCATCGTTGGGGCACTGGAAGTGTTCCTTCGCAGAGTCAAACGCCACCGTCTCATCGAAATTGAGATCGCGAACATCATAGATCGACAACTTGTCGTCGAGGCTGAGGCAGTAGGCGAGATCGAATTTCATGGTGGGGCTCGGGTCCTTGAGTGGGGGAGGGGTATTAATAGCGGGAGGCGGCGCGGGTTGCACTGATTGTTTTCAGGATGATGCAAAACCTGTGGGAGCCAGCCTGCTGGCGATTGGTGGGATCAACTCAATCGTTGATCCCGACAGCAACCTCGCATGACACGATAGGCGACTAAATTTTTTAATTTCCGTAGCTAGCGAGTTGGTAATCGTATTGAGGATCGTAGAAGGATTTTCCGGTTAACGTTTCCAGTTGTGCTAGCTGCTGAAAATCAAGATCGTGACCGTAGAGTTCGTCTTCTGCGTCATTCCATTTCATGATGACTCGCAGCTGCTCGATAGCCTCTGCCGAGATAGGCACTTCGAAAATCAGAGCTTCGGTGGATCGATCAAACGTATAAATTACGTGAGTCATGGTTCTATCCTTCTCTTTGGAAAGGCCGGTTTGTTCTGCTCACCGGTGTCAGAACCATCGTTTACACATTGCAGCTGAGCTGGAATTTATAGGCAGGGTTATAGATTTCTTTCCCCAGTAGTTTTTCCAGGGCTCCAAGCTGTTCGTGCGAGAGATCGTATCCCTCCCATCCTTGCTGTTCCACCGTCCATCCCATGATGGTTTTTATCGCCTGATCTGATCCACTTGGGAGTTCCTCTTCAAAAGCCAGGAAACCGCTTTCTTTATCAAATGCCTCGATTAGATAGATCATGGTTCTACTGTCCTCGTGCCGTCCGCTGGTTTGGTTTGCGCGCCAGTTGCTGGGTCATACTCACCGAGATGGCGACCTCGTTTGTCATACATCTCGACAGTACCGTGTTGTGAGTCCCACTCAAAAATCAGTCCCTTTCTGGTTTTCCATCGCTTTCTAAGCCCGCCGCCTCCTTTAACGGAAGTCTTACGATCTGCCTTGATCGCATCCGGGAACGCTGCAAGTCCAGGTGGTGGCGGATGATATTTGTGATCAGAAACACTCACCACAATATAAACCGGCCTTACCCCCGAACTTTCCGGAAACACCAGAATGAAATCCTTGTACGCCGGTGGGTAAACCGGATTCACAAGGATGTCGTTCGCCGCTTTCGTTGGCGGGTAAACCCAGATATGCGGGGCCTGCGGAGCGGCTTCCAGAGCAGGAATGCCGAGGATTTCGGAGCCGTCAACGGCGGGTGTCCAGATCAGCTCGACGCCTTCACCCAGATTGGCGACGTACTGGCTGTCGCGGGTTTCCAGCTTCACAACATCGACCATTTCCCAGTCGCGATTCTTGCCGGTGTAGAAGGCATAACCTTTGAGCGCGCCGTCGGTTTGTTGCTCGATGCGCAGGCGAACACGGGTACGGGCCTGCTTGAGGGCGCGCAATTGTTCCTCGGTGTAGAGAGCACTGTCGCCCAGGCTGGGCGTCCAGAGCAAAGCGACCATGCCGGTCATGAGTGCGGCACCGGTAGCGCCAATGGCGGCTCCAAGACCTATTGCTGGCGTGGCGAGTGACGGGCTGCGAAGAGCAAGGCGCCCAAGGCCGAGTGAAACGGTACTGCCGCTGATGGTTTGCAGATTCCGCAGCCCGGCATCATCGGCCTCACGGGTACCGAGCAACGCGAATTCGCCGTAATTCCTCAGGCTGTCGGTCGGCACCATCCCGGAGGGATTCGAGTAATCAATGATCGCGTCCGGCAGCTTGCAAGACTTCGCGAACACGCATCCGGCCCGAACCGCCTCGTCTTTTTTGACAGCGACCTGACGGCTGCGCTCAAACGCATCCTGCCGGGCGAGCATGGCCTCATAGGCGTTCTGCCTGGCTTCGCGCTCGGCCAGTTCGGTCGCGTTCATGAACCGGTAGGTGACGTGATGCCCGTCGCCTGACGGTGGGTTCCTGACCCGGGGAATATCCTTTTTGCCAGCCACTGATCATCCATTCGTTCATTTAATGGTCGCACCGGAAAGAAGCCGGGCGACGTTAACGAAGGTGATGCATTGAGGCTGTAGGACGGGTCTTGGATTGGGTTAGGAATTGTCGCTGTTGGATTTTGGGGGCCGCGCAGGTCTCTGGGGGGGGCGGCAGGCTTCGCCTGTCTGGTCGACATCATCAACTCGTTACCACAAAAAATCCGCTGCTTAAAAATCAAACAGCGGACTCTGAAAACATCAGCATCTACGCAGCAATCGTGAAGCCTTACGCCACCAAGACTCATGACGATTGAACGGATCATCCGCCAACAAACAAGGCATATCCCGCAACCGAATCCACGGCTCATCCTGCCAGTGCAGCGTGCTCAACGACATCTGCGGCCAGCTCAAAACACTCAACGTCGGTCGCTCAACCGAGCGCGTCGCACGAGCGTCACGCAGCGCAGGCACAACCTGGTGCGTCAGCCATTCACGAAGCTGTCGATACTCAGGGCAGTAGTGATAGATCAGCAGGGCGTACACGCCAGACTCACTCACCATCCATTGTTCTTCGGTTTCGCCGAATATCTCCACGCACATCATCTGCCGCTGATCAGCGTCGAGTTTGCGCAACTGGCGCTCATCAAGATGTTTGCCCATCAACCGGCCCAGCTCCTGGACGCAGAACCACGCCTGGTTCTCAACCAAAAGGGCGTGCAGGTGGGTTTTGTTGCGGGTGAAACGAGTCGGAAGAAGTGGTTCAGACATGACATGCCTCCTGACCTGGAAGCACGGGATTCGAACGGCGGCTACAGCAATTCACCTTCATCATGAAGGTTGGATAGTCAGGCATTTCCATTTATCTCTGGCTGCTTTCTTAGGGCATTCGTTAGGGTGTCGGGAGCTAAGAAACCCACCAGAGACGGGCCGGACATATTCCCCTTTCGGGTCTTGTATTCGCCCACTCCCGACATAACGGGACTTTTCGCAGGCGTAGAGAAACCGCAGACGAAAAAAAGCCGCATGACTGTCGGGTGCGGAGGACCGCTCTGGTTTGTAGAGTTTCTTAGGCTCGGAGCTGAGGGTAGGGGCATCAGGGATGGTCGTCAACCAGCGACTTTTCCTACTGGTCATGAGGCGAAAGGAAACCTGGACAAAGACGCAGAGTAAATTATGCTGTGTTTATATCCAGTATTTGATCGCCATCGAATCCCTCAACTGCCATATCCGTGTCGCCACGACTCACCTCACGGAATCCAGGAAATTTCATTTACTTTGAAGTTTTGCGGGCTAGAATGGTGACCATTCGTCACAGCTTTGACCCAGAGGAATTTCGGGCTCATGAATCTTTTTGAAACACCGTCTTTTGAATCCTTGAGCGAAACAACCTCGGGTTCGTTCGAGCCTGATACCCATCCTGTGACTGACCTGGCGCTACTGCACAAGCTGCTGGAAATATATGATCAAGGGCAGTTAGCCGAAATTCTCAACGACGTAAGCCCAAGCCACTGGTGCCGCGAAACCATCAATCGCTGGATCAAGGGAAAGGCCTCGCCGAAGCTCTCACATATCGAGTTCACTCGTCTCAAGGATCTGTTGCCCAAGCGTTTGAACCACAAACCTTCATTTACTTTTATCGATCTCTTTGCCGGCATTGGTGGCATCAGGAAAGGGTTTGAAGCCATCGGTGGCGAGTGCTTGTTCACATCCGAATGGAACAAGTACGCCGTTAAAACGTACAAAGCGAACCACTATTGCGATCCCGCCCGTCATCGCTTCAATCTCGATATCCGCTCGGTCACGCTTTCAGACAAGCCAGAAATCAGTGACGAGGAAGCTTACAAGAACATTGATCGCGAAATTCCTGACCACGATGTTCTACTGGCAGGTTTCCCTTGCCAGCCGTTTTCTCTTGCAGGTGTATCCAAGAAGAATTCCTTGGGTCGTAAGCACGGTTTCGAATGCGAGACCCAAGGCACTCTGTTTTTCGACGTGGCGCGCATTATTGCCGCGAAACGCCCGGCCGCATTCTTGCTTGAAAACGTGAAAAACCTGAAAAGCCATGACAAGGGCAATACGTTCCGGATCATTTGCGAAGCGTTGGATGAACTGGGCTACGAGGTTGCAGATGTAAATGCGCCAAAGGGATCAGATCCGAAGGTCATTGATGCCAAGCACTTCGTGCCGCAGCATCGTGAGCGAATCGTGCTGGTCGGTTTCCGCCGTGATCTCAATGTTCACCAAGGATTCACTCTGCGCGACATCAGCAAGCACATACCGAAGCAGCGACCTAGTTTCGGTGATCTGCTTGATAAGGATGTGGATGAAAAATATATCCTTACTCCGAAGCTTTGGGACTACCTCTACCGCTACGCGGCTAAGCATCGTGAGAAGGGCAATGGCTTTGGCTTTGGCTTGACTCGTCCAAACGATGTGGCTCGTACGCTTTCCGCGAGATATCACAAAGACGGTTCGGAAATCCTGGTCGACCGTGGGTTTGTGGAAACCTTGGACTTCAATGGCGAGCTAAATCAGCTTCATCGTCCGCGCAGACTGACTCCCCATGAGTGCTCGCGCCTCATGGGATTCGACAAGCCAGGCGAAAGCAAATTTGTGATTCCTGTCTCTGATACCCAAGCGTATCGTCAGTTCGGAAATTCGGTTGCGGTGCCAGTTTTTGAAGCTGTGGCTCGTTTGATGAAAGATCGGATTTTGGCCGCGAAAGAAAAAACTGCCGACACGGAACAGCCTCAACTGGAGTTTGCTCTTCCTGAGTGAGTTTTTGCGCCAAGCGTTGAAGCGCGCATGCTCTAGAGGTTGAATTGAATCCCTCTTTTAATGCATCCGATAGCTCATCCGAACCTTGAATATGTGGAGGCCAAGGGTATACAAGACGGTTGAGCTATCGATTGCGCGGGAGGTGAGCCTTGGTGGATATCGTGGATGCCGCAACACGCTCCCGAATGATGTCTGGGATTAAAGGCAAAAATACCAAGCCAGAAGTTTCGATCCGCAAAGCATTGCATGCGCGTGGCTTTCGTTACCGTATTCACGTCAATGATCTCCCCGGTAAGCCAGATCTGGTGTTACCAAAATACAGCGCGGTGGTTTTTGTGCACGGCTGTTTCTGGCATGGACATTCCTGCCGATATTTCAAAATACCCCAGACACGGCCGGATTTTTGGCGCGAGAAAATCCGGAAAAATCAGCTGAGAGATAAAATTCAAGAATCTTCCCTGTTGACAGGGGGGTGGAGGGTTTTGGTCGTTTGGGAGTGCGCGGTCAGGTCAAGGAATAAAGAAAAATTTGCGCTAGTGATTGACCTCATAGCGGAGTGGCTGATAAACGGTAATAAAAATTCACAAATAGATGAAAACGAATGTTCAATGATCGTATCAGCGACTATTTTGAAGGAGTCGCAGCCAAATATCTGAAGCCAGTTGATGCCGATCCCGATAGCTCCAATCAGCATGAGATTGGAGGGCTAGTTAAGGCCGGCTTTAAGAAATACTTGGGGGCTCCTGATAAAAATCAAGAATTTAGATATAAGGCTAAGCAAGTGTATTTTACAGATGAGGCTTTAGCGCCAGATATCTGTGAAAGTACAGTTACTTGGTACGACTGTCGTCGTAAGAAGCCTTTGCGTAAGCCTGAATTTCGACTTTACTATAATTCTAACTCCGTAACGGATTTATTTACTGCTGGCGATTTTTTTCTAGTTGCAAAGATGCGAGACGATACGCTTTTAATGGTGTGTGCTCCGGCGGGAAGCACTATAGAGAGCCAGCTAAAAATTTTATTTGGTCTGCATAACATAAAAAACACATTCATTCGTGGGGAAATGGATGCAGTGGAGTTGCTTCTGCCATTACGCTTGATGTTAGAAAGTTTGGGTGTTGAGGTAACAAAAGTAGAAGTAGGTGATGATGTCTGGTTGCAACGCTTGATAACTTCATTTGGCGGCGAAAGCTTTCCAAAGACGTCAGATTTCTCCCTATATGCTCGGAACTCCTTAGAGTCACCTGTTGATCCTATAGTTTTTCCAGACCAGGCAATTGTTGAGTGGATGGACCATGAGGAAAAGCTATTTCGAATATACGAGCGTCATCTGGTGCGGCAAAAGCTTCGCGTAGGATTTGGGGAGGATGGAGAAGATGTTGACGATTTTGTAAGTTACTCCTTGAGTGTTCAGAATCGTCGTAAGTCAAGAGTCGGTCATGCATTTGAAAGGCACCTGTCTTATATATTTGAGAGTAATGGAATTAGGTTTGAACGGGGAGGAGCGAAGGGCTTTTCCACGGAAAATAGTAAGAAGCCAGATTTCTTATTTCCAGGATTTTCGGA
Source organism: Pseudomonas sp. Irchel 3E19 (assembly GCF_900187585.1). Lineage (NCBI taxonomy): Bacteria > Pseudomonadati > Pseudomonadota > Gammaproteobacteria > Pseudomonadales > Pseudomonadaceae > Pseudomonas > Pseudomonas sp. Irchel 3E19. The sequence goes on from NZ_FYDT01000071.1 coordinate 15,592, forward strand.
GTATCGAGACTCAGAGTATCCCGAGAACAAACTTTTTATGTTAGGAGCTAAAACGACGTGTAAGGATCGTTGGCGTCAGGTCCTTAGTGAAGCCAAGAGAATAAGTGAAAAACACTTGGTGACTCTCGAGGCAGCCATTAGTGAAGGCCAGACAAGTGAAATGGCCTCAAGTGGATTACGACTGGTCGTTCCCAAGTCTATGCATTCTACGTATTCAAAGTCCCAATCAGAGTGGTTGATTGCATTATCAGAGTTTATAGAACTCATAAAGCAGGCAGAGGGCACAGGAACTGCCTAGTTTTCAAGCAGCTGATGTTGCAAAAAAACGTTGTTGTACCAAAGAGTTGTTGAGCCTGATAACAGGGAGTAGACGCAATGAGTAATGAGGCATTCGTTCTTGAGTTCGCAGGTAATGATAGTAAAGAAGATGAAGGGCTGGGGCATGCTGGTATTGAGACCTATCGTCAGCAACCGTATGCGAGTGCGGCTAGAGAACTGGGTCAAAATAGTCGAGATGCATATTCTTCACTTCCAGTGAAAATAAAGTTCGATCTGATTGAAATACCTAAAAAGAATATTCCAGCTATAGCGAAGTTGGATAAGGTTGTGGCGTTATGCTTGGATGCTTCTCTGGCGGAGAAAAAGGAGAAAGAGAAAGATTTTTTCTCTGAAGCAAAAAAAATACTTGCTCTTGAGTATGTAAAAGTGTTGCGTGTTTCTGACGAGAATACGACTGGTGCTAAGGGGGCCCAGCGGGGTACTCCATTTTATTCTTTGCTTAGAGCTGCAGGTGTTAGCGTAAAGCCAGAGGAAAATTCGGGAGGCTCTTATGGTATTGGAAAAAATGCGGCATTCGCTATTTCCGATCTGCGGACAGTGTTTTACTCAACAGTTTTTTTGGATGATGCAACGGGATCCAAGAGGTTCCTGACGCAAGGGAAATCTATCCTTATTTCCCATGTTGATGAGGGCCTTCCTAAGCGTCAAATAGGTTATTGGGGAGGTGCGGATTTTGAGCCGGTCAGTGATCCTGTCTTAGCTCCGGAATGGCTCAGAAGAGAAAGTATCGGCACATCGGTATTTGTAGTTGGGTTTCGAGATCCAGCGGAATGGCAAAGTCATTTTACTCGTTCTCTCATTCAAAATTTTTTTCCAGCTGTTCACGATGATGAAATGGAGTTTTCTATCGATGGCGGAAATAGCGAAATAAATAAAGATACTCTTGGGCCGTTATTTGATGCTGAAGTGGTGCGGAAAGGATTGAGCAATGAAAGGGATCAAGGCTTTTCCGTCTCTTTTGATTTTTATCGTTGCTATAGCTCAGCTAAAACCAAGTCCAACGTCTTTTCCATACCTGAGTTAGGTCGTGTTCAAGTTAAAGTTCTCGTTGAAGATAAGCTGCCAAAAAAAATATGTATTATTCGAAATGGTATGGTTATTACGGATAATCTCAGTTCATTCAATGAGCCATTTTTACGCTTTCCGATGTATAAGGACTTCGTTGCGGTAGTCACATTTCTCGATGTGAGGGGGAGCTCTTTTATAAAGAGGCTTGAGGATCCAAAGCATAAAGAGTTGTCTGCTGATGGTTTGCTGAATCAAGATGATCGTGACGTAGCACAGCGAGTGATGAAGAAGTTAGCGGGTAAGATTCGGGCGGCAATTAAGGAGCACACATTTACCGAGTATGAGAATGAGGTGCTTGCTGACGAAATGCGTGATTATTTTCCTGCTGGCTCGGCGCCCGAGTTAGAACAGCGGAATTCTGATAATGATGACCCTGAAACTATCAAGTATAAGATTGAACCTCGGAAAAAAAGACCTTCCACTGAAGCATATACTGATGTTGAGGGCGACGGTGAAGCAGAAGGCGGCTTTGGTGATGGTAGAGGCGGTAAAGTAGGGGAGGGGCGTAGAAAATATCCAGGGGATGTTGAACGTGCTCGCTCGAAGCAGTCTATCCCTCTATTGGATGTCCGAAATATAATTACCACCGGGGGCGCCTCGAATAGCAGAACTGTTTTTTTCACACCAACCATCTCCGCTCATGCACTTCTCTCAATTGACGCTGTAGGAATCAATAAGAATGAGCGACTAACTGTTTCGTCGGCTTTTGGCGCTAATGTTAAAAACGGGGCGGTGTTAGTAGAGTTTCTAGCGGGGAAGCGAATTAAAATCGATCTCGAGTTTTCCGAGATGTATAGAGGGCCGATTGAGATTCGCGCAGCAGTGGATGTTTTAGAGGTGTCCTCTAATGAAAATTAATGAAAGAACACGATTTCCACATCCTGTACTAAGCTCGGAAAGTAACGATTACTTGACAGGTGAGTTTGATATTCAAGTTGTGACAGTGGAAGAAAAGCTGACCACAGATCAGGTGACCGTAGATGTGGTAGTGTCGCTTGCGGAGCAGTCGTTACGGGAGCTGATTGTTGATGGCCATGCTGGCGTCGGCTTTTTTGTTACATGCTTGGATACTTACTATAGTCGGCTTGTACCTATTGGTCTTGAGGATCGACGGTTTTCGTTTGAACCAGGGGCTCTTGTTGGAAGCGTAAGTTTTTTGCCGATGGTTTGGGCCAAGAAAAATGTAGGAGAATTTGATCTGGCCAATTGTCATGCCGAGTTTGGTGGTGGGGCAATGTCTTTAGAGATCGGTTCGGTTCTTGCAGTTGGTGAGGCGCAACGATTAACAATTGGACGGGAAAAATTAGCAGAAATTGAAAGTATTTTTTCTGTCGTTCAAGCTCCCGACCTAAAAGATGATGAGCTACTGGTAAATCCAGGCTCTGATAAAATTCAATTGCTTGTGGCATCTAACATTTATCAAGATTTTAATAGATTTAGGGGGCTGCCACATGGGAGGCCTATAGTTCTGAATAGTGCTTTTGTTCCTGCCGTTATGGAGGTTCTAGATCTTCTTCGGCAAGCTAGGTCCGAATATGAGGGGCGGCGTTGGTTCAGAATATTTAAGGCTAAGTGTGATTATTTAGGAGTTGATCTCGAGTCTCCCAGCTTGTGGCGAGACGCACAGCGGCTGTTAAACTCTCCTTTTGGTAATATCAGAATGAACTCGCAGCTATGGGAGGGGGAGTGATGAGATTAAATTATTTTTCTGCAAAGGCTATTGAGATTCTGAGAGCTAGTATTCAAGCAAACTTAGAAAATTATACGTCTGAAGGATTTGACGAGTTTGTTGATGAGCCGGACTGGACTGTTTCTTTAAGTTTGGAAGTTGATCTAGGGCCTCTAGGTGATCTTGATCCATCTGGTACTCCCCAAGCAGAAATAGAAAACTCTATATTAGTATGGCGCGCTCTTTCGGCCGTAAAGCCGAGCCTTGCATATGAAGAAGGAATATGGACTAGATTAACCCACGTAGAATGTCTGGGCTATTCAAGGCAGCGCTGGTTGGAAGGGCTTGGAAGTCAAGAAAAAATAGAAAGTGCGATAGGGAAACATTTTTTTGCACCAAATTTAGGGGGGCGTCGAGACGATAATGCCCTCGCCAGATTGTGGTTTAACGGTTATATCGCTAATCAAATAGCCCGTGATGACTTTGATTCACTTAAAACGATATTAAGGCGGGCTGACAGTCGGCTGAGTTTTCTAGAGCGTTCACTTACTGTTAGTCGCCCCGCGATCGCGGCAGGTGTTATAAGAGCTTCTGAAAAGTATGATTGGATAAATTCGACACAGTCTACTTTTCGGGACTTTATGAAAGTTTTGAATAAGCTTGGAGGGGGCAGGGTCTTTGAGGTTATGACCGAAGCAGAGGTAGATGAATTTATGACTGATTGTGCGTTGCGTGCTGGGATGCCATCTAGTTAGGTTTTATTCAATTTTTGGTAGTTTTGATGGCTCAGCTGTAAAAAAGCCCCAATAAATTGGGGCTTCTCTGGCTGGGCTAGAATTAGAACTGATAACAGTCTTTTTAGAGCCGGAGCTTAATCCCAGCTCAACGCACCACCAGTTTGATATTCAATCACTCTCGTCTCAAAGAAATTCTTCTCTTTCTTCAAGTCCATAATCTCGCTCATCCAAGGGAACGGGTTAGTCGTCCCTGGATATTCCTCTTTCAAACCGATTTGCGACAAACGACGGTTAGCGATGAACTTCAGATAATCCTCCATCATCGCCGCGTTCATGCCCAACACGCCGCGAGGCATGGTGTCGCGTGCGTATTCGATTTCCAGCTGCGTACCCTGCAGGATCATCTGGGTCGCTTCTTCCTTCATCTCGGCATCCCACAGGTGTGGGTTTTCGATTTTGATCTGGTTGATCACGTCGATGCCGAAGTTCAGGTGCATGGATTCGTCGCGCAGGATGTATTGGAACTGCTCGGCGACGCCGGTCATTTTGTTGCGGCGGCCCATGGAGAGGATCTGGGTGAAGCCGCAGTAGAAGAAGATGCCTTCCAGCACGCAGTAGTAGGCGATCAGGTTGCGCAGCAGTTCTTTGTCGGTTTCGACGGTGCCGGTTTCGAACTTCGGATCGGAGATCGAACGGGTGTATTTCAGGCCCCAGGTGGCTTTTTTCGCGACCGACGGGATCTCGTGGTACATGTTGAAGATCTCGCCTTCATCCATGGCCAGCGATTCGATGCAGTACTGGTAGGCGTGGGTGTGGATCGCCTCTTCGAACGCCTGGCGCAGGATGTACTGGCGGCATTCCGGGTTGGTGATCAGGCGGTACACGGCCAGTACCAGGTTGTTGGCAACAAGGGAGTCGGCGGTGGAGAAGAAGCCGAGGTTGCGCATCACGATGCGGCGCTCGTCGTCGGTCAGGCCTTCCGGGTTTTTCCAGAGGGCGATGTCGGCGGTCATGTTGACTTCTTGCGGCATCCAGTGGTTTGCGCAACCGTCCAGGTACTTCTGCCAGGCCCAGTCGTACTTGAAGGGTACGAGTTGGTTGAGGTCGGCGCGGCAGTTGATCATGCGCTTTTCGTCAACGGCGACACGGGCGGAGGCGCCTTCGAGTTCGGCGAGGCCTTCGGCGACGTCGAGGGAGTTCAGTGCAGCCTTGGCGCGGGCCACGGCGGCCGAGTCGTCAGCGGTGACGGCGCGGGCTTCCAGCGCTGCGGCGCCGCCAGCGTTGTCGAGGCGGTCCATGTTGGCTTCAGTAGCGTGGCCGGCGTTGGCGCCTTTCACTGCTGCTACTTCACTGTCTTCTTTGTCGAATTCGTCCCAGCTCAGCATGACGTGTCGTCTCCTGCGTGAGGGCCTGTCGCCCCGTGTGAAACCTGATTGGTTGGTTTTTCACACGGTCGTACAGACCGCGTTGGATCTTAAGGAATCGTTTTTTGCAGCAGCTAAGGCAGGCAATAAAACAGAATTTTGTTCGGGGTTCCGAGAGCCTCTGACGGGCGCAGCTCGCGTTGAACGCTGCTGCGGGGCTTCAGATGGGCTGTTCATCCCTGTAAGGGAATATTGCTGTCCCGATTAGGGCGGCATTATAGGGAAAAAAAACGGGCTGTGCTGAGGCGAATCCGCACATGGAGCGGTCGGGGAGGCTGGTTTTTCAGTGAGAGCGTGGGTTTACAGGGCTTTGCCGGGGATAGATTTTTTTTCGCAGAAATTTCGTATTTGTGGATTTGCTCAAAAAACGAACAAAAAATCGGCTTTTTCACTACATCTAGTGTTTTGCAAGCATTTTTGAAGGCTTCAGACACAACTGAGCCCGACCGAAGTCGGGCTGGAATTGACACTCAATGTTGCGCTGAGAGATCCAATTCGGTGCAGTCTGAACTCATCAATTGGTGCAACCGTTGCCCATGACGCTGTAACGCAGGATGTGACGCTGGCCCTTCGAGTCGTCGTATTCCATTTTCATCGGAACCACTTCGCAGACGTTTGGCACTTCGCTCATCGATACAACGTTGGCGATGTCCAGGTGAGTCGAGTAAGTGTATTCCTCGATGGCCGGTTGTTGCTGTGCGACATCAGTCGGGACCTCATCTGCCATGGCGGTTGCGCACAGACTGCTGAGGGCCAGAACCAATAAAGCTTTCATTTCAAATTTACCTTTTTGAGGTCGAGTGGGGTCACGCAACCTTTTTGGGGTTGCGTGTGGAACTTCATCGTTTGCAGTGATTACTTGAGACTGGATTAACGGCCTTCGTGGGGGCTGTAACGTTGTTAATCGCTTTGCCTTGTCGGCGAGGTGAATTCTAGGGAGGTGGGGTGGGGGTAAACAGAGCGGGTTTTGATAAACACCTTTGGCAGATTTGGTAACAATCCCTTGGGATGGGATTGATAACCGGGTGTTTTGTCTGTGGGACCGAGTTGTCTGAATCGCTTGCAGGCAAGCTCCCACAGGGGATTGGGGGTGTTTGGGAGATCTGCGTGCGGGGTAGGTGGAGGATTTGTAGGGGCTTGTTACTACCATCGTCGAATGGTTCTATGGGGCCGCTCCGGCTACAACGGGGTCATACAAAAACAACTATTACACCGAGGTAGGAAAGATGAGTGCGGCTTCTCTGTATCCCGTTCGTCCCGAGGTTCTGGCTAACACGCTGACTGACGAGGCGACCTACAAAGCCATGTACCAGCAGTCGGTCGTCAACCCTGACGGCTTCTGGCGCGAGCAAGCCAAGCGTCTCGACTGGATCAAGCCTTTCACCACGGTGAAACAGACGTCGTTCGACGATCACCATGTCGACATCAAGTGGTTTGCCGATGGCACCTTGAACGTTTCCTACAACTGCCTCGACCGTCATCTGGCCGAGCGCGGCGATCAAGTCGCGATCATCTGGGAAGGTGACGATCCTTCCGAGAGCCGCAACATCACCTACCGCGAACTGCACGAGCAAGTGTGCAAACTCGCCAACGCCCTGCGTGGTCAGGACGTACACCGCGGCGACGTGGTGACCATTTATATGCCGATGATTCCCGAAGCCGTGGTCGCCATGCTGGCCTGCACCCGGATCGGCGCGATTCACTCGGTGGTATTCGGTGGTTTCTCGCCGGAAGCCCTGGCCGGTCGCATCATCGACTGCAAATCGAAAGTGGTGATCACCGCTGACGAAGGCATTCGTGCCGGCAAGAAGATTCCACTCAAGGCCAACGTCGACGACGCGCTGACCAATCCGGAAACCAGCAGCATCCAGAAAGTCATCGTGTGCAAGCGCACCGGCGGCGACATCAAGTGGAACCAGCATCGCGACATCTGGTACGAAGACCTGATGAAAGTGGCGGGCACCGTTTGCGCGCCGAAAGAGATGGGCGCTGAAGAAGCGCTGTTCATCCTTTATACCTCCGGCTCGACCGGCAAGCCGAAGGGCGTGCAGCACACCACTGGCGGTTATCTGTTGTATGCGGCGATGACCCACGAGCGTGTGTTCGACTACCGTCCGGGCGAAGTTTACTGGTGCACCGCCGACGTTGGCTGGGTCACTGGGCACAGTTATATCGTCTACGGCCCGCTGGCCAATGGCGCGACCACGCTGCTGTTCGAAGGCGTGCCGAACTATCCGGACATCACCCGGGTGGCGAAGATCGTCGACAAGCACAAGGTCAACATCCTCTACACCGCGCCGACCGCGATCCGCGCGATGATGGCCTCGGGTCAGGCCGCTGTAGAAGGCGCGGATGGCAGCAGCCTGCGTCTGCTCGGTTCGGTCGGTGAGCCGATCAACCCGGAAGCCTGGGACTGGTACTACAAGAATGTCGGCAAGTCGCGTTGCCCGATTGTTGATACCTGGTGGCAGACCGAAACCGGCGGCAACATGATGAGCCCGCTGCCGGGCGCTCACGCGCTGAAGCCGGGTTCGGCGGCACGGCCGTTCTTTGGTGTGGTGCCGGCGCTGGTCGACAACCTCGGTAACATTATTGAGGGCGAGGCTGAAGGCAATCTGGTGATTCTCGATTCGTGGCCAGGTCAGGCACGCACGCTGTATGGCGACCATGACCGTTTTGTTGATACCTACTTCAAGACGTTCCGTGGCATGTACTTCACCGGTGACGGTGCGCGGCGTGACGCTGATGGTTACTACTGGATCACCGGGCGTGTGGATGACGTGCTCAACGTGTCTGGCCACCGCATGGGTACGGCCGAGATCGAAAGCGCGATGGTTGCGCATCCGAAAGTCGCTGAGGCGGCGGTGGTCGGTGTGCCGCATGACATCAAGGGGCAGGGCATTTATGTCTATGTCACCCTGAAGAATGGCGAGGAGCCGAGCGAGCAACTGCGTCTGGAGCTGAAGAACTGGGTGCGCAAAGAGATCGGGCCGATTGCTTCGCCGGACGTGATCCAGTGGGCGCCGGGGCTGCCGAAGACCCGTTCGGGCAAGATCATGCGCCGCATTCTGCGCAAGATTGCTACGGCTGAGTACGACGGGTTGGGCGATATTTCGACCCTGGCGGATCCGGGTGTGGTGCAGCACCTGATTGATACGCACAAGACCATGAATGTGGCTTAAGCATTCGGTCTGATGCATTGAAAGCCCCGTCCGGTGTTTGCCGGGCGGGGCTTTTTTATGTCTGGAGGTTTTGGGGTGGCTGGGCTGGCCCCTTCGCGAGCAAGCCCGCTCCCACAGTTGGAATGAGTTCCAGCCGTTGGGGTGGGGGGGCTGTGAGTATTGGTTCGATTTATGTGGTGGCTGGGCTGGCCCCTTCGCGAGCAAGCCCGCTCCCACAGTTGGTATGAGTTCCAGCCGTTGGGGTGGGGGGGCTGTGAGTATTGGTTCGATTTATGTGGTGGCTGGTTTGGCCCCTTCGCGAGCAAGCCCGCTCCCACAGTTGGTATGAGTTCCAGCCGTTGGGGTGGGGGTGTCTGTGAGTATTGGTTCGGTTTATGTGGTGGCTGGTTTGGCCCCTTCGCGAGCAAGCCCGCTCCCACAGTTGGTATGAGTTCCAGCCGTTGGGGTGGGGGTGTCTGTGAGTATTGGTTCGGTTTATGTGGAGGCTCGGCTGGCCTCTTCGCGAGCAGGCTCGCTTGTATGGTAGGACTTGAAGGGAGGAGGAGGGACAAGGCTCGATTCTGACTGTTGACGCAGCACAGACCGTGGGAGATTTCGCCCCTCCTCCTTTCACCCAAGCGCCGATAAAGAATGCATCT
>NZ_FYDT01000052.1:0-43966 GCF_900187585.1 Pseudomonas sp. Irchel 3E19
CACCACGCAGGCGTTGGTGATGCTGGCTCGCAAACTTGCTCGGGTGGTATTCGCCTTGCTGAAAGGGCAAAGCGAATATCAGACAAAAGTCAGTTGAGGGCTTCCCCTCAACCATAGAATCTCCCACGCAATGCGTGGGAGCGATGAGATCGCAGCCTTCGGCAGTGCCTGGAATGGATGCAAGTGCTGCCGCAGACGACGATCTTTTGCGATATACGCTGACTACTGCGCCGTCAAAACCTGCTCGGGCTTAATACTGCCAAAGCTGAGCTGTTTGCCATTGATGTATCGAGTGCCGCGGAACATGTGCTGCCCACCCACCTCGACGAAATCCTCATTCATATACATGAGCACGATCACTGACACAGGCGCACTGACGCCAGGAAGATGACCTTGCAGCAGATTGAGCGCCCAATGGAATTCGAAGATCGGTAAATCATCGATTTCAATCTGGCGCACCTCATTGAGCAATCGGATGTCTTTGCAGGCAGTAATGCGCAACTTGTTCTCGAGCACTTCAAACATTGGCTTGCCATAACGCACTTCATAATCAGCGCCGGTCGCCCATTGATTCATGTAGTACAACGGAGAGGTGAACAGCTCGAACAAGCCCTTGTTGTCATGAATACTGCCAGCGGCGCCAAACAGATAGTTGTAGGAGTAGTGGTAAGCCAGGCCATCCAGCTCAGGCCGAATAGCGTTGACAGGGTTGTGCAGATAACCGGGGATATTAAGGTTGGCCATTTGCACAAAGTGAGTGAAGTCCAGCCGCATGTCGAAAGTGACCGTATAACGAATGGCCCGCTCATTCGGGCTCTCTTCCAGCTTGCCGTCTACATAGTCCAGCGTCATTCCTTCGAGTTTTCTATAGATACGTTCTGCCATGATCGCGCTTCCTGAACAGCGGAGAAATTCCACCACTCATGTGATCCGTTTTCAACACCAACGTCTACTGTCAGAAATTACAGGTAAAGCACCGTTTCCGATGAACGGTACGCCCCGTGCAAGTTAATAAGGATCGCGCCACAGGTCCGGTGGAATCGGCAGGGCGTCTTTCGACGGATCCGAGCGTTTGCTTTTAGGAAAAGCGGCGAAAAACCGGGACGGATTTATTTATCTTAAAAAGCCTTTCGGACGAACGGTTCGCATACCTGTGATTTCTGACAGTAGATGCGTTTTCTTATATCTGCTTGAGTAGCCACTCCTCAACTCAGCAGGACAATAGCCATGACCCCGAACAATAAGATCATCGAAGATTTCAATGATATGAAAGATTGCGCATATGGCGGCAACCAGGGATTCAGCAGACCCCATATGGACTTTAAATTCATTAGTCGACCTGATGAGACCTCTGCAATGGCCATCAGGAGCGCTCCGGATCGAGAGCACTTCGGAGGCAAGGTATTAGCGGTGATGGGTGGCAAGCTTAAAATAAGCTTGAACACGGCCGTTTCGGCTATCAGTTTCCGATTCATCAATGCCGGTAATGGATTCAAAGCCTATTTCTATGATGAAAATAATCAGGAACTAGGGCAGAAGGACGAGGAAGCACAGGGTGACGGCACAACGCTGAAGGAGTTGAAATTCGAACATCCGGGCATACACCACATCCACATCATCGAACCCAACGGAACGATCATGTTTTTTGACAATATCGAGGCGACTTCATGACGGGAGCCAGTCGATTCGCAGGTGCCTGAACTCAAGAGTCGCGCCGCAGGTCCGGCGGTATCGGCAAATCATCCTTGAGCGGATCCGGGCGCTTGCCCTTGCCTGCGCGGTACTGGCGGATCTGGTAGACGTACGCCAATACCTGCGCAACCGCCAGATACAGCCCGCCGGGGATTTCTTCTTCAAGCTCGGTGGAGTAGTAGATCGAGCGCGCCAGCCCGGGCGATTCGAGGAGCATGACATTGTTGGCCACGGCGATTTCGCGGATCTTCAGTGCGAGGAAGTCGCTGCCCTTGGCCAGCAACAGCGGCGCCCCACCCTTTTCCGAATCGTATTTGAGCGCCACCGCATAGTGGGTCGGGTTGGTGATGACCACGTCGGCGTCGGGAATCGCCGCCATCATCCGCCGCTGCGACATTTCGCGCTGGGTTTGCCGGATGCGCTGCTTGACCTCCGGCCGGCCTTCCTGATCCTTGTGCTCGTCGCGCACTTCCTGCTTGGTCATCTTGAGCTTTTTCATGCTCTCCCAGATCTGCACCGGGACGTCGACCGCCGCGATGATGATCAGGCCGCAGGCCAGCCACAACGAACTCCAGCCGACCAGCACCACGCTATGAATGATCGCCTGTTCCAGCGGCTCATGGGCAATGCGCAAAAGGTCATCGACGTCCGCCGACAACACCAACAAGGCCACCCCCAGGGTGATCAAAAACTTCGCCAGTGCCTTAAGCAATTCGATGACGGCCTTCATCGAGAACATCCGCTTCAGGCCTGCCCCAGGATTCATCCGGCTGAACTTGGGCGCCATCGAGCCTGCCGCGAACAACCAGCCACCCAAAGAGATCGGCCCGATCAGCGCGGCCAGCAACAGGGTGATCATGATCGGCTGAATCGCTACCAGCGCGATCTTTCCCGATTGCAGGAGAAACGCACCCATGGAGCCCTGATCCATGATCACCTCGCGCGACAGCGTGAAGTTCAGGCGCATCACGTCCATCATGTCTTCGGCGAGCATGCCGCCGAACACCAGCAGTGCGCCGGCACCGGCCATCACCACCGCGAGGGTGTTGAGCTCTTTGGAGCGGGCAATCTCGCCCTTCTCACGGGAATCCTTTTTACGTTTCTCCGTGGGGTCTTCTGTTTTGTCCTGACCGCTTTCGCTCTCTGCCATGACTCAGCGCGCCCGTGCCAGTTCGCGTAACAACTGCAAGGCCTCGGTGGCCAGCGGCTGGTACTGATTGAGAATGTCCGCCAGGCCGACCCAGACGATGAACAGCCCGAGCACCAGGGTCAGCGGAAAACCGATGGAGAAAATGTTCAGTTGCGGTGCGGCGCGGGTCATCACGCCGAAAGCGATGTTGACCACCAGCAACGCGGTCACCGCCGGCAATACCAACAACAGCGCCGCACCCAGAACCCAGCCAAGCTTACCGGCCAGCTCCCAGTAATGCGCGGTCATCAGCCCACTGCCGACCGGCAATGTCGTAAAACTTTCGGTCAGCACCTCGAAGACCACCAGATGGCCGTTCATCGACAGGAACAGCAAGGTCACCAGCATGGTGAAGAACTGTCCGATCACCGCCACCGAGACGCCGTTGGTGGGGTCGATCATCGAGGCGAAACCCATCCCCATCTGGACCGCGACAATTTGCCCGGCCACCGCAAAAGCCTGGAAAAACAGCTGCAGGGAGAACCCGAGCACGGCGCCGACCAGAATCTGTTCGGCAATCAGCAGCAGACCACTGAGATCAAGTGGACTGACAGCCGGCATCGGCGGCAGGCCCGGCACGATCACCACGGTAATCGCCACGGCGAAATACAGGCGCACGCGTCGCGGTATGAGGGTTGTGCCGAACACCGGCATGACCATCAGCATCGAAGCCACGCGAAACAGCGGCAACATGAACGTCGCCACCCAGGAACTGATCTGGGTGTCGGTCAGCTGAAGCAGCGATTGCATGGCTTAGCCGATAACCATCGGAATGTTTTTGTACAGCTGGATGATGTATTCCATGAAGGTCTGCACGATCCACGGACCGCCGACGATCAGGGTCACCAGCATCACCAAAAGACGCGGCAGGAAGCTCAGCGTTTGTTCGTTGATCTGCGTCGCCGCCTGAAACATCGACACCAGCAGACCGACCAACAGACTTGGCACCACCAGGATGGCGACCATCATGGTGGTCAGCCACAGGGCTTCGCGGAATATGTCGACCGCGACTTCTGGCGTCATGGCGTGACACCTCCAAAACTGCTGGCAAGCGTGCCGATAATCAGCGCCCAGCCATCCACCAGCACGAACAACATGATCTTGAACGGCAGGGAAATGATCAGCGGCGAGAGCATCATCATACCCATCGCCATCAGTACACTGGCCACGACGAGGTCGATGATCAGGAACGGAATGAAGATCATGAAGCCGATCTGGAACGCGGTCTTGAGTTCGGATGTGACGAACGCCGGCACCAGAATGGTCAGCGGCGCCTGATCCGGGGTGGCGATGTCAGTGCGCTTGGACAGGCGCATGAACAGCTCCAGATCGCTGGTACGCGTCTGCGCGAGCATGAAGTCCTTGATCGGCACCTGGGCTTTTTCCACCGCTTGCTGGGCGGTGAGTTTTTCCGCCAGATACGGTTGCAGCGCATCGTTGTTCACCCGGTCGAACACCGGGGCCATGATGAACATGGTCAGAAACAGCGCCATACCGGTGAGGATCTGGTTCGACGGCGTCTGTTGCAGCCCGAGGGCCTGACGCAGGATCGAGAAGACAATGATGATCCGGGTAAAACTGGTCATCAGGATGACCGCCGCCGGGATAAAGCTCAGCGCGGTCATGATCAGCAGGATCTGCAGACTGACCGAATACTCCTGAGCGCCGTCGGCGTTGGTGCCCAGCGTGATCGCCGGGATCGACAACGGATCGGCGGCCAATGCCAGCGGCGCGGCCAGCATCAGAGCCAGCGTCAAGACGATGCGTAGCGCACCCATTACTTCTTATCCTTCTGATCCTTGCCGAGAATCTTCAGCAGGTGCTGGGCGAATTCCGGCGTCGCTTTCTCGCTGCCACCCGGCACCTCGACCGGCTCCTTGAGCACGTGCAGCGCGGTGATGGTGCCAGGGCTCAGCCCGAGCAGAATCTGCTCGTTACCGACCTGCACCAGCATCAAACGGTCACGCGGACCCAGCGCGCGCGAACCGATCAGCTCGATCACCTGGCCCTTGCCCGCCGGCCCCGCCTGCTGCACCCGGCGCAACAGCCAGGCGAGGAAGAAGATCAACCCCAGCACCAGCAACAGGCCAAACACAAGCTGCGTCAATTGCCCGGCCACGCCACTGTTGACCATTGGCGCAGTAGCGGCGACAGGCGCAGCAGTGGTAGCCGCCGTGCCAGCAGTTGCCGCCGGCTCAGCGGCGAGCACGCTCAATGGCAATGCCAGTAGAACCCAGAGAAACCGCTTCACTCAGCGCAGCTTCTTGATGCGTTCGCTTGGACTGATCACGTCGGTCAGGCGGATGCCGAACTTCTCGTTGACCACTACCACTTCGCCGTGCGCGATCAGCGTGCCGTTGACCAGTACGTCCAGCGGCTCACCGGCCAGGCGATCAAGCTCGATCACCGAGCCCTGGTTCAGTTGCAGCAGGTTGCGGATGTTGATGTCAGTGCTGCCCACTTCCATCGAGATGGACACCGGGATATCGAGGATCACGTCCAGATTCGGACCGTCCAGCGTCACCGGATCGTTGTTCTTCGGCACGCTGCCGAACTCTTCCATCGGCAGACGGTTGGAGCCCGAAGCACCGGCATCGGCATCGGCGGCCAGCAGCGCGTCGATGTCGGCCTGGCCGTCACCGGTTTCTTCCAGGGCAGCAGCCCATTCATCAGCCAGTGCCTGATCGTCCTGGGCGTTCATATCGTCGTTCATCATTTGTCCTCGGCGGGCAACAATTCAGCTAAATGTGGGGGTGAAAGCGTCGCTTCAGCGACGCTCGATCGGCTCGATCACCTGCAACGCGAGGTTGCCTTTGTGCGAGCCCATCTTGACCTTGAAGGCCGGCACGCCGTTGGCGCGCATGATCATTTCTTCCGGCATTTCCACCGGGATCACATCCCCCGGCTGCATGTGCAGGATGTCGCGCAGTTTCAACTGGCGGCGGGCCACGGTGGCACCGATCGGCACGTCGACATCAAGCACGTCCTGGCGCAGGGCGTTGACCCAGCGTTCGTCCTGATCGTCGAGGTCCGACTGGAAACCGGCGTCGAGCATCTCGCGAACCGGCTCGATCATCGAGTACGGCATGGTCACGTGCAGATCGCCGCCGCCGCCATCGAGTTCGATGTGGAAGGTGGAGACCACAATTGCTTCGCTCGGGCCGACGATGTTGGCCATGGCCGGGTTCACTTCCGAGTTGATGTACTCGAAGTTGACTTCCATGATCGCCTGCCAGGCTTCTTTCAAGTCGACGAACGCCTGCTCCAGCACCATGCGCACCACGCGCAGTTCGGTCGGGGTGAATTCACGCCCTTCGATCTTGGCGTGACGGCCATCGCCGCCGAAGAAGTTGTCCACCAGCTTGAACACCAGTTTGGCGTCGAGGATGAACAGCGCAGTGCCGCGCAACGGCTTGATCTTGACCAGGTTGAGGCTGGTCGGCACGTACAGCGAGTGCACGTACTCGCCAAACTTCATCACCTGTACGCCACCGACGGCAACGTCCGCCGAGCGGCGCAGCATGTTGAACATGCTGATGCGAGTGTAACGGGCAAAACGCTCGTTGATCATCTCCAGAGTCGGCATGCGTCCACGGACGATGCGATCCTGGCTGGTCAGGTCGTAGCTTTTGACACTGCCGGGTTCGGCAGCGTTATCGGTCTGTACCAGACCATCGTCGACGCCATGCAACAGCGCATCGATTTCATCCTGGGACAGCAGATCCTGCACGGCCATGTCGTGTTCCTACTGCAGTACGAAATTAGTGAAAAGCAACTGTTCGATCACCACTTTGCCCAGCTCCTTTTGCGCCACTTCCTGGACGCTGGCTGTAGCCTTCTGGCGCAACATCTCCTGCCCGACCGGCGTCGCCAATGTGGCGAAATCCTGACCGGAGAAGAGCATTACCAGGTTGTTGCGAATCACCGGCATGTGCACTTTCAGCGCTTCCAGATCGGCCTGATTGCGGCCCAGCATGGTGATGCTCACCTGCATGTAGCGTTGACGGCCATTCTGGGTGTAGTTGGCGACAAACGCCGGCGCCATAGGCTCGAAAATCGCCGGTTGCTTGCCGACCGGCGCAGCATCGGCGGCCTCGGCAGGCTTGCTTTGGGCACTGTGCATGAAGAACCAGGTCGCCCCCACGGACGC
Source organism: Pseudomonas sp. Irchel 3E19 (assembly GCF_900187585.1). Classification (NCBI taxonomy): domain Bacteria; kingdom Pseudomonadati; phylum Pseudomonadota; class Gammaproteobacteria; order Pseudomonadales; family Pseudomonadaceae; genus Pseudomonas; species Pseudomonas sp. Irchel 3E19. The sequence continues at coordinate 7,032 of NZ_FYDT01000052.1, forward strand.
GCCAATGGCCAGCAGCAACGCCAGCACGATCACGATGATCAGCTTGAGTTTGCCTTTGGTCGCGGGGTCTTTTACTGCTGCTGTTTCGCTCTTCGCCATGCCAATAATCCGTCACTATTCGGGTTTTCACAGTCGCACGGCAAGGCAAGAGCAAGTGTTATGCCAGAAGTGTCGGAGCAAATTGGGAGAACACACAAAACCAATGTGGGAGCGGGCTTGCTCGCGAATGCAGTGTGTCAGTCAACATTAATGTTGAATGTCAATGCGCATTCGCGAGCAAGCCCGCTCCCACAGGGGGTACAGGGTTGTGTCAGGCGTAGTAATCGACGGCACTGCTGCCGATCACGCTGGTCGTTTGAGTCGCTTCGGCCACGCTGACAGGCGCCAATTCTTCATCCGCAGAATCCAGACGACCACCGGCAGCGCTGCTACGACCACTCTGGCCCTGCTGCGCCTGTTCCTGACCTTGCTGGCCCTGCCAGCCACGGTTCTGGTCAGACACGTTAACGTCGACCTGGCCCATGCCCTGCTGGTTGAACATCTCCCGCAGACGATGCATCTGCCCGTCGAGCGCTTCACGCACACTTGGGTGCGCGCTCATGAACGTCACTTGGGTCTGCTGGTCCGGCACCATGTTCACGCGGATATCCAGGCGACCGAGTTCGGCCGGCTGCAATTGAATGTCCGCCGCCTTCAGGTTGACGCTCGACAGATACATGACGCGGTTGACCACTTCTTCCGTCCAGCCGCTTTGATGCATGGCGATCGGCTGGTTCACCGGCACGGCGTTCGCAGTCTTCGGCGTGGCAGCCTGAGTCAGTGCAGCCAGACGGTTGGCAAAGTCATCGACGCGGGTATCGCTGGTCGCGGCTTTCAGGTCTTTCAGACCCTCGTCGATCAACCCGCTGAAGGCTTTCTCGCCACCCTGACTGGTGCTGTCCTTGTCGGACTGCACGTCGAGCATGCTCGCCATGCCGGCGGCAAAGTTCTGCGCCGAGGTCAATTCACCGTCAGCCTGAGCTTGCGCAGGGGTCGCTTTCGGTTGTGCCTGGCTGGCAGCGGAAATGTGCCCGCCCTGCTCCATCGCCATGCGCACGGCCGGCAACGCATCGAGTGGATCGGTTGAAGGATCGAAATCGCTGTCGGCGCTGGCTGCCGGGTCTTTGAGCACACTTGGCAACACGGCGACTGCCGGGGTTTCGGTTTTCGGCGCGGCGCCGGCCTCGACGACCGGAGCTGGCGCTACGACTGGGGTTACTACCGGCTGCACTACGGCGGCCAACGCAGGATCCAGCGTCGGGTCGACCGGCGCGGCGTCGGTCACCGGGGTCTGCGACGTATCAATGGCGTCATCGCCGCTGACGGACTTGTCATCGGTCGCGGCAGGCTTGTCGGCAGGCAAGGCATTGCCGCTATCGGCAACGGCAGGCTTGGAAGTGGCCGACTGATCCTTGCCGACGTCCTTTTTGCCGCCATTGTCAGCGACCTTGTCACGCGGTGATTTGACCGAGTTGTCAGCGCTCGTCGCAGGCTTTTTCGAACCTTGATCGGCGAACACTTGAGCGAAGCTTGAGGCCTTGTCCCCGGCGTCTGCGGCCATTGCCGAGGTTTTGGCAGAGGCGGCCTGAGCCTTGGCCTGGGCGGCGTTCTGAAGAAGAATGTTGGGGGTCGCAGGCATGAAACGGTCTCCGCTGCACTGGGATCGTAGGTACAGTTGGCGGAGATAACTGCAAGTGCCGGGCCAGTTTTGTCCGACGCTTGAGAAAAGCGCCGGACGGTGGGATCAGTGCGTGTGAGCGGGATGTTTTTCGCTTTCGTAAACCGGACGAACTTCAGCAAATTCGCCGCTGATCTCAGCGACCAGTTTGACTATTTCCGCCGGGCTCTTGTCTTTGGCGTCCGATTCGAGTTCCTGGCAGAGCGCCGCCAGGCGGACAGCTCCCATGTTGCTGGCACTGCCCTTGAAACTATGGGCAACTTCCGACAACACCTTGGCATCAGAGGTCTTTTGCAACTCGCCCAAGCGACTTTCGGAATCCGCCAGAAAGGTATCCAGAAGCTCCGGATAACCCTCCTCCATGACTTCGCGCAGTACGCTCAGCGCCTCGCGATCTACATGTGTGTCAGCCACTTGTTCACTCCTTGATCAAGAATTACGCGGATTATGCCTCAACCTCCCAGAAAAACTCCACGCGAGCACTACGACCTTCGTCCGACCAACTGGCGTTGCGCCCCAATTGACGGACCAGGCTGACTCCGCGCCCCGACAGACGGGCACCGTCCAGCGGTCGCTCCATCACCCTCGCCACATCGAAGCCTGCGCCGCTGTCTTCGACGCGAATGACCAGACACCCGCCCTCGCCTCGCGGCGTGACCTGCAAATGCACGCGCACGTAACCGTCCTGCAGGGACTCCAGTCGCGTGTTGCGCTGCCCATAATAGCGAGCGAATCCCGATGCATCGCGCTTGAGGCTTGAGTCGAGCCCAAGCACGCCGTGCTCCAGGGCATTGGAATACAGTTCGGCGAGCACGCTGTAGATGGCGCCACCCTGCACCCGTAATCCGTGCACTTCCAGCAGTAACTGCAACAGATACGGCAAGGGATTGAAACGCTTGAGCGTGGTACCCCGAAACTCGAAGCTCACCGACCAGTCCAGCGGGCACGACTGGCCGCTGTCGGAATACACCGGCGTCGACGGCTTGACCTGCGCGGGCGCCAGGAGGCTGACTTCGACCATGCTCACATCATCTCGAGCCTCACCGCGAAACGCTTGCAGTGCGCGCTCGATATCCTCAAACAACTGATCCGGCTCACGGTTGTTGGCAAACACCTGCTGCAGGCGCTCGACACCGAACAGTTGATCACTGGCATCACTGGTGTCGAGCACCCCGTCCGACAACAGAAACACCCGATCGCCCACGGCCATTGAATGAACTTCGGTACGATCGTCGAACGCCTGCGGGCTCAGCACCCCCAACGGCAAATGCCGCGCCGCCAGCGGTTCGCGCTCGCCACTGGCGATGCGGTGCAGATAACCGTCGGGCATGCCACCGTTCCACACCTCGACCGAACGCCGTTGAAAACTAAGACACAGCAGCGTCGCGCAGCAGAACATGTCCACCGGCAGGATGCGCTTGAGCTTGGCGTTCATCTCGCGCAGGGTTTCAGCCAGCCCGTAACCTTTGGCGGTCATGCCGTAAAACACCTCCGCCAGCGGCATCGCCCCCACCGCCGCCGGCAGACCATGGCCGGTGAAGTCCCCCAACAGCACATGCATGTCACCGGCCGGCGTGTACGCCGCCAGCAGCAGATCCCCGTTGAACAACGCATAAGGTGACTGCAGGTAGCGAATATTCGGCGCACTCAGGCAACCGGAATGCGCGACTTTGTCGAACACCGCTTTGGCGACGCGTTGCTCGTTAAGCAGGTAATCGTGATGTTTGGCGATCAGGTCGCGCTGTTGCAGGACCGTGGCCTGAAGGCGCCGCAAGCGATCCATCGCCTTGATTTTGGCGGCGAGGATCACCTGATTGTAGGGCTTCGCCAGAAAGTCGTCGCCACCGGCCTCCAGACAACGGGCCAGCGCTTCGCTCTCAGTCAGCGATGTGAGGAAGATGATCGGCACCAGCGTTTCTCCGGCCAGCGCCTTGATCTGCCGCGCAGCTTCAAAGCCGTCCATCACCGGCATCATCGCGTCCATCAGGACCAGATCGGGTTGCTGGCGACGAAACAATTCGACCGCTTCTGCACCGTTGGCCGCCGTCAGGACTTCGTGCCCCTGGCGACGGACGATGGTCGACAGCAGCAAGCGGTCGGCAGCGCTGTCTTCGGCGATCAGGATGGTCAGCGGCTCTTGCGCCTGCATGGCCGTCAACTGATGTCGAAGAGCTTGTCGAAGTTGGAGATGGCGAGGATCTTGCGCACGTCGGAGTTGCTGTTGACCACCCGCACATCCGAGTCGTCGCCGCCGGCGTGATCGCGCAGCAGGAGCAGCATGCCCAATGCCGAACTGTCGAGGTAGGTGGCTTCTTTCAGATCGACCACAATGGATTCGGGTTTCTTGGCAAGATGCTCATAAGACTCACGAAATTCCTGATGGCGGCCAAAATCGAACCGCCCCCTGACCGAAATCGTCAGCTTTTGACCATCCGGGGATACTTCTGTAACGACTGACATTGACTGGCTTCCTTGTCATTGACGAACGTGTACAAGGTTTAGCACCTGGACTGGGTTGGGGCAAGGTTCAGAGTCGGATCAAATGCGGGAGAGGCGTGTGACATTGTGGGAGGGGGCTTGCTCCCGAAGGCGTTGTGTCAGTTAACACTTCCATCAGCTGACCGACCGCGTTCGGGAGCAAGCCCCCTCCCACTGATTTCGAGGCAGCCCCGCATCCAGTGAACAACCCCCACAGGGTTTAGCCGCGCGGCCTAGAAGGGTTCATGTCGTGGCAACCGCTGGGACAACTCGTCCAGCAGTTTCTGCTCGCGCTTGTCTTCGAGACGTTGCGCCTCTTCGCGATAACGCTGCACCAACTTGCGCAAACCTTCGACTTTGGCGAACGCCTGCTGCCATTCCTCACGCGCCTTATCGAGCTTGTTCTGGTGCCAGACCAGGCTTTGCCGCTGCTGATCGACAGCGGTGTCGAGTTGCGCCAGAAAGCCCTGAAAACCAAGCAGCCACTGCCCGCTCACGCCGGTGCTGCCGCGCACGATCCATTGCTGCGAGTAATCCAGACGGAAGGCATTGAGGTCGGCGAGTTTGCTTTCGGCGACTTTGACCTGACCCTGAAAATAGCCCAGGCGTTGCACGGCGGTTTTCTCGGCCTGTTCGGCCATGTCCACCACCGGTGCCAGGCGCGCGGCTCGGCTGACGGCCATGAGTGGTTACCCGCCCGCCGCAGGGGCGAACAGCGTTTCCAGATAAGCCTGGCTTTCGCCCATGTTGATTTTGTCGTTCAGCCCCTGGCGCTGGTACCTGACCAACTGCGGTTGCAGGGAAATCGCCAGATCGGTCTCGCGGTCGCCACCAGCAACATAGGCGCCGACACTGATCAGATCGCGACTCTGCTGATAGCGCGACCACAACTGCTTGAAATACTGCGCACGCTGCATATGTTCCGCCGAGACCACCGCCGGCATCACCCGGCTGATCGACGCTTCGATATCGATGGCCGGGTAGTGCCCTTCCTCGGCCAGTCGCCGGGACAGCACGATGTGCCCGTCGAGTACGCCCCGCGCCGAGTCGGCAATCGGGTCCTGCTGGTCATCGCCTTCGGACAACACGGTGTAGAACGCCGTGATCGAACCGCCGCCCTTCTCCGCGTTACCGGCGCGCTCCACCAGTTTCGGCAGTTTGGCGAATACCGATGGCGGATAACCCTTGGTCGCTGGCGGCTCGCCGATGGCCAGGGCGATTTCCCGCTGGGCCTGGGCGAAACGGGTCAGCGAATCCATCAGCAACAGGACGTTCTTGCCCTTGTCGCGGAAATACTCGGCGATCCGCGTGCAGTACATCGCCGCGCGCAAACGCATCAGCGGCGCATCGTCCGCCGGCGAGGCGACCACCACCGAACGCTTGAGGCCTTCTTCACCGAGAATGTGCTCGATGAACTCCTTAACTTCTCGACCCCGCTCACCGATCAGACCCACGACGATGATGTCGGCCTCGGTGAAGCGGGTCATCATGCCCAGCAGCACGGATTTACCCACGCCAGTACCGGCGAACAGACCGAGGCGCTGACCACGACCGACCGTCAACAAACCGTTGATGCAACGGATGCCGACGTCCAGCGGCACGCTGATCGGGTCACGGTTGAGTGGGTTGATGGTCGGGCCGTCCATCGGCACCCAGTCTTCGGCTTTCATGCCGCCCTTGCCGTCCAGCGCACGACCGGCACCATCGAGTACGCGACCGAGCATGCTCATGCCCATCGGCAAACGACCGGTTTCGGCCAGCGGCACCACGCGGGCACCCGGAGCAATGCCGGCGACGCTGCCGACCGGCATCAGAAATACTTTGCTGCCGGAGAAGCCCATGACTTCCGCTTCCACCTGCGAGGGGTGATAGCTGTCGTCGTTGATCACCAGGCAGCGCGTGCCCATGGCTGCACGCAGGCCTTCGGCTTCCAGCGTGAGGCCGACCATGCGCAGCAGGCGACCTTCGAGAATCGGCGCGCCGGCAATTTCGGTGGCCTCGGCATAGGTGCTCAGGCGCTTGGCGAAACTGGTGCGTTCAAGGCGCATCGGGTTCGTCCGCGAGCGGCTCTTCCGGGACTGCCGCCGGTTTGATGTCTTCAGGAATGTCCAGGCTCACGTCCGGCTCGGCCGGATGAAGGACTTGTTCGTGCAACTGGTCGAACAGCTTGTCCATGACCTGGATGACGCGGCTTTCGATGCTGGCATCAATGCGACTGTGCGCGGTTTCGACCCGGCAACCGCCCGGTAACAAGGACTCGTCTTCGACGATGCGCCAGCTTTCCTCATGACGTTCGCGCAGGGCTTTGGCCTGCTCGAAGTCCTGCGGATTGACGTACAGACGCACGTTGTCGACACCCAGCGGCAGCAACTTGAGGGCGTCGCGCATGACGTGTTCGATCTGGCTGGAGTCGATCGCCAATTCGCGCTTGATCACCTGTTTGGTGATGTGTTGCACGAGATCGACCAGCGACTTTTCGATCTGGGTATCTTGCTCGGCGATCGGCTCGAACAAATGACTCATCAGTTGCTCAAGGCTGGCGAGTTTTGCCGCCAGGGCCACTTCGGCCTCTTGACGCACCTTCAGCGTGGCGCTGTGAAAACCTTCTTTTTCGCCAACGGCGAAGCCCTCGTTGTAAGCCTCCTGGCGGATGCTTTCGAGCTCCTCAAGCGTCAGTGGCTGGACTTCTTCCAGCGGCACTTCTTCCATTTCCGGCGGTTCAGGCTCGGGCTCTGGCTCGGGTTCCGGTTTCGGCGGATCGAAGCTGGGCAGCGCCCAGGACTCAAAGCTGCGAACATCGCGGGCACGGATCAGATCCGTCACATCGTCATCGTGCTTATCCATGGGCTTAGATCATTTCCTCGCCACCCTTGCCACCCAGGACGATCTCGCCAGCTTCGGCCATACGACGAGCAATGGTGAGGATTTCCTTCTGCGCCGTTTCCACGTCGCTGACGCGCACCGGGCCTTTGGCCTCGAGGTCGTCGCGCAACAGTTCGGCGGCACGTTTGGACATGTTCTTGAAGATCTTCTCTTTGACGCCTTCGTCCGAACCCTTGAGGGCCAGCACCAGCACGTCGGAAGACACTTCGCGCAACAGCGCCTGAATGCCGCGGTCGTCGACGTCGGCGAGGTTGTTGAACACGAACATGAGGTCTTCGATCTGACCGGACAGGTCTTCGTCGACTTCGCGGATCGAGTCCATGAGCTGGCCTTCGATCGAGCTGTCGAGGAAGTTCATGATGTCCGCCGCACGCTTGATGCCACCCAGGGTGGTGCGCGAGGCATTCGAGTTGCCGGAGAACTGCTTCTCGAGAATCTGGTTGAGCTCTTTCAATGCTGCCGGTTGCACGGTATTCAACGACGAGACGCGCAGGATGATGTCCAGACGCACCTTGTGGTCGAAGTTGCCAAGCACTTCACCGGCCTGATCCGGGTCGAGGTATGCCACCACGATCGCCTGGATTTGCGGGTGTTCGTAACGGATTACGTCGGCAACCGCGCGCGGTTCCATCCATTTCAGGCTGTCGAGGCCGCTGGTGTTGCCACCGAGCAGGATGCGATCGATCAGGCCGTTGGCCTTGTCTTCACCCAGGGCCTGGGTGAGCATTTTGCGCACGTAGTCGTCAGAACCGACGCCCAGGCTGGTCTGGTCGCCGACGATGTCGACGAACTCGCTCATGACCTGTTCGACTTGCTCGCGATGAACGTTGCCCATCTGCGCCATGGCCACACCCACACGCTGAACCTCTTTCGGGCCCATGTGGCGCAGCACTTGCGCGGCATCGGTCGAGCCCAGGGACAGCAGCAGAATCGCTGCTTTATCAACCCGGGTCAGTTTGGCGACGGCGGCTCGGTTATCACTCATCTGCGTTAATCCACTCTTTCACGACCTGGGCCACGCGACCCGGGTCTTCTGCCACCAGACTCTTGATTGCATTCAGTTGCGCGTCATAACCCTCGCTCGGGCTCGGCAACAGAATGCTCTGCGGACCACCGAGGCTCACGCGGTCGTTGGAAAGTTCGCCGTCCAGGCCGCCCATGCCACCGAGTTCCACGTCGCTGCCCAGACCGGCCAGCTCCTTGCCTTTGCCACCGCCGGTGATGTTGTTGAGCACCGGTCGCAGCACACCAAACACCAGCACCAGGATGAACAACACACCCAGCACTTGTTTGACGATGTCCCAGAACCATGGCTGGGAGTAGAACGGAATATCGGCAATTACTTCACCGCGCTCGGCGGAGAACGGCATGTTGATCACGCTGACGCTGTCGCCACGGCTGGCGTCAAAACCGACGGCGTCCTGCACCAGGCGAGTGAAGCGCGCCAATTCGTCGGCGCTCCACGGCGCGCGGGTGGTTTCACCGTTGGCCGCATTGACCTTGACCTGATCGTCAACCACCACCGACACCGACAGACGATTCAGGCGACCCTGCTGCTGCTTGGTGTGGCTGATGGAGCGATCGAGTTCGAAGTTCTTGGTGGATTGTTGACGCTTGTCGGCCGGGTACGGCGCGAGCATCGGCTGACCGGTCGCCGGGTCCATGATCTGCTGGCCGTTGGCGTCAACCAATGGCTGACCTGGCTGCACCATACTGGCAGGCGCTGCAGCGCCACCCGTGGTTTGCGGTGCCGAGGCCGGCGACGGTGGCTGGTTGCTGAGGGCACCCGGCACACCTTGCGGGCCATTGCTGGCGGTACGCTGTTCGTTGACTGACTGCTCGCTGCGCAGCGCCGGTTGATCCGGGTTGAACTGCTCGGCAGTGGATTCGACGGCGTTGAAATCGATATCGGCCGACACTTCAGCCTTGTAGCGATCGTTGCCCAGTACCGGTTGCAGAATGTTGTGCACGCGCTGGGTGAGCATGCTTTCCATGCGACGGCTGTAATCGAACTGCTTGCCGGCCATGGTCATTTCAGAGTTTTCCGCCTGATCAGAGAGCAGATTGCCCTTCTGGTCGACGACGGTAATCTGCGATTTGCTCAGCTCGGGAACGGAAGTGGCCACCAGGTTGATGATGGCAACGACCTGGCCTGGCTCCAGCGAACGACCGGAGTACAACTCGACCAGAATCGAAGCGCTCGGCTTGCGTTCATCACGCACGAACACCGAACTCTTCGGAATCGCCAGGTGCACGCGGGCACCCTTGACGTTGTTCAGGCTGGAGATGGTGCGCGCCAGTTCACCTTCAAGGCCGCGACGGTAACGCGTCGCTTCCATGAATTGGCTGGTGCCCAGACCCTGTTCCTTGTCGAGGATTTCGAAACCGATGTTGCCATCGCTGGGAGTGACACCAGCAGCAGCGAGTTTCATCCGCGCACGGGACAAGTCATCGGCCTTGACCAGCAAGGCACCGGAGTTGGGTTCAACGGTGTAAGGGATGTCGGCGGAGGCCAGGGTGTCCATGACCTGCTTGGCGTCCATGCCGGCAAGACTGCCGTACAACGGACGATAATCCGGCTGCTGCGACCACAGCACCACGGCAAAGCCAATCGCCACGCTCGCAGCCAGACCGACCAACAGGCCCACCTGACGCAGCACGGTCATCTCGGAGAGGTTTTCCAGGAAGGACAAGCCGAACAGCGGCGGTTTGCCGTCTATCGGGGTGGCCTTGGCCGGAACGTTATCGGCGACTGCTTCTGCCATGACTCAATCTCTTCCTTAAACCGGCATCTGCATGATGTCTTGATAGGCCTGAACCAGTTTATTGCGCACCTGGGTCAGAGCCTGGAACGACACGCTGGCTTTTTGCGAAGCGATCATCACGTCCGTCAGGTCGACGCCGCTCTTGCCGATTTCGAAGGCGTTGGCCAGCTGGGTCGAAGCCTGCTGGGTATTGCTGACTTTGTTGATGGCTTGACCGAGCATGTCGGAAAAGCTGCTGCCTGCCAGTTCAGGGACAGCGGCGGTCGATTTCGGCGTCGACATGGCATCCATTTTCATGGCCTTCATGTCCATCATCAACCGATTGAATTCAATACCTTGGCTCATGGTCTACTCTCTTGGGCGGCCCGCATTTTTTTGACACTCACTCGACGGGTACACAGGTGTTAGCAACAAGGGTGCCAGCTCATGGGCACCTCTTTCAGAAAAGCTTTTTCAAACGTTGCGTGTGGCTCACGTGGCGAACAGATAACCTTCGACGTCCATCCCCGCATCGCGCATTTGCGCCAGCTTGTAACGCAGGGTGCGCGGGCTGATGCCGAGCTTTTGCGCCGCTTCTTTACGGCGGCCACGCTCAGTGCGCAGGGTGTCGATGATCATCTGAAACTCCCGGCGGCGCAGGTCATCGCCCAGAGCCCCGGCCGAATCCGCGTCGATTTCGACTTCGCGAATGACGGCCGGACCCGGGGTTACCGACGGCAAAGCGGCGAACGTCACGCTGCCCTGCAAACAGAAATCCTGCGGCTGGATCAAACCACCCTGCTGCAAAATCAACGCACGCTGAATCGCGTTATCCAGCTCACGCACGTTGCCAGGCCATGGATAACCGGTCAGGCACGCTTGCGCCTCTGGCGAAAGTTTCGCCGCGGCATGCTTCATTTTATTGACGTGTTTGGCCAACAACCGCTCAGCCAGCGGCAAGATATCGGCAGTGCGCTCGCGAAGTGGACGCCAGGCCAGGGGGAAAACCGACAGACGGTAGAAAAGGTCTTCACGGAACCGACCCGCCGCTACTTCGCCGGCCAGATCACGGTTGGTGGTGGCGACCACGCGGATATCCAGAGTGATCGGCTTACGCCCGCCAACCCGCTCGACTTCGCGCTCTTGCAGAACACGCAGCAGCTTGGCTTGCAGGCCAAGCGGCATTTCGGAGATTTCGTCGAGCAGTATAGTGCCGCCGTGGGCCTGTTCGAACTTGCCCGCCTGCGCCGCAATGGCGCCGGTGAACGAGCCTTTCTCATGCCCAAACAACGTCGCTTCAAGCATGTTGTCCGGGATCGCTGCGCAATTGATCGCAATGAACGGCTGATTGGCGCGATGGGATTGCTGGTGAATGTAGCGCGCCAGCACTTCCTTGCCGGTGCCGGACTCGCCGGAAATCAGCACCGTGGAATCACTGCGGGCGACACGCGCAGCTAACTCCAGAAGCTGCGCACTGGCTGGCTCGACCGCAATCGGACCTTCGGTGTCGCTGGCACTGAGGCTACCCAGCGCATGCCGCGCCACCAGATCAAGCAAAGCCTTTGGCTCGAACGGCTTGACCAGATAGTCCGCCGCGCCTTGGCGCATGGCATCGACGGCGCGCTCCACGGCGCCATGCGCGGTCATCAGCAACACCGGCAATTGCGGCTGACGGGCGCGCAGCAGCGAAAGCAATTGATGACCATCCATACCAGGCATGTTGACGTCGCTGACCACCAGGCTGAACGCCTCGCACGCCACCGCCGCCAACGCCTCTTCAGCGCTGCCGACCGCATGATAATCGTGGCCCGCCAACAGCAGCGTATCGGCCAGCGCTTCACGCAACGAACGGTCATCCTCGACCAGCAGAACCTTGATGCCCATGTCTTTCACTCAGCTCCCTGTACAGCGCAAAACAGCGGCAGGATCACCTGCGCGCACGTGCCGCGCCCGACGCGCGAACGCAGCTGCAATTCTCCCTGATGTGCCCGCGCCACCGCTTTGACCACGGTCAGGCCAAGGCCGGTACCGGTGACTTTAGTGGTAAAAAATGGCTCACCAAGGCGCTCCAGCACCGCCGGCTCGATCCCGCTGCCGGTATCGCTGACGCACACGCGCAGCGTGTTGTCGCGGGTGTAGCAATGCACCTTCAAACGCACATCGGCGGCGCTGGCCTGGATCGCGTTTTCGAGCAGATTCAGCAGAGCGCCGACCAGCGTATCGCGATTGCACAGCAACTCGCCGGCATGGCTGTCGCACTGCCAGCGAACAGGCAGATCCTGCACATGAGTCAGCGCGGCAGCCTGGAGTGCCTGCATCAGGGCATTGGGCGTGAGGCGGTCGGTAAGCGGCAATTCGCCGCGAGCAAACACCAGCATGTCGCGCACCTGATGCTCCAGCTCGTGCAGGCGCTCCTTGAGGCGTCCGGCAAACCGCTGCTGGGTGGCGACAGGCAGTTCCTGCTCAGTCAAATGACTGGCGTAGAGCAGCGCAGCGGACAATGGCGTACGGATCTGATGCGCCAGCGACGCAACCATGCGTCCCAGCGAGGACAGGCGCTCGTGGCGTGCCAGTTGATCTTGCAGATGACGGGTTTCTGTCAGGTCGTTGAGCAGCACCAATTGCCCCGGCTCAGCGTCCAGCGAGCGTGTGGCAATCGACAGGCGCCGACCGTCTTTCAGGGAGATTTCGTGACCGTCGTCTTCACGCGGGGCGAAGCAGCGCGCAATGACATGGCGCCACAGTTCGCCTTCCAGCGGCAGACCGAGTAACTCAATGGCGGCCGGATTAGCTTCACGCACGATGCCATGACCATCTATGACGATAACGCCACCGGGCAACAGATCGAGGAGGTTTTGCAAACGGTTGGCCAGGCGTTCTTTTTCCGCCAGTTCCTGCATGCGTTGGGCACTGACCACCGCCAGTTCACCCTTGAGCTCAGTGACCCGCGCCTCAAGCATGCTGTAGGAGTCAGTCAACTGACTGGACATCTGACTGAAGAGCGCGAACGCCTGCTCGAGACCCTGACGGCTCGCCTGCTCTACGGACGACGCTTGCCCCTCGGCATTGGGGGCTGAAGACATCTGGGAGGCTTGGGGCATTGTGCTCTCTCGCTTGGCTGACCGTCAGTTAAACGGAACGTTGCGAGTGATGTAGCAATACCCGTGCCTAAAAAAAATCGCTTATAAATGAAGCAGTTGAAAAACAGGCGTCAATCCTCCGCCTGTTCATCTCCGTCGCGCCGACTCATGCCGTACTTACGCATCTTCTCCACCAGCGTGGTCCGCCGAATACGCAGACGCTCCGCAGCTCGTGCCACAATGCCGTTAGCATCGTCCAGAGCCTGCTGAATCAGGCCCTGCTCCAGACCACCGAGGTAGTCCTTCAGATCAAGGCCTTCCGGTGGCAGCATGGCGTTGGCGCTGAAGTCAGGCGTATGGCCGTTGATTGCCACGCGCTCTTCGAGATCGCTGCGCAGGCTGTCGACCATTTGCTCGTCTTCGTCGTCGACGTAGCGGAATTTCTTCGGCAACTCGACCACGCCGATCACCCCGTACGGATGCATGATCGCCATGCGCTCGACCAGGTTGGCCAGTTCGCGGACGTTGCCCGGCCAGCCGTGACGGCACAGCGACATGATCGCGGCCGAATTGAAACGGATCGAACCGCGTTTTTCGTGCTCCATGCGCGAGATCAACTCGTTCATCAGCAGCGGGATATCCTCGACGCGCTCACGCAGCGGCGCCATCTCGATCGGGAACACGTTCAGGCGATAGTAAAGGTCTTCGCGGAACGTACCGATCTCGATCATGCTTTCGAGATTCTTGTGGGTCGCGGCAATGATGCGCACGTCGACGCTCTGGGTCTTGTTGCTGCCTACGCGCTCGAAGGTGCGCTCCTGCAACACGCGCAGCAGCTTGACCTGCATCGGCAGCGGCATGTCACCGATTTCGTCGAGGAACAGCGTACCGCCGTTTGCCAGCTCAAAGCGGCCGGCACGGCTGGTGATGGCACCGGTAAAGGCGCCCTTCTCGTGGCCGAACAGTTCGCTTTCCAGCAGCTCTGCCGGGATCGCCCCGCAGTTGACCGGCACGAACGGCGCGTCACGGCGCTTGGAGTGGTAATGCAGGTTACGCGCGACCACTTCCTTGCCGGTACCGGACTCGCCAAGGATCAGCACGCTGGCGTCGGTGTCGGCCACTTGCTGCATCATCTGGCGTACGTGCTGGATCGCCCGGCTGGTACCGACGAGGCTGCGAAACAGATTGGGTTCACGATGACGGCCGCGTTCACGAGCCTGGTCATACATCTCGCGATAGACCTGGGCGCGGTGCAGCGAATCGAGCAATTTGCTGTAGCTGGGCGGCATTTCCAGGGTCGAAAGCACGCGGCGACGCTGGTCTTCAGGCAAGTCGACGGAAGAATTATCGCCCATCAACAAAACCGGAAGGAACTCATCCCAGGTCGAGAGTGTCTTTAGCAAGCCCAAAAGCGCGCCAGGAGCATTAACCGTCCCGATCAGTACGCAAATGACCTCACGACTAGACGACAAAGAGCCGACTGCCTGCTGCCAGTCATGGCTGCCGCAGGGTAAATTTTCTTCGCCGAGAAAATTTAGAATCACCGCCAGGTCGCGGCGGCGAACGCTATCGTCATCGATCAGCAGAATTTTGGTTTCACGCCACATGCAATAGCAACTTCCCTAGTCAACTCAATGCCCGAAATATGGGGCAAGCGAGACGCTTGCAGGACACCATGTGCCTGTAGACGCCTGAAATCTGAAAACAGCCACTAGTTAAGTCAAAAAACCGTGCACAGTCAAATTTATGGCGCACATCTGGATTAACTGGGGGTTAATTAACCAAACAGATGGTAAACCTTTGCCGCCTTTTGCGCTTGGGTGATCTGCGACATCTCGTTGGCTATCGCCTGCCGTTCACCCATGGCCACCTCAAGAAGCTCCTTGTAGACATGGAGCAACTCCTCAAGGTTGTCGCGCAACGCGACCTCGTCCAGCGAAGCCTCACTCAAGACGTCTTCCATGCAGGAACGGCAAGCCAGATCCAACTCGCCAATGGCTTCCCAGTTACGTTCGGCCAGAGCACTGACCAACGCTTCACGGGTATCGGCAATTCGCTGCAATACAAGACTCATGGTGATCTCCTTTAGAACTGCGGAGCAGGCACAGGGGCAATCGCATCCCAACCTTCTTTGACCGTGCTCAGCAGGCCGGCGACCTCATCAAGAATGCGTGGATCGCTGCTGATATTCGCCTCGGCCAGACGCTTCATCATGTAGATGTACAAGCCGTCCAGATCCGCCAGCGTATCAGCACTGTTTTCCAGATCCAGACCTTCACGCAAACCACTGACAATGCCGATAGCCTTGCTGATCGACGTGCACTTGCCAGGAATGTCCTTGCGCTCGATGGCGCCTTTGGCCTGAGCAATGCGGGCCAGCCCGCCTTCCATCAGCATTTGCACCAGACGGTGCGGGCTCGCCTCGGATGTCTGGGCGTGCGCACCGACTTTCTGATATTGCCGAAGGGCTAACATTGGGTTCATGTTCTACCTCATTGCCACAATGACTCGTATAACCAGTGTATCGCCATCGAATCACAGAACTTTAGATCAAAAGACAAAAACCCGGCGCACGCCGATAAAGCGTAGCCGGGTTTCTGTCGTTGCCAGCCGTTACTTCGCGGATTGCTGAGCGTTCATCGTGGCGAAGAACGAGGTGATGTTGCTCGCCGTCGCCTTCATCTGCCCGACCAGAAGGTCCATGGCGTTGTACTTGGCCGTCAACGTCTTCGTCAGGTTATCGACGCGCAAGTCCAGGGCCGCCTGCTGCTTTTGCAGAGCGGTGGTTCGGCTCGTCAGGTTGGAACTGCGCTGATCGAGCAGCCCGCCCGTTTCCGAATACGGCTTAAGCGCGGTGTTCATGCGCGACAACAGGCCGTTTTTGGCATCGGTACCGCTGAACAACTGCTGAACCTGACCGGCCATGCCCGGCGTTTCCATGCGTTGTTTGAACACCGCGGTGTCCAGCGTCAGCAAACCGGTCTTGCTGTCCGTCAGAACACCCATTTGCGACAGCACGGCCAATTGCCCTGGCTGGCCCGCTCCTGGAGCGGTCAGTTGAGCACGAATATCCGCCATCAGAGAACGCGGCAGCGCGTCACCGGTGAACGCCGCAGACACCGTCAGATTGCCATCCTCGTCCGGCGTAGCCTTGGACAGGGTGTCGATGGTTTTCTTCAGGGTGTTATAGGAATCGATGAACGACTGCAGAGACGTCTGGATGCCGGCGGTGTTGGTCGCTACCGAGACATTCGCAGCGGTTTGCTTGCCACCCGCATCCACAGGGCTGGCGGTAACGAGATTCAGCGTCATGCCGCTGATTGCACCGGTCACCGTATTGGACTTGCTGGTGACAGTCAGCCCGTCGATGGTCAGGGTTGCATCCTTGGCCACCTCTCCGACCGCGCCCGAAGCGCCCGCCGCAGGGGAACTGCCCATAGGCTGGGTACCGTCGATTTCCAGACCCGCGATGCCGCTGACCTTGAGGTCCATGCCAGCGCCGGTCTTGTTCGAACTGAGCACCAGGCGCGAAGCACCTGTGCTGTCAGTCACGATGTTGGCAGAGATACCATTGGCCGACTGCGCGGTGTTGATCGCGTCTCGCGTCGACTGCAAGGTGGCATTGGCCGGAATCGTGACAGGGTAATCAGTGCCATTCTGAGTGATTTTCAGAGTACCACTCGGAATGGCACTGGCGGCACCGCCGGCAAAGGCGGCACTGGCTATTTTCGAGCCGGTGGCCAGGTTCTTCACGACAACACTGTAGGTACCAGGCACGGCAGTCTTGTCCGACGTTGCACCGAGCACGGCCGGGGTGTCCGACGTCGCGGTGAAACCGGCAAACGCAGGGCTCGACGCACTGTTCAGGTCGGTCATCGACTTCTGGAACGCGGCCAGAGCACTTTTCAGCGAACCAACGCCGGAAATCTTCAGCGAGTTGGTTTTCGTCTGCGTGTCGATCTGGGTCTGCTTGGCAGACTTGTCGGCGTTGACCAGCGCGGTCACGATCGCGCCGATGTCCAGACCGGAACCCAGCCCGGAACCCGGTAGAATTGGACTTGCCATGTGCATCTCCCTTCAGATTGTTGCCATTCTTTTGACCGTTACACGCGTCCTGAGAACGGACAAACATAATTCATGCCAGCTATCAGACTTTGGCGTCAAACAACACGTGGCTCGCATTGGCGAGGCTGTCTGCCAGCTTGAGGGCTTCTGCGGAGGGAATCTGTCGAACGACTTCACCCGTCTCGCTTGCGATCACCTTGACGATGACCTTACCGGAGTGTTCATCAATCGAGAACTCCAGATTGCGCTTGATCGACTGGACAAACTTTTCGATCTCCTGCACCGCCAGTTTCAACTTGGCGTCGTCCGTCTCCTGACGCTTGTCAGCAACCGGAGCTTCAGCCTTGGCAACTCTAGGCGTCTCTGACGGTTTGTCAGCAACCGGCGTTACTGGCTTGGGAGCCGGGTAAGACAGGTTAAGCTTGACGCTCATGTCCATGCCCATCACCTCCTAACGTAAAAAAGCGAGAGAGCACGACAAGCGCACCCCCCCGCTCAAACTCGATCCGAAATTACTGAAGCAGCTTCAGTACAGCGGAAGGCAGTTGGTTGGCTTGAGCCAGAACAGAAGTCGAAGCCTGTTGCAGGGTTTGCTGCTTGGTCAGGTTAGCAGTCTCTGCGGCGAAGTCGGTATCTTGTACGCGACCTTGTGCAGCAGTGGTGTTCTCGGTGATGTTCTGCAAGTTCTGGATGGTGCTGGTCAGACGGTTTTGCGAAGCACCCAGGCTGGCACGAGTTGCACCGATGGCAGCGATAGCGGCGTCGATTGCAGTGATCGCGTTGTCGATGTTGGTAGTAGCGCCAGTGACGGTAGCACCGGTCAGGGCCAGAGTACCGCTGCCTACCGACAGGCTGGCGGCGTCGAACTTGGAGCTCAGTACCAGGTTGATGTGGTTAGCCGAACCGGTGTTTGCGCCCACTTGCAGGGTCACAGTACCAGCCGAACCGTCCAGCAGGTTTTTGCCGTTCAGGTTGGTCGAAGCCGAGATACGGGTGATCTCGTCGGACATCTGAGCGAATTCAGCGTTGGTAGCGGTCTGGTCAGCAGTGCCGTTGGTACCGTTACGTGCTTTAACAGCCAGTTCACGCATACGCTGCAGAATGTCGGTAGTCGCTTGCATAGCGCCTTCAGCGGTCTGAGCAACGGAGATACCGTCGTTGGCGTTCTGGATGGCTTGGGTGTTACCACGGATCTGCGAGGACATACGGTTCGAGATCTGCAGGCCAGCGGCGTCGTCTTTAGCGCTGTTGATTTTCAGGCCGGAAGACAGGCGCTGCATCGAAGTCGACAGAGCGTCGGAAGCGCGGTTCAGGTTTTTCTGAACGTTCAACGACGTAGTGTTGGTGTTTACTGTTAAAGCCATGACGAATTCCTCGTTGGTTGGGTACTGCGGCTTCCGGCCCTGGCAACCGCCGGGTATGGCCTAGAGAACCTTCGTAATAGTTATCGTCGGGTTTGCAGGTTGCTTGAGGGCTTTTTAAAAAAATTTTGCCATCACCCTGCCACCCCAGAGAAAACAAGGGCTTAGCCGCCCCCACCGCACGAAAAACTGACGCCATAAAACCGACCGCCACGCAAACCTGCGGGCCAGTGCGGTTGCCCGCCCTCAGGCCGGCACACTTTGCAGCAGCTCGAGCAGTTCGTATTCCATGTAATCAGCCAGACCCAACCAATCCTGCCGCTCCTGGCAGTCGAGCATTTGCGTGAGTATCTGCGCCCACAACGTCTGGACATCTGCAGGCGCGCCCTGAAGCAAATGCTGTGCACCTTCAAACACGTCGACCATGATCAACGCCGCCTCGACGTCACGTCCCAATCGAAACAGTCGCGCACACTGGCGGCATTCGCCGATGCACTTTTCCATCGCCGTCATTGCACGAACTCCTGATTGAACTGGGTCCCGACAATCAGCGCACCCGCCCGGCTGCTGTTGAAGAACTGCACGTGCGGATGCGCGGCGATATAACGCTCCAGCACACACAAATAACCACGGAAGTTCAGTTGAGTGCTGACCTTCTGGCCATTGCCATCGCGCACCCAGTGCCGCGCCTGACTCACCCCCGCCCCCAATTCGCCGTCATCCCAGCCAGCATGGGTCTTGTTCATCGGGAAGGCGAAGTCAGCGCCAAACAGAGTGATGCGCGTCGCGCCCATTTTCACCGCCAGATCCACGGCCGGGTGAATCACACTGCCACCGACATGCAACAGCCCACGGGGATACTGCTCGCGCAATTGCGCGTACACCGGACTTGCCGAATAGCCACCATAGCGCTTGCCTTTCCAGGCGCGTAAAACCTCGGGATCACTCATGGGCAAGTACACCAGCGGGATGCCATCGGACTGCTCGAACGGCAGATGCCGAAAGCCGATGCGTTGATCGATGGTCACCACCAGGTCCGGCACGATCCCGCGTTCACGCAGCGGTCGGTAAGCGGTGTCGACGCAGATCAGTAGCGCACGATCCGCGTGCTGCTGGAGAGCTGCCAGTCGCTCAAAGTGGCTTTCGAGCGTCGGCCCGGTGCCGATCACGTAGATCTGCCGATCGGTGCAAGTGCCGAACAATTGCGCCACATCGTCATCGCCGAGCAATACCGGCAGGCATTCCTGCAAGCGCTGTTGAATGAACGGCGACTGCGCATCGAATTCACGATTGTTGAAGCTCAAATGCACTTCATTGACCAGCCGATCACGGATCTTCGCGTTGAAGTCATCGGCCAGCAGCATCTCGGCAGGCAAGGCAAAAAACGGTGTGCGGATATCGGACAGATCGCCGGCGTAGAACAACTGCACACGCGGATCTTCCAGCCACTGGCGCTGATCGAGCAGTTGCACCACCAGCGCGAACAGCGCGCCGTTGAGAATGTGCACGTACAGACGCTCAAGACCGTCACGCTGCAGCAGGACAGTGGGCAAATCGCCAAGGCCGGTGCCATAGACATGCAAGTGCGCTTTGTCCGCCAGGCTGGCGGCCTGGACCTGGGCCTCATGCAGTCGGTCATGGCGACTGGTGAGCTGAATGCCACCAACACTCAGCGTCGAACCCAGGCCCTGTACCAACCCGGCTTCTATCGCCGCACTGTCTTCAGCCATCAATCGCTCGAACAGCGCCGGCCAGCGTCGCTGAAGGACCTCGGCATTGGCCTGGAAAAACTCGCTCATGACGGCTTTCGCTCCGTTTCAGGCAAAAAAAATAGCGTTCAAGGTTAACCTTGAACGCTATTTTTGTATCCGCCGTTTTTACTCAGGCTCAAGGGCGATAGATAATCGCCGAGCCCCACGACAGACCGACACCGAAACCACTGAGTGCAATGCGCTGCCAGTCGGAATCGATCACGTGTTTTTCCAGCAGCAGCGGAATGCTCGACGAAACGGTATTGCCGGTCTCGACCATGTCCTTGATGAACTTCTCAGGCTCGCCTTCGAAGCGTCGCGCTACGGCGTCGACAATCGCCGCACTGCCCTGGTGAATGCAGAAGGCATCGATATCGTCGGCCATCAAACCCGAATCGTCGAGCAGTTCATGCAAATGCGCCGGGACTTTGAGCAGCGCGAAGTTGAACACCTGACGACCGTTCATGAAGAACACGCCATCGGTCACTTTCAGGTGTGGCGCGCCGGAACCGTCGGTGCCGAATTTGGCTTTACCCAATGCCCAGGTCGGATCTTCGCCCATCCAGGTCGCAGTGGCGGCATCGCCAAACAACATGGTGGTGTTGCGATCTTCCGGATCGACGATCTTCGAATAAGGGTCAGCGGTGATCAGCAGACCATTCTTCAAACCTGCGGCTTCCATGAAGCCCTTGATCGCGTAGATGCCGTAGACGTAACCGGAACAACCCAG
The DNA here is from genome assembly GCF_900187585.1 of Pseudomonas sp. Irchel 3E19. Classification (NCBI taxonomy): domain Bacteria; kingdom Pseudomonadati; phylum Pseudomonadota; class Gammaproteobacteria; order Pseudomonadales; family Pseudomonadaceae; genus Pseudomonas; species Pseudomonas sp. Irchel 3E19. The sequence continues at coordinate 27,841 of NZ_FYDT01000052.1, forward strand.
AGAAATATCGAACGCGGCGACATTGGTCGGCAAGCCGAGTTTGTCCTGCACAATGGCGGCAGTGTGCGGCAGGCCTTCTTCGTCACCGTTCTGAGTGACGACGATCAGTGCGTCGATCGATTCACGTTTCAGCTCTGGGTTGCTGGCAAACAGCGCATTGGCTGCTTCCACGCACAGATCGGAGGTTTCTTGTTCAGCGTCTTTGCGCGGCAGGAACGCCGAGCCGATCTTGCCAAGGATGAACTCTTCATCCTTCTCGAATTTTGCACCTTGTGCGTAATTGTCCACGCCGGCTACAGGAACGTAGCTCGCAATGCCTTTTATGCCAATCATTACGGCTTCCCAATAAAAAACAGCCCAAGACCACCGCTCGCAAGGATTTGAGGGGCGCCGACAAACAGAAAACGGCCGCCACAACGGGCAGCCACGGGGAGCGCAAAGGGCTATCACTGGAACCAAAAGCGGGCCAGGCGCCATCTCCCCGATCAATACAATACAGTGAAGATGCGCGTTATGACTCGCAGGTCACGCGATTTTGCCGAATCGCTTGCAGATCGGCTTATTCGACCAACGACCAATCCAGCGGCGTGCCGCGCTTGATCGGGCCGCGAGCGTGACGCCCCAGGACTGCATCGGTGTGCTTGGGCGGCAGACCTTTGCCTGGGCGAATGGCGCGCAGATTGTCCCGCGTAAAGAGGTCACCCGCGGCCATGTCGGCGGTAATGTACAGCGAACGGCGATACACCACCGACTTGAGTTCAGCTTCGGTAGAGCCATATTGAACCTGACCCAACGCTTGCCACGCACGTTCGGTTTCCAGCACCAGACTGGCCATTTCTGAAGGCTCCAGCGAGAAACCCGCGTCCACGCCGCCCGCCGAACGGTCGAGGGTGAAATGTTTTTCCACCACCGTCGCGCCCAACGCCACCGCAGCCACCGACACGCCGACGCCCATCGAGTGGTCAGACAGCCCCACCTCGCAACCGAACAGCTCACGCAGATGCGGGATCGTGCGCACGTTGCTATTACGCGGCGTCGCGGGATAAGTACTGGTGCACTTGAGCAACACCAGATCCTTACACCCGGCCTCGCGGGCCGCACGCACGGTTTCATCGAGTTCGGCGATGCTGGCCATGCCGGTGGAAATGATCAGCGGCTTGCCGGTGGCGGCGACACGGCGGATCAACGGCAGATCGGTGTTTTCGAAACTGGCGATCTTGTAAGCCGGCACGTCGAGGCTTTCGAGAAAGTCGACCGCCGTGTCATCGAACGGCGTCGAGAACGCGAGCATCCCCAGCTCTTTGGCGCGAGCGAAAATCGGCGCATGCCATTCCCATGGTGTATGGGCCTTCTCGTACAAGTCATACAAAGAAGTCCCCGCCCACAGACTGCCCGGGTCCTTGATGAAAAACTCGCCCTCGGCCAGATCCAGGGTCATGGTCTCGGCCGTATAGGTTTGCAGCTTCAAGGCATGGGCGCCGGCCTTGGCGGCGGCCTCGACGATTTGCAAGGCCACGTCCAGCGACTGGTTATGGTTGCCGCTCATCTCGGCAATGATGAAGGGCGGCGCGTCGGCACCGATCAGACGGTCGCCAATCTTGAAACTGCTCATGAACGGTGTTCCTTCAAAACCTTGATGAACGCGCAGGCATTCCGGGTGAAGCCGGCGTCGCAAAAAACATTCAATGAAGCGTGATTGCCCGGCAGCACCTGCGCCGTGATGGCGTTCAATTGCGGCCAGTGTGCGGCGGCGAACGACTCGCCACGCGCCAGTAGCGCCCTGCCCCAGCCAAGGCCGAATCGCCCTTCAAACAGATACAGCGAGACTTCGGCTTCAAAGCCGCGCAACTCGTAGCGCAACACACCGACCGGGCCGTCATCAGCCTCGGCGATCAATACCAGGCGCTGTGGATGGTGCAAACGGGTGTTCAGCCCATCACGCAACAGCGGCGTATCGTCCTGCGTCGCCGCACGCACCTTGAGTACCGCACCGGCCAAAGCCGCCGCGACTCGCCATGCGCCGCGACCGTCGACCAGTTGCCGCGAACGCTCCGCCAGGCTCCGACGCAAATACTGATTGCCGGCAACAAAGCCAATTGCATCACGCAACTGCTCGACACTGATCTGCTCGCGCGCGCCCATGAATACATGCGCGCCCGCTGCCGCCATCACCTCGCCATTGACCTGCTGGTTGTTCGACACCGCGATGCAGATCGTCGGCAAACCCAACGCTGCCCGCTCCCAACTGGTGCCGCCGCCGGCGCCGATAAACAGATCGGCCTCGGTCATGCGCTGCTGGAAATCGCTGACAAAACTGTACAGGTGCCAGTTCGGCCGTGTCTCGGCCAGTGCCTGCATCTGCGCCCACGCCGGGTTGTCGGCACCGGCGACGAAGTCCACTTCAAGTTCAGTAAAATCGGCCAACGCCAACATCGCGTGATGGGTCTGCATCGCCGCGTCGAAACCGCCAAAGTTCACCAGCACTCGCCGGGCCTGGGGTTTGATTTCGATCGCCGGGCAATTGAACTCCTCACGCAACATGGCATAGCGCGGGCCGAGCAAAGTACGGCAGCCTTCAGGCAACAACGGCGTGTAGTTTTCGCTGAGTCCGGACAGATTCTGATTGAGCAGCAAATCAACGCTGTAACGCCGTGTCGCCAGATCGTCGACGGCTGCGATGCGCGGCGCCCAACGGCGTGCGGCGGTCTGCCAGTGATGATCGAGGCCGTAATGGTCGGCGATGATCCAGTCGAATTCGGCGTGATCTTCCAGCAGCACGTCCAGCGCATCGATGTCGGCCTGCCACGGCAGCATCGACTCGATGGCCTGCTGCGGGTCTTCATCGGGGTAGAGATCGGGCAGCGCGAAGGTTTCGAAACCCTCTGCGCGCAATGCATCGAGTCGATGCCCCGGCAACTGCCGACAGGCAAACGCGACATGACTGCCCTGCTTGCGCAGCACCCGCGCCAGCGTCAGGCAGCGGGCGATATGGCCGCTGCCGATGGTGGGCGAGGCGTCGGCGCGAATCAGGATTCTCATTGCAACTCTCCGCCGGCCTTGAGCGCGGCGTAAAGGTATTCGGCACGTTTCCAGTCTTCAGGCGTATCGATGTCCTGCACCAGATGCCGGGGTAAAATCACCGGTAGACTGGCCGACGAGTAGACCTCCTCGCCGCGCAACCACGCATCACGCCGCCCCCAGTAAAACTGGCCGGCATCCTGAAACGCTTCGGGCAGATCCTGCGAGCGGGTGTTACGAAACTCCGGGTACAACGCCGTGAGCGCGCCCTGTCCGTCCAGCGTCAATGCACGCTGCACCGGAAAGCCGAAATTGCACACGGAGAAGGTGAAGGACTGGTCTGGATGCTGCTCCAGCAACTCGAATCCCTCGCGCAGATAGCGCGCCTGCAAAAGCGGCGCGGTGGCGTACACGCAGCAGGCGTAATCGAAGCTCGGCAGTCGCTGCAAGGCATGCACGATCACGGCGGCGGTGCCGGTAAAATCATCGGCCAGCTCCGCCGGGCGCAGGAACGGCACCTGCGCGCCATGAGCTTGCGCAACGTCGGCAATCTCTGCGTCATCGGTGCTGACCACGACCTGATCGAACAGGCCTGAATCCAACGCAGTGCGGATCGAACGGACAATCATCGGCACGCCGTCAAACAGCGCAAGATTCTTGCGCGGGATGCGTTTGCTGCCCCCACGGGCCGGGATGATTGCAACGTTGCTCATCGTGTCCTATTCCTCAACAAGCAGTCTTCGCAACTGCTCGACCACATGATCCTGTTGCTCATCGCTCAGCAGCGGAAACATCGGCAGGCTGATCGCTTCGCTGTAATAGCGTTCGGCTTCAGGGAAGTCACCCTCGGCGAAACCGAGCGCTTGATAGTAGGGCTGTAAATGCACGGGAATATAGTGCAGATTCACGCCAATGCCGGCCGCACGCAAGCCTTCGAACACCTGCCGGTGACTGAGATTGATGCGATCGGTCTGTAAACGAATCACGTATAAATGCCACGCCGACTCCGCGTCGGGTTGGGCGCTCGGCAGCGTCACCGGCAAGTACGCCAGCAGTCGGTCGTAACGCGCCGCCAATTCGCGGCGGCGCGCAATGAAATCGTCCAGTTTGCCAAGCTGCGACAAGCCTAATGCGGCTTGCAGATCGGTGATCCGGTAATTGAAGCCCAGCTCGATCTGCTGGTAATACCAGGGGCCATGGCTGGCTTCGGTCATCTGTTGCGGATCGCGAGTCATGCCGTGGCTGCGCAAGCGTTGCAGGCGTTCCGCCAGCGCTGGGCGGTTGGTCAGCACCATGCCACCCTCGGCGCTGGTGATGATCTTCACCGGGTGGAAACTGAAGACGGTCATCGCCGCAAATTCACCGCAACCGACCGGACGTCCGGCATAGCTGGCGCCCACGGCGTGCGAGGCATCTTCGATCACCGTGAAGTTGTAGCGCTCGGCCAGTTCGCCGATCTTGCGCATATCGCAGCTCTGCCCGGAAAAAGCCACCGCCACCAGTACCTTTGGCAAGGTACTGTCCTGCTCGGCCTGATCCAGCTTCGCTGCCAACGCAAATGAATCGAGGTTCCACGTCAGCGGATCAATGTCGACGAAATCGACATCTGCGCCACAGTAACGCCCGCAATTGGCCGAGGCCAGAAACGTGTTCGGCGTCGTCCACAAGCGATCCCCGGGGCCAAGCCCAGCGGTCAGACAGGCAATGTGCAGCGCTGCTGTGGCGTTGCACACCGCTACGGCGAAATCCGCCTGGCAGCGCTCGGCCATGGCCTGCTCGAAGCGCTCGATGGTCGGCCCCTGGGTCAGCCAGTCGGACTGCAACACGTCGACAACGGCATCGATGTCCGACTGATCAAGGCTCTGCCGACCGTAGGGAATCATGTCGAGAGCTTCGCGTGCAGCTCGGCGATCTGCCCGACCGAGAGATAGTGCGCATTGGTGTCGGAGCGATATTCAAAGTCCTCACTCACCGGCCGCCCCTGCTCGCCCAGTTTGTCGACAGCGAAATCGACATCAATGCTGGTGAAGCGAATCGACGGCTGGATGGTGTAGTGATCCTCGAATTCAAGGGTCATCCGCGCATCGTCCAGCGGCACCATCAACTCATGAAGTTTTTCCCCCGGACGGATGCCGACGTTCTTGTGCGGCAGATGCTCAGCCATGCCCCGGGCCAGATCGACGATGCGAATCGACGGAATCTTCGGCACGAACACCTCGCCACCGTGCATGCGCGCAAAGCTGTCGAGTACGAACTGCACGCCGTGATCCAGCGTGATCCAGAACCGCGTCATGCGCTCGTCGGTGATCGGCAACTCCGTAGCGCCATCAGCAATCAGCTTGCTGAAAAACGGCACCACCGAGCCACGTGAGCCGGCGACGTTGCCGTAGCGCACCACGGCAAAACGGGTTTGCTGTTCACCGGCAATGTTGTTGGCAGCGACGAACAATTTGTCCGACAGCAACTTGGTTGCGCCGTACAGATTGATCGGGCTGGCAGCCTTGTCGGTAGACAGCGCGACGACTTTCTTCACGCCGTTATCGATGGCCGCCGCGATGATATTTTCTGCGCCATTGACGTTGGTGCGGATGCATTCGGTCGGGTTGTACTCCGCCGCCGGCACCTGTTTCAAGGCCGCAGCATGCACCACGTAGTCGATGCCGCGCATGGCCTGACGCAAACGGTCAGCGTCACGCACGTCACCGATGAAGTAACGCATGCACGGCGCGTTGAACGTCTGCTGCATTTCGTACTGCTTAAGCTCATCGCGCGAGAACACCACCACCCGTTTGGGCTGGTATTGCTCCAGCAGGCGGCGGATGAAATTGCGCCCGAACGAGCCGGTGCCGCCGGAGATGAAAATCGATTGACCGTTGAACATGTGCTGATTCCTGTCCGGCGGACTTAAGCGAGCAACTGCGACCAATGGAGCGGAGTATTTTCAGCCAGGGTGTAGCTTTTGCCGGTGAGAGCCAGGTTGGCGTTGTAAGCCGGATCCTGGGCGAAAGCGCCGCTCCACTTCTCACGCAATGCCGCCAGCGCCTCAGGGGCTTGCGGCTGCACGCCGTCATGCAGCACCTGCACCAATGGCGTCCATACCGTGAGGTAACCGGCCTGACCGGCCTTGAGGCACAGATCGACATCGCTGAAGCCGTTGGCGAAGGTCACTTCGTCCAGACCGCCAACGGCGTTGAACAGTTCTTTACGCACCATCAGGCAAACTTTCGACACGGCCGAATAATTCTGCTCGACCGCCAGGCGCTGCATGTAACCCTTGTGGTTGTGTTTTTCGCCGACAAAGGCTGAGCCGACGCCACCGTTCAAGCCGAGAATCAGACCGGCGTGGGTAATCTTGCCGTCGCGTCCCACCAGTTTGGCACCAACGATACCGACTTCCGGACGTTGGGCATGGTTGAGCAGCGAGTCGACCCAGTTCGGGTTGACGACTTCACTGTCAGCGGCCAGCAATACCAGATAGTCACCCTGAGCCTGCTCGCTGGCGGCGTTGTACAGCGCGACTTCGCCAAGCGGCTGATCGGCACGCAGCACATTCACCTTTGGATGGCGCAACGTGCCCAGCCAATCGTTGACTGCCGCCGACTGATTCGGGTTGGCAGCCAGCAACACTTCAAAACGGCTATAGCGGGTTCTGAGCAGCACGCCGTCCAGGCAGCGGCGCAACACCTGCAGATCGTCGATCACAGGCAGGATGATCGAAACCATTGGCTGTTCGGTGTGGCGGTAATCGACCTGCCAGGTACCCGGAAGATTCGAGGTGACCTTGGCCTTGTAACCGCGATTGCCCAAATGACGCAGCAACGCCTGACGCTCGTGGTCGTTCTCTTCCAGCTCCGTTGCCTGGGTGATCAGCAGCGGCTCATCGAGATGCGCCAGACCGTCGAGGCCACCCTGTTCGATGATGCGCAGCAGCAGATCGAACTCGAGCGCCTTGCTGAAATCGGCCTGATAACCACCGACCTCCAGCAGAACATCGCGACGCACCAGCCAATGGCGTGCCATCAACGACGGAACGCTTTGCAACAGATCCAGATTGAAACCGGGACGGAACACATCAACCAGCGCGCCACCGTCCTTGCGCTGAATTTCATCGCTGGCCACTGCGCGCACGCCTTCGGACGAAAGCAATTCAAGGCTGGCGCGCAGCAGACCACTGGCGGTGAACTCATCACCCGCCCGAGCCAGCAGCAACCAATCGCACGGGGATTGCGCGGCGCTCTGGTTGAGCTTGTCGACATAGTTGCCCGGGGTGACGCGGACAAAGTGCAGGGTGTTTTGCGCAGTGGTCGCCGCCGGCGCTTCGCCGGTGGTGAACACGACAATCTTGAATGACTTGCATTGCCCTTCGAGCAGGCTGTCGAGCGAGACCTGCAACTTGTCGATGTCGTTGTCCAGATCCAGCAGGAACACACCGAACTGCGGGCCGCCGCCATTGGCCGCCAGGCGCTCGGCAATCGCTTTGCCCTGTTGTTCGGCAGGCGCGCGGGTCGCCAGCCACTTGAGCAGGCGACCGGACTGCATGTTGTCGAACATCGCTTGCTGATCATCGACGGTCAGTGCTTCAAGGCGGGCCAACCATTCGTTCATGGCTTGCGCCGCTTCGTCGTCGCCCAAGCCCAAGGTGTCCAGTTGCGCCGCGAGACGCTTGACCAGGGTCTGGTTGAACGCATTGAGGTCATGGGCCTGCCACAAACGGTCGACCACACTTTCCGGCGTATCGTTGTTGCGCGCCTGCAACAGATGCGCCTGACGGGTCCAGATACCTTCCAGCCCTTCCAGTTGAAGGCGTCCGGCCGGCATGGTGTGCAGCATGAACTCGAACTGCTCCAGGCGGTCGAAGAACGCCTGATTGTAGAACGGCATTTCGACGTACTGCAGCGGGCCGAAACGACGATCCGGGACCTTCGTCTCCTGATTCCAGGAAGACTCGAAAATCAGCTCCGCGGTCAGCGCGCGCCGGGATTTCAGGCTGTCGGCCATCGCTTCAAAACTTTCCAGGGCAAACGCCTTGGCCTGTTTTGCATCCAGCCCTTCGATGGCGGTCGGCAACGAAACGAGGAATTCGGCAAACGCTTCGCGCTCGGCGCGCGATTTGCCGTCGACATAGGTCAGCGAGTGATACACATCGGTGTTGTGCTCGGAGACGCCATAGTTGATCTCGCGCACCACGTAAGGCATCGGCAGAATGCGTGCCTTGGCGCTGGCCAGCAGGAAGTAGACGTGGCCGATTTCCTGCCATTGAAAGTTGGTGCCCGGCGGCAAGGCCGAATGCCAGGTTTTCATCAAGTCGGTACGGGTCACCGCATAAAACGGCGGGATGTACTGGCTCATGTAGTCAATGACCCGATCCTGCGCCCGCTCGGCGCAATAGTCTTCCTGGACCTTCTTGTCGCGGCGGAAGTAGCTCACGCTATTGGCCTGCGTCAGGTACATCAGGCAATAACCGTGGCACATGCCGTAATCCTGGTTGGCTTGCAGGAAGCCGACGGACTCGACGAGCGAGTCGTGCAGGATGAAATCGTCATCGGCCGCCAGCACCATGTACGGCGTGGTCAGTTGCTCCACGCCGTAGGCCAGTTTGGCTTGCATGCCCCAGTAAGCGAACTGCGGCACATGGTGGTAATCGACCGCAGAAAAATCGCCTTCAGGTCGCTCGGGTGTGGAATCCAGAACCATGATTGTGCAGGGCAAGCTGCTGTAGTACTTCACGGCCCGACGCAAAAACGCCGGCCGATTGTGCGTAATCAGTACCACGGTCAACAGCTCATTGAGCGGCAGCGCTGGTTCAGAACTGTACTTGCCTTGCATAACTTCTCTCCACAACCGGCGACTCGCCGAAATAACGCTTTGGTGATGTTGCGTATTAACGAACGCGACGCAGATAGCCGTCCGGCGCCACGGTGATCAGCAGCTTGTTTTGCAGCTGCTGGTCGATCTCGAAATCCTTGTTCTCTTCCAGGTACTTCCACACTGCGGTTTTCGGGTTATCGCCCGGGCCCCACGGGCGATCCGGGAAGAAGTCGGCCGGCATGTCTTCAACCACGGTGTCCATGACCACGCAGTAGCTGTCGACTGACACCAGCGGTGCGTACAGACGCAGCTCTTCGAGGACGTGATCGTGGGTATGGTTGGAGTCGAGCACCAGGATGACTTTCTTGCCCTTGGCTAAGGCTTGCACCTGAGCAGCAATGCCCGCATCGATGCTCGAACCTTCGATCATCTTGATGCGCTTGGCCATCGGGTGGCTTTCGATCGCTTCACGGTTGTGCGGGCGAATATCGAGGTCGATACCCAGCACTTCGCCGTGGCCTTGCAGCTCCAGCAACGAGGCGTAGTAGATGATCGAACCGCCGTGGGCGATGCCGCACTCGATGACCAGATCGGGCTTGACCTGCCAGATGATCTCCTGCATCGCCATCATGTCTTGCGGCAGCTGAATGATCGGACGGCCCATCCACGAGAAGTGGTAGCTGTACTTGTGTTTGGCCGATTCGTTGAAGAAATCACGGGCCAGGCCGGTGAGTTTCTGATCGTCACCCTGCTGGGCGATCTGCTCGCGGCATTCGGCTTCAAAGGCTTGGTTGATGCTGTTGTCGGTCATGTTCAAAGTCTCAATGGTCACTGGAACGAAGCGCTATCGACGGCGTGATAGACGTAGCGTCCACCGGTCATCCGCTTGATTTCTTCGAGGTAATTGGAGTTCATCACAAACAGGTTGGCGCCTTCGGGCAACGCATCCATGGCCTCTTGCGGCGAGGACACCCGGGCACCGCTCAACGGCAGATAACGCCCTTGCTTGGCCGGGTTGATATCCACCACGCGATCCACCGCCACGCCGGCGCGTTGCAGGAACAGCGAATAGATAACGCCTTTGGAGGACGCGCCCCAGATGGCCGAACCTTGCTCGGGCGCGGCCTGAATGATCTGCACCGCGCGGTCGAGGCTGGCGGTGAAACCTTCAGGCAGCGTCAGGCGTGGCACCGGTTGCTCCGGCGTCAGGCGCAACGTCGCAAGGTCGGCGACGATGTACAGGTATTGGCCACCGAACAGATGGCCAGCCTCGTGCACCGTGCCGAACATGCGGCGCAGGTCATCGAGGCGGAAATAATTGACGTGCTCGTAGAACAGGTCGAACCAGGCCTTGTGCTCAAGGATCCAGTCCAGGCACGGCACTTCGATGTAGATCTGCCCGCCCTGATTGGCTTCGGCAATCACCGAGAGGAAGCTCACCGGGTCCTCGATGTGCTCCAGCACGTGGCGCAGCACGATGGCGTCCGCCGCCAGGCCAAGCCCGCGAGTGAACGGTGCCTTGATCACGTCGGCATTCTCGCCCTCGTAAGCCGGATCAATGCCGGTAATCGAGTAGCCGAGGCCTTTGAGCAACTCCAGGAAATAGCCCTTGCCGCAGCCGACTTCGATCAGCTCCTGGCCTTTGAAGTGCTTGGCGATGATCCCTTCAACGTCGCTCAGGTGTTTCTGGAACTGGCCGGAATGCGCCTGCTCGTTCTGATAGTCGGCGTCGTAGCTGAGCTTGTCGGCGTCGAACGCGGCGTTGAAGATCAAACCGCTACGCTCGTCCTGCACCAGCAACATGTCGGCGCTGGCCGAGGCTTGCGCCGATTCGGCATCGGCAAAAGTGCGGTTTTGCAGGACCGGCAGGTCGGTGACCCGATACAACTCGTGCCTCATTGCGGCTCTCCCAATAACTGTTGCAAACGCTCGGTCACCGCCCAGAACGCCAGCGGTTCGTGGGTCGGGTATGGGTAGTGGCCGAGGTTCAATTCGATGAACTTGCCGCGTTCACGCAGGCGTTGTTCGACCAGCGCGCGCACCGATACCGGTTGGCCGCTGGCGCAATTGATCACGCCGTCAAAGTCGCGTTGATGCAGGATCGTCGCGAGGTAATCGGCTGCGGTGTTGATCGGCAAAAAGTCGCGCAACTGCTCACCCGCCGACATGTTGAACACCGCGTCACCGGCATCGATCGCCCGGTCCAGCGCCGCCAACAGGCTGTTGGGGTTCTGCCCTTCGCCATGCAGATAGAACAACCGCGCCCACTGCAACGTGAACGGATGCTCCTGCTGCAAGTTTTGCAAAAACAGCTGCAAGGTGTGTTTGGCCAGGCCGTATGGATTACTCGGCTGTGGTTTAGTCTGTTCACTGAGCGGGCCGCTTTGCATGCCGTACTCGAAGCAGGTGCCGGTCACCAGAACTTGCTTCACGCCCGCCTCGACCGCGCCTTTGATAAAGCGATAGTCGGCCATCAGGTTGTGTTCGAAATGGAACAGCGCCCGATAGTTCGGCAAGCCCGGCCAAGCCAGATGCGCCAGCGCATCGACACCCTCAGTCAACGCGACAGCATCCAGATCGTGCGCGTGAATATCCGCTGCGATGAACTCGACGTCGTTGATCCACGGCATGCCTTGCGCGGTTTCTGCGTTACGCGCCACCGCACGAACGGCGCAGCCGCGTGCCAGCAATGCGCCGACCAGATGCCGACCGACGAAGCCCGTAGCGCCGGTTACGAGGACTTTCACAGCACGTTCAACTCAGGCACGGCGATCACGAAGCGGCCGTCCCACTGACGCACTTGCGCCAGTTGCTGACTGACTTCGTGCAGCAGGTTCCACGGCAGCACCAGCACATAGTCCGGTTTCTCGATATCGATCTGCGCCGGCGCGACAATCGGGATGCGGCTGCCCGGCAGAAACTTGCCTTGCTTGTGCGGGTTGGCATCAGCCACCCACGCCAGCAAGTCGGGTTTGACCCCGGCGAAGTTGAGCAAGGTGTTGCCCTTCGCGGCGGCGCCGTAGCCGACCACGCGTTTGCCGTCAGCCTTGGCCTGCAACAGGAAGCGCAGCAGATCGTGCTTGATGCGTTCGGCGGCAGGCGCGAGGGTCGCGTAGTACTCGGCGGTTTTAACCCCGGCATCGAGTTCGGCCTGCAACTGTTGCTGCACCGAAGATTGAACTGCGCGCCGCTCACCGTCCTTGCGCTGGACGAACACGCGCAGCGATCCGCCGTGAGTGCTCAACTGGCTGACGTCGAAGACTTCCAGACCGTTGCGCTCGCACAGGGTCTGCACGGCAGTCAGCGACAGATAGGAATAGTGCTCGTGATACAGCGTGTCGAACTGCGCGCCGGCCATCAGCGTCAGCAGTTGCGGAAATTCGAACGTGGCCACACCGGCAGGCTTGAGCAGTGCTGCGAAACCACCCAGGAAATCGTTGATGTCTGGCACATGCGCGAGCACATTGTTGGCGGCCATCAGGTCAGCGCCCCAGCCTTCGCTTTTCAGCTGCGCAGCGGTGTCGCGACCGAAGAACAGTTCACGAATTTCCAGACCTTTTTCCCGCGCCGCTTGCGCGGTGCTGCGGGTCGGCTCGACGCCCAGGCACGGAATGCCGCGACCGGCGACGTACTGCAGCAGGTAACCGTCGTTGGCGGCAACTTCGACCACGCGGCTGTCAGCCGTCAGGCCAAAACGCTCGACCATCTCGGCGACATAGCGCTCGGCATGCGCCAGCCAGGTGCTGGAAAACGAACTGAAGTAGGCGTATTCAGCGTCGAACAAGCTGTCGGCGCGAGTGTAATCCTCGGTCTGCACCAACCAGCATTGCTGGCACACGGCGACTTTCAGCGGCACCCATTGTTCGGCCTGCTCCAGTCGATCGGCGTGCACGTAGGCATTGGACGGTGGCGAGGTGCCGAGGTCGATCAGCGGCAAGCTCAGCGGTGCGGCGCACCCACGGCAGTTCATAGACGCACTCCAGCAAAGTGTTGATCAAGCGCGGAATGGCTGGAATCGCGCGCTGACAAATTATTGACAGGCAACGGCCAGGCAATCGCCAGCCGTGGATCGTTCACCGACAGACCGCCCTCGTGCTCTGGCGCGTAATCGGCGCTGTGCAGGTAAAGCAATTCGGCGTCTTCGGTCAGCGTCTGGAAACCGTGGGCGAACCCGGCCGGGATCAACAGACTGCGACCGTCGCCGGCCTTGAGATGCTCGGCGTGCCATTGCAAGAAGGTCGCGGAGTCCGGACGCAGATCGACCGCCACGTCCCACACCTCACCGCGCAGGCAGGTGATCAGTTTGGCTTCCGGCGCATTCGCGTTTTGATAATGCAGACCGCGCACGCTGCCCTTCTCGCGGGTGCAGGAATGGTTGATCTGACGGATATGAAATTCGCTGCCGAACGCACTCAGACTGCCTTCACAGAACAGCCGGGCGAAGTGCCCGCGCTGATCTTCGAAACGCTTGTGCTGGACGCTGAACAGTCCGGCCAGCGGCAATGCTTTCAGGGAAAACTCGCTCACAGCGCGCCTCGGTACAGGTTCAATTGGCCGAGGGTCACACGGCGCATGTCATCGCCGTTCTGCCACGCCAGATGCCAGTCGAGGGTCTGGGTCAGGCACTGCTGCAAGGTCCAGCGCGGCTGCCAGCCGAGTACCTGACGGGCGCGGCTACTGTCGAGGCGCAACAGACCCGCCTCGTGCAGTTCGCTTTTTTCGATGCGCAAACCGCGCGCCTGTGGCCAGCGACTGGCGAGCAGCTCGACCACTTCGCCGACGCTGCACATGTCGGCCTCGCCCGGCCCGAAGTTCCACGCACCGGCGTATTGCGGGCCTTGTTCGTAGAGGCCGGCAGCCAGTTGCAGATAACCGGCCAGCGGCTCCAGCGCGTGCTGCCACGGGCGCACGGCTTGCGGGTAACGCAGGGTTACCGGCTCATCCGCAGTCCAGGCTTTCAGCACGTCGGGAATCAAGCGCTCAGGCGCAAAATCACCGCCGCCCAAAACGTTGCCGGCACGCGCCGTGGCCAGGGCCAGGCCGTGTTCAGCGTACTTGTCCGCCGGGAAAAACGACGCGGCGTAAGACTGCGCCAACAGTTCACAGCAAGCCTTGCTGCTGCTGTACGGATCGTGACCACCGAGGGCTTCGTCTTCACGGTACGGCCACAGCCATTCCTTGTTGGCGTAGACCTTGTCGGTGGTCACCAGCACGCAGGCGCGCACGCAACCGACCTGACGAATCGCTTCAAGCAGATTCAGCGTGCCCATCACGTTGCTGGAATACGTACCGAGCGGATCGCGATAGCCTTCACGCACCAGCGGCTGGGCCGCCAGATGCAGGACGATTTCCGGCTCGGTGTCGGCGATGATTTCCAGCAAGGCGCCGAGATCACGCAGATCGCCACGCTGATCATTGATGCCTTCATGGACTCGCGCCAGTTCGAACAGGCTCGGTTCGGTCGACGGATCGAGGGAAAAACCGCTGACTTGCGCGCCGAGGCTTTGCAGCCACAGGGTCAGCCAACTGCCCTTGAAACCCGTATGACCGGTGACCAGCACACGCTTGCCACGCCAGAAATCCGCACTCAGGCCCATTGCTTCCATGGGGCCTCCCCGCTCATCCACAGCGCTTCGAGATGGTTCTTGTCACGCAGGGTGTCCATCGGGTGCCAGAAGCCTTCGTGCTCGAAAGCTTTCAGTTGTTCGTCCTGCGCCAGACGCGCCAGCGGCTCGGCTTCCCAAGTGGTGGCGTCATCGGTGATATACGTCAGCACTTTGGGCGAGAGCACAAAGAAACCGCCGTTGATCCAGCCACCGTCGCCACGTGGTTTTTCGGTGAAACCAAGCACCTGATCGCCTTGGCGCTCAAGGGCCCCGTAACGACCCGGCGGTTGCACGGCGGTGACGGTCGCGAGGCGGCCGTGAGCTTTGTGGTAATCCACCAGTTGAGCGATGTTTATGTCAGAAACGCCGTCGCCATAAGTGAAGCAAAACGCTTCTTCGTCCTGGAGGTAACGGGCAGCGCGCAGAAGACGGCCACCGGTCATGGTTTCCTCGCCGGTGTCGATGAGCGTGACGCTCCAAGGCTCGCTGTAGTTCTGATGCACGTCCATGCGGTTTTCGCGCATGTTGAAGGTGACGTCAGAGGTATGCAGGAAGTAGTTGGCGAAGAAGTCCTTGATCGCGTACCCCTTGTAGCCCAGGCAAATCACGAAGTCGTGAATTCCGTGAGCGGAATACTGCTTCATGATGTGCCAGAGAATTGGCTTGCCGCCGATCTCGATCATTGGCTTGGGCTTGAGGTGCGACTCTTCACTGATGCGCGTGCCGAGGCCACCCGCCAAAATAACTGCCTTCATCGTCTCCCCTCTCGTTCGTCACCGGGCTGCGTGCAGCTTGCTTGAGCTGTGCAGGCCTTCTGGCTAAACCTTTTGCCGCAGCGGGCGCCGGCGGGATGACCGCGAGCGCTCGTTTTATGGCGATTTGCGGTGGACTTGCAGGAAACGCGCCAGCTCCATAACCCCTGCCCCCACCACTCAACAGGATGAGCGTTAGTTTAGTTGCAGCTCTCCCACAGTTGGATCGCGACAGCCTGACAGAACCTGATCGACTGTCAGGCCGCCATCGCCAGCAGGCTGGCTCCTACCGTTCAGAGCTGTGTAAGACCCAAGCGGCGAAGCCGCCCCACCCAACACAATGAGCGTTAGCTCGAGTACCGCTCTTGATCTTCACCACTCAACACAATGAGCGTTAGCTCGAATACCGCTCTTGATCTTCACCACTCAACACAATGAGCGTTAGCTCGAGTACCGCTCTTGATCTTCACCACTCAACACAATGAGCGTTAGCTCGAGTACCGCTTTTGATCTTCACCAACCAACACAATGAGCGCCAGCTCGAGTACCGCTCTTGATCTTCACCACTCAACACAATGAGCGTTAGCTCGAGTGCAGCTTTTGACCTTGAAAGGCCCGTCGGCAGGCTGAGTGGAGGGATTGATCCGGGGGTGGGAGCGCAGCGACCGCTTGGCGAAGCCAAGCACATCGAGAGGAGGTGCAGCGAAGCAAACCGGAGGCGATGCGCCCGGATCAATCCCGGAGCGAAGGAACCCCGAGCCTCAGCGAGGGGCCGAACGTCAGGGTAAAGACCTTTGCTTCCTTTGGGGCGTTTGGAGAGTGTCAGATTTTTTGTGTGCGGGCTGGTAATGGCCTGCCGTTAGGCAGGCCTTCATTTCACCAGTTTGACCTGATGAATCGATCTCCGTACAAAATCGCAAACTGATTCATAGCGTTTTTCCA